>NZ_VATT01000015.1:251160-314009 GCF_005781225.1 Escherichia sp. E4736 | reverse complement strand
AGATAGCGGGTCAAGATCATAGCTCCAATCTGGAATTGTCTACCCGTTACTGATATGGGCAATATGCTTGAGGAGAATATTCTTTCTGGTGGCACTCAGGAAGAGTTAATAAATACATATTCCCATGTGTGTGGGGCTGGAAAAAGTGCAGCATCTGGCAGCGTAATGCAGGTTGCCCAGTTCAACTCCCGCTACCAGTATGATCCCAAGTTCGAGCGCGGAATGTATCTGTATGAGCATCGTCGCTGTTTCAATAACATCATCGGCTACTGTAACTCACTTTGCTATAACGGTAAGTTGCAGCCTAAAAGAGGGATGGAAAAAGGGACGATTTTTCCCGCAATGGGATATCTGCATATTGATGGCCGAGGCATGAAGCCAAATGGGGGGAGCCGTTATAACCCTCTTGAAGCTGAAACAATAGCAGCATGGCTGGCGACACATAAGGATGATATAGAGCGCCATTACGGGGAACCTCTGTACAAAGTTGTTGGTGTTGTGACGCCATTTTCGGCGCAGGTTAATGCCATCAAAACGTCATTGCGTAAGCTGGAGATTAATGACAAAGACGAAGAGGGCTCACTAACAGTGGGGACTGTGCACTCCTTGCAGGGTGCGGAAAGGGCGATTGTTCTCTTTTCCCCAGTCTACTCAAAACATGAAGATGGCAGGTTTCTTGATAGCAACAGCAGTATCCTCAATGTTGCTGTCTCACGCGCTAAGGATAGTTTTCTGGTCTTTGGCGATATGGACCTTATTGAGATGCAGCCCGCATCTTCGCCGCGAGGGTTATTGGCAAAATTTCTGTTTGCTTCAGATAATAATGCGTTGCAATTTGAGTTTCAGAAACGACAGGATTTAATTTCCGCACAGACACAAATTTCAACGTTGCATGGTGTGGAGCAGCATGATGAATTCTTGAATAATGCTCTGGCCGCAGCTCAACAGAAGATCACGATTATTTCCCCATGGTTATCCTGGCAAAAAGTGGAGCAAACGGGGTTTCTGACGTCAATGGCTCTGGCCCGCTCCCGAGGTATTGATATTACCGTGGTAACGGATAAAAACTGCAATATTGCGCATATCGATGATGATAAGCGCCAGGAGAAACTGCATCTTCTAAATGGTGCAGTCGAAAAGCTCAATAATATGGGCATTGCTACAAAATTGGTGAATCGCGTTCACAGCAAAATTGTGATTAGAGATGAGGAGTTGCTGTGCGTTGGATCTTTTAACTGGTTCAGTGCTGCGCGAGAAGATAAATATCAACGATACGATACGTCTTTGGTGTACCGTGGCGAAGGCGTAAAAAATGAAATAAAGGCGATATATAGCAGTCTGGATCAACGTCAGCTATAAGTGTGATGAACAGTTCACAACACAGGCGTGGTAAAGGATATATTTTAACAATGTGAAAGCGACTTTCAGATTTATTGCGAGTCGCCTTCCTGATTTTCACTCTTATTGTTTACTAATCATTCTCCTTTGCGTAATGCGCCAGGCATTAACGGCAGGGGCTTTTAGGAATGAAAGCGAATGCAAGTAATAACGGAAATCTAAACCGATCATAACGGTCTAATTTCTTCGCCCCGTATTAAGCATATCATGGCTGTTCATGATGCCGAATTGAATCAGATAGAGACGTTAAATCAGCAAAATAAGTATTACCTCACCCCCTAAAAACCTCTTTCCGATGCCACTCCACAAACCCCTCAAAAGGGTAATTTTTACGCACCTGCGGCAACGCAATAGTTTTCCCGTCAAAATCCCAGAATAGTTTCTCAACGATCCCTCCGCCATTTACCGCATTCGATACCAGTACCCGCATATTTTCATCAAGGCCAATCGATCCTTTATCAAAGGCTTTATGGTGAATTGCGCAAAGCGCCAGGCCATTAGGAATTTCACAAGGACCGCCGTGCTGTTTCCATTTTATATGCGCCGCTTCCAGCGCGACGGTAGTGTCATCGTGGCGCATATTAAAGCCACATATCGCGCACTGGTAGTTATAGGCGCGTAATACATTTTTGCGAAATAACGGGTCGCGCTGTTTACGGATTTGCTGGAGGTCAAAACCCAATTCGTCAGCAATTTCCTCCTGAATACTCTCGGTAAAATGCGCTTCGAGTATCTGTTGCGCCAGGGTATTGATGAGTTTTTTATTGCCGGTTACCAGGGCGTAGTGCTGTTCATCGAAACCGCCTGCAACGCGGTGTTCGGTCAGTTCCTTCACTGGCGGTTGTCGGCTGCTCCCTGCTGTTGAGCAAAGCCCGGCATTGTGTAATTGCCAGAATCCGTCGCCTTGTAATCGCCAGAACGGCATATCAGGTCGGTACTGTGAACGCTGTGGCCCAAAACGTTCCAGTAAACTGTGCAGAGGTTCGTAGATTTCCGAACCATAATCGAAAAGGCGCGGATGTCCATTCAGGTATTCCGCTAATACGTATAGCAGTAACAATGGTTTATGCGGCGCGCGCTGTTCACCCTTGTGCCAGATTTTTATGTTGGCAATTGCCTGCTGTAGCGATTTACTGGAAGCCATTGATATCCCTGGCAGTGAAATAATTGCGATCATGCTCGCAAATTTTCTGCTGTTCAAGCCTGCAAGCGAAGATATATTACCTTGATCTCATTTGTTTTTTTGCTTCCTGTTTGCCCTAATTGCCATGCGATGCTGCACCGACGCAAACCACCATTTACACCGGAGGAGTTAAAAGCGTTGATGGATGCAAATAAATCAAATTAATGAACGCTCATCTTTCGCGCCAAAACTGCAAAATAGCGTCAACAAATTTGTCTACAATCATCCCCCGACTGAAATGACGGCTTCGTAGCGCCGTCGTCTTGTTCTCAGGCATTCGGTACGCTGAACCGTTATATCCCTTGCTCAAATTATTTGGATTTTCATCAGGCGCGTTTGTCAGTTCTCTTTTAAAGTGATATGGCGGGCGCAGGATGTATCTGCGCAAACCGCGCTAGCCGTTTTATTCCAGGATGAACAACATCTTTATTTTCAGGCAATGGAAACCCAGAAAAGTTAGTTTTGCACAGTAACTTTATTATCTCTCACTGAGAGCAACACTGAATCCGCAACAGCTTTACCACCCGCAATTTCACCGCCAATAATCAATAGACTATTATTCCAGGGCAATGATACTCCGTAGGCTCGACCTTGCGACAGTTCGCCAGATTTCTCCCATTTCCCGTTATGCCACAGATAAATATCAGCACTATACGATTTTTTCAGGCCTTCATGCGCATAGTTCTTACCGTTCTGGTAATTTTCGCGCGAGCCTTTAAATCCGGTACCTCCGGCAAATATAAGAGAGTCATTGCTAATACCTGCAAAACCGCCAGCGACGCCATCTGGTGATGAGACGGGAGGAAGCTTATTCCATTTTACGTTATTGCCGGTAAGATCAAGTTCAAATACGGCATCTGTCCGCAGTCCAGGCTTTATTTCGCCATTAATAAGCCAGGTTTTATCACCTTTATTCACAACCGTCGCACCAGCCGTACCGTACCAGGGCGATTCGCCAGCGTAACTCCATTGCTGTGTAAAGGGATCAAAAGACAAAAGAAACTTATTGAAGAAATAATCTTCTGCTTTTTTATCGAAATAGCGGGCGTTGATTTTATCTATAGTTTTTGAATCTTTTCCAGCCTCGTTGAGATCTTCAAAATAGCCATTGAAGATATTTTGGTTAACACCGCCAGTAACATAAGCCTTGCCGTTGTGTACAAAAGTCACATGACCCGCCATGCCCATTGGCGCGTGTGACATCAATTTAATCCAGGTATTAGTTGCTGGGCTATATTTGTACACATCGCTGAACACCCTGGTTAAACCTTGTTGATTTTTGCCAATACCGCCAAATACATACAAACCACCATCAATAAATGCGGACGTTGCTTGATCTCTCGCGCCGCCGGGGAATTCAGCCAGAGCTGTCCATTTTTTATCTTTGGCCTGTGTGTCCAGCTTATACCATGCTGTTCCTGCACTACCTAAACCGATGTAGACAGTGTTGTTATCAATTGCACCAGTACCACTTTTAAATGGTACTGGAATTTCCGGTAATACAGACGCGTTCGCGGCAAATGATGCCATCATGATAGCAAGCGCCGTTATTGTTTTATTCATTGTGAATTACTCCTGCTCGCTGGAATTCAAATGTCGCACCATGTGCCTATATACCTTTTATACCAAAACTAAATAGCAATCTTCGCAACAACGTCAGTTTTGTTGTGTCGGTCACAACTTATGCAATGGGGAGCAGGTTAAGAGAGAAGCATCTGCCTGATATAAGGCGTTTTACAGTCAGTGTGCTTCAGCACGCCGTCAGCATCACCACTACAATTGCCGAGAAACCAATAACATTTTACCTCTCCAGGTTAATCCATTGTTATGTTGGACGACACGTTATGTAAATTGGTCAACCATTATTGCGATGAATGTCACATCCCTCGATCACTAACCGCCGATCCTCCTTTGTTGTCATTTGCGTCAATCGGCAGGAGAGTAGATTTCTTGTGATGTGGTTAACCAATTTTAGATTTCAGGTTGACATGTATTACCAAAAGGTAGAACTTATACGCCATCTCATCCGATGCAACGCCACGGCTGCGGTCTGGTCGTTCTTTCGGATACCTAAACAACTCCGGGGTTCCGCGTCTCTTCGCTGTTGAACCCACTACGTGAAAGAGGAATAAACATGGAACAGACCTGGCGCTGGTACGGCCCTAACGATCCGGTTTCTTTAGCTGATGTCCGTCAGGCGGGCGCAACTGGCGTGGTTACCGCGCTGCACCATATCCCGAACGGCGAAGTATGGTCCGTTGAAGAGATCCTCAAACGCAAGGCTATCGTTGAAGACGCAGGTCTGGTGTGGTCTGTCGTGGAAAGCGTGCCAATTCACGAAGATATCAAAACCCACACTGGCAACTATGAGCAGTGGATCGCTAACTATCAGCAGACCCTGCGCAACCTGGCGCAGTGCGGTATCCGCACCGTGTGCTATAACTTCATGCCGGTGCTCGACTGGACCCGTACTGACCTTGAATACGTGCTGCCAGACGGCTCCAAAGCTCTGCGCTTCGACCAGATCGAATTCGCTGCATTCGAAATGCACATCCTGAAGCGTCCAGGCGCGGAAGCGGATTACACCGAAGAAGAAATTGCTCAGGCAGCTGAACGCTTCGCTACCATGAGCGACGAAGACAAAGCGCGTCTGACCCGTAACATCATCGCCGGTCTGCCGGGCGCGGAAGAAGGTTATACCCTCGACCAGTTCCGTAAGCACCTGGAGCTGTACAAAGATATAGATAAAGCGAAGCTGCGCGAAAACTTTGCCGTCTTCCTGAAAGCGATTATTCCAGTTGCCGAAGAAGTTGGCGTGCGTATGGCTGTTCACCCGGACGATCCGCCGCGCCCGATCCTCGGCCTGCCGCGCATTGTTTCCACCATTGAAGATATGCAGTGGATGGTTGATACCGTAAACAGCATGGCGAACGGTTTCACCATGTGCACCGGTTCCTACGGCGTGCGTGCTGACAACGATCTGGTTGATATGATCAAGCAGTTCGGTCCGCGTATTTACTTCACCCATCTGCGCTCCACCATGCGTGAAGATAACCCGAAAACCTTCCACGAAGCGGCGCACCTGAACGGTGACGTTGATATGTACGAAGTGGTGAAAGCGATTGTTGAAGAAGAACACCGTCGTAAAGCGGAAGGCAAAGAAGACCTGATCCCGATGCGTCCGGACCACGGTCACCAGATGCTGGACGACCTGAAGAAGAAAACCAACCCAGGTTACTCCGCGATTGGTCGTCTGAAAGGCCTGGCCGAAGTTCGCGGTGTCGAACTGGCGATCCAGCGCGCTTTCTTTAGCCGTTAATATCCACCGGCATGGCTGCGCGCCGTGCCGGTTCCTTCTTCCTTGCCGTCACTCTCTGAAGACGGATTCTGGAGTTTACGATGACTACTATTGTTGACAGCAATCTGCCGGTTGCCCGCCCGTCATGGGATCATTCTCGTCTGGAATCACGCATTGTGCATCTCGGTTGCGGGGCGTTTCACCGCGCGCACCAGGCGCTGTATACCCATCACCTGCTGGAAAGCACCGATAGCGACTGGGGTATCTGCGAAGTTAACCTGATGCCAGGCAACGACCGCGTGCTGATCGAAAACCTGAAAAAACAGCAGCTGCTGTACACCGTGGCGGAAAAAGGCGCGGAAAGCACCGAGCTGAAAATTATCGGTTCGATGAAAGAAGCGCTGCACCCGGAAATCGACGGTTGCGAAGGTATTCTCAACGCGATGGCGCGTCCGCAGACGGCGATTGTCTCCCTGACGGTCACGGAAAAAGGCTACTGTGCCGATGCGGCGAGCGGTCAGCTGGATCTCAATAACCCGCTGATCAAGCACGATCTGGAAAACCCGACTGCGCCGAAGTCCGCAATTGGTTACATCGTAGAAGCCCTGCGTCTGCGTCGTGAAAAAGGGCTGAAAGCGTTTACGGTGATGTCCTGTGATAACGTGCGTGAAAATGGTCATGTGGCGAAAGTTGCCGTTCTGGGGCTGGCTCAGGCGCGTGACCCGCAACTGGCGGAATGGATTGAAGAGAACGTCACCTTCCCGTGCACCATGGTTGACCGTATCGTTCCGGCGGCGACGCCTGAAACGTTGCAGGAAATTGCTGACCAGCTGGGCGTTTATGACCCGTGTGCCATTGCCTGCGAACCATTCCGTCAGTGGGTCATTGAAGATAACTTCGTTAATGGTCGTCCGGACTGGGATAAAGTCGGCGCGCAGTTTGTTGCGGATGTTGTACCGTTCGAAATGATGAAACTGCGTATGCTTAACGGCAGCCACTCTTTCCTGGCGTACCTCGGTTACCTCGGCGGTTATGAAACCATTGCCGACACCATGACTAACCCGGATTATCGCAAAGCGGCCTTTGCCCTGATGATGCAGGAACAAGCGCCAACGCTGTCGATGCCGGAAGGGACGGATCTGAACGCCTATGCGACGCTGCTGATCGAGCGTTTCAGCAACCCGTCTCTGCGTCACCGTACCTGGCAGATTGCGATGGACGGCAGCCAGAAGTTACCGCAGCGTTTGCTGGATCCGGTGCGTTTACACCTGCAAAACGGCGGTAGCTGGCGTCACCTGGCGCTTGGCGTAGCGGGCTGGATGCGTTACACCCAGGGCGTGGATGAGCAGGGTAATGCTATCGACGTGGTAGACCCGATGCTGGCCGAGTTCCAGAAGATCAATGCGCAGTATCAGGGCGCAGACCGCGTGAAAGCGTTGCTGGGCCTGAGCGGTATCTTTGCCGATGATCTGCCGCAAAATGCAGACTTTGTTGGCGCGGTGACTGCGGCATATCAGCAGCTGTGCGAGCGCGGCGCGCGTGAGTGTGTGGCTGCACTGTAACTGACTGATTACCCTACAGACTCACTGGTCAATCAAAAACATATTTGGTTGACCAGTTTTCGTTTTTTGCCCACCTGTACGTGCCAACTTCCAGTGCTAATGGTATAGTTTGAAATTAACGGTCAACGTAAAATTGCCCGGTAAGTAAGCCTGGCGGGCCTACGGATCAATCGCAATTTATTGAATACGCACTCTTTGTAGGCCGAATAAGGCGTTCACGCCGCATCCGGCAATAATTTGATTAATCGCATCTAACGGACACAACATCATGAAATCTGCCACCTCTGCGCAAAGACCTTACCAGGAAGTTGGGGCGATGATCCGCGATCTGATCCTTAAGACGCCGTACAATCCTGGCGAACGGCTACCGCCGGAGCGTGAAATCGCAGAAATGCTGGATGTCACCCGCACGGTGGTGCGTGAGGCACTGATCATGCTGGAGATCAAAGGGCTGGTAGAAGTACGACGTGGTGCCGGTATTTATGTGCTCGACAGTTTACCCAGCCACAATGCAGAGAGCACAGAGGCCAACGTCTGCAATGACGCCGGTCCTTTTGAGCTGTTACAGGCGCGCCAGTTGCTGGAAAGTAACATCGCCGAGTTTGCCGCTTTGCAGGCTACCCGCGAAGACATCGTTAAAATGCGTCAGGCATTGCAACTGGAAGAGCGTGAACTGGCTTCCAGCGCGCCGGGTAGTAGCGAAAGCGGCGACATGCAGTTCCACCTCGCTATTGCTGAAGCCACGCATAACAGCATGCTGGTGGAACTGTTCCGTCAGTCTTGGGAGTGGCGGGAAAATAATCCAATGTGGATCCAGTTACATAGCCATCTCGATGACAGCTTATACCGCAAAGAGTGGTTGGACGATCACAAACAAATCCTGGCTGCGTTAATCAAGAAAGATGCCCGCGCGGCAAAACTGGCGATGTGGCAGCATCTGGAGAATGTGAAGCAGCGCTTGCTGGAGTTCTCTAATGTTGATGACATCTATTTCGATGGTTATCTGTTTGATTCGTGGCCGTTGGATAAAGTGGACGCCTGATCCCTCATTTCTGGTGCAAAGTTGAACCGCTTTGCACTATGTATGTTCCCTGAATAATTAATTATGTTCTGCAGAATATATTATGCGTAATTTAATCATTACGTACGATATATTGTTTTGGAATAATTATATATCAGTTTAACGCTGAGAAATTATTCGGAATAATCAGAATATGTTAACGTATTTCCGTTATGTTTAATGACTTTTGTCAAATGATACCTTTTTAAATAAAAAGTCAGTGGATATTCTTTTCTGTACAGTGTTTTATCTTTGGCGGATCTTATAAATCCCTTATGAAAGTGCCAGGGACGCAATGAGCATAAAGGAATGATTATGGAATATGAGCATCAACCCAGTGGTGTCCAGCAGCCAGGGCAGGATACAGATGCCACTAAACGTCAGGAGTGCGCAAAATGATGCGCCAATCAGTTCAGACGGTATTACCTGAAAGTACAGGGAACAATACGTTATCGCTGCGTGATTCCGTATGTCGGGATCTCTTTCAACTTTTTAGTTCTCCCCATTCACCGCTACCAATATTACTTGTTTCAGGCATGCCTGAGTGGCAAGGGCATAATCAGAGCGACAAGCTTCTCCAGAGTTGGTATTGCCGCCAGTTACGTTCCGCGCTTTTATTTCATGAGCCACGTATTGCGGCATTGCAGGTCAATCTGAAAGCAGTCTATTGCCACGAGTTGGTCATTAGTCTGGAGATGATGCTGTACCACGATGATGAGCCGCTAACGTTTGACCTGGTCTGGCAGAAGGGGAGCTGGCATAGTTCAATACCGGGACTTTCAGCCAGGTTCAATCTTTAGCCCACGCAGTTCACGCCAGAAACGCTCTGCAACGGGATTCATCCGGAATGCGGGATAACTAATTCGTCCCGATTCAGGACAATGAGCTACCCGCTGCGAATTTCTTGTTGTATGGCGTACTCCGGTAGCCAGATATTCCACAGCTGCCGAAGGCAACTTGCTTGAATAATTGGCCCATGAAGAGCCAAAAAGTGCTGAAACGTAACTCGCAGTGGCATGTCAGGGGGCGGTTAATAAATCGCCCCACACAGGAGTTGTAGCGTTGCCTTTGGCGATTAAACAGCTCAACGCCAGTCGCCTGTTCAAGCGTTCGGAACTGCTTATGCAGTTTCAAACGTCCCTTTCACACACGCTTTGCCGTCTTTGACCATCAGTTTGCCGCGAGCGTATACCTGCTCAATACGCAACTGCGGTGTCATCACTAACAGATCCGCGTCATTGCCCGGCAGAATTTCGCCTTTACCGGTCAGGTTGAGGAAACCAGCGACGCTACTGGTGAGTGGACGCAGAGCATCGCTGATACTAAAGCCATAGTCTTTAACCAACACTTGCACGGTTTCCAGCAACGTCTCAAAACCCGCAACACCGATATGCGTTAAATTCCCTTCATCGTCAAAGAACGGCTGACTGCCGTTGCCGTCGGAGCTAAGGGTAACGCGAGCCAGCGGAATACCCGCCTGAACGGCGCGGGCAATACCTTCGGCAGGGGCGACCGGTTCGTCAATGCTGCTGGTGATATCGATGGTGCCGCCTTTGCGCGCGAACTCCAGCGCCTGCTCAAACAACGGAACGTTGCGGTTAACGTGGGTCGGCAGCAACTTGCTGATGGGGACGTCGCAGTTTTCCAGCAGGTCATAGATAGGCTGTAACGCCTTTTTGCTGTCGCCCATGTGGAACACGGTGACGCCAGGTTTACCGCCGAGCAAACCTCCAACGCGGGATTCCGCCGCCATATTGGCCAGGTGATAAACGTCCGGCGCGGCCGAGCGGTGGTCTGAGATGGCACATTTCACGCCAATCACGCGATCGATAATCGCCACATCTTTTTCCACCGAGCCTGTAATGGTACGGGAAGGAACATGATAAGCACCGGTCAGCATCCAGGCGCTAATGCCTTCTTCATTGAGCGCACGAGTCTTGGCGAGTAAGGATTCCGGGTGGCGAGAGATAGAGTCGGTGCCGAGCAGACCAACCACTGACGTGACGCCCGCTTCTGTCAGACGACTAAGCGCGACTTCCGGCGTGCGTGTAGTGGGGCCTGCTTCGCCGCCGCCGCCAATCAAATGGACGTGTTGATCAATAAAACCGGGGCAGAGGATCTGCCCGCTGAGATCGACAACCGTGCAGTCCGGTACGATGTCAGAAGGGATGTTGCTGGCAACGGCGATAATCTTGCCGTTAGCGACGAGGACATCGCAAATTCCTCGATCTTCCGGCGCATATAAATGCGCTCCCTGCAGCAGGGTAAAACCGGCTGCGGAATAATCAATCATGGTAACTCCTTGTTAAATAATAAGCTGCATAACCAGGTTTGACAGCAACGCGTTAATCACGCCGACGGCAATGATATGCGGGTAGCCTTTGGCATTCACTTTAGCTGTCTCCATGCAGCGACCGACATTTTGCACCGGGTTGCCTATTAAATACATCGCGGGCAGTAAAACGGTGACATCATGCTCGGTTAACACGCCAGCTACAGCATCCCCTTGTTGTGCCATAACAATCCCCATTATGTATGCTTGTGGCGGCTACGTGGAAAAATTACGCTGCGCGGAGAACCTTCCTGTAAGGATTGAGTTGCAGAAAATTCATAAACACAGTGACAATAACAGCTGGTGAGTAAAGGCGGCGAATACAAGGACGAATGCAAAATGGCAAAATACAACGACAAAGAGCTGGCAGAGACGAGCAAGTTTTTAAGTTTTGTCCTCCGACATAAACCGGAGGCGATTGGCATCGTGCTGGACCGTGAAGGATGGGCGGATATCGATAAGCTCATACTCTGTGCACAAAAAGCTGGCAAGCGGTTAACCCGCGCATTACTGGATACTGTGGTCGCCACCAGCGATAAGAAGCGCTTTAGTTATTCCAGTGATGGTACGTGTATTCGCGCCGTTCAGGGGCATTCGACTTCGCAGGTCGCCATTGCCTTCATCGAAAAAACACCGCCACAATTTCTCTACCACGGTACGGCAAGCCGTTTTCTTGAGGCGATAAAAAAACAGGGGCTGATTGCAGGGGAGCGTCATCATGTGCATCTCTCTGCTGATGAAGCAACGGCCCGCAAAGTTGGGGCAAGACACGGTTCGCCGGTTATCTTAACCGTCAAAGCACAGGAAATGGCGAAACGAGGGATCCCTTTCTGGCAAGCGGAAAACGGGGTCTGGCTGACATCAATGGTTGAGGTTGAGTTTCTTGAGTGGTAAGGGAAACAGCCCTCATGAAGTGACCACTTGTAGCTTAAATAATTGCACTGTGCTGATAAGCGCAGCAATAAACAACGCCGCCGCGCCGCAGAGAGTGGCGCTGGCAAGCGCCGATGTTCCATTGCCGAGCATACTGGTCAGCGCCGGGCCGAGGATTTGCCCAATGCCGTAAATGAGCGTCACAAAGCCTAAAAGATTGAGATTTCCCGGTACGCTCAGTTGGCGGGCGATAGTCATCACCAGAGATGTCGTGCCCATAAAGGTACCGCCAAAACCGATACTACTGATGATAAGCAAGAGAGGCGAGTCGCTGGCGAGAGTAAGCAGCACACAGACAGCCTGCACCAGTAAATTCGCCGTCAGGCAGGGTAATGCTCCCCAACGTTTTGCTGCCCATAGCCAGCCAAAACAACCAGGCACAATTGATAAGCCGACTAACGTCCAGAGATGGGCGGTTAACAATGGTGAGCCTGCATCTTTCGCCATGAGCGGCAGGTAAGTCGCGACGATGATATAACCAAATCCCGCCAGGCCGTACAGAATAGCCAGTAACCACCAGCTCATTATCTGTTGCTCCGTTTTTGCCAATGGCGTTGGCGCGACGGTGTGTTTTTTCGAGGGCATTAAAAGCGTAAGTGCAATCAGCATCATGCCAGAAAGCACCCCAGCGCCTTGCCATAACGTTTGCGAGGAGAGGGCAAAATGCAGGCCTGCCAGAACATATTCATTGCCTAGCGCGATGCCAATGCCAACGCCAGAAAACAAAGCTGCCAGCACAAAAGGATGGCGCGTGTGCTGCATAATCAGCGTCGAACCAAAAATCAGCATTCCAGCGCTGGCGACACCCGCCAGGAAGCGAATCAATAACACCAGGATAAATGACGGCAACCATGCCATTGCGAGGATCAACAATCCGCTCGCCAGGGCAGAAGCCAACAGAAATGGGCGCAGGCGCGACGGCTGGTGAAATGCGCCAAACGAAAATAGCAGACTGCCAGCCAGATACCCCGCATAGTTGCCGCTGGCAATCCACGAGAGCTGGCTAAATGAAAACGCCCCTTCCGCCATCATGACGGGCAACATAGGTGTATAAAGGAAGCGACCTAATCCCATACCTAAGGTCAGAACCAGCATCCCGAAAAGCGCGGTGCTGAAAGAAAAGCGTTCTACGGGATGCGAGGACGGGGGCATGTTTAACCTTGTTTGTATTTTTTGTAATTAACAAGTTAATAACAAAAAAGTGAAACATGCCAGCCTGTTAATGTGATTATTTAGGGGTAAAGCGATAAAAATGATTTGGTTCGCTAACGATATAAATATTACCAGAGGCATCCATCGCAACCCCTTCGGCCTGTTTGATGTTATGTGAAAGGCCATACTTGCCTTTGGTTAACGACATTTCGCCGATCACGTCTCCTGTTACGGTTACTTCCTGGAGTGCGCGTGATTCATGAGACAACACCAACAAGCTATTTTTTTGTGGGTTAAAATCTGCGCCAGAAACATCATCTAAATTAAACTGCTGCTGTAATGTCTGGTCTTTGCTGATGTGTAATTCATCGTTACGCAACAGCCCGCTCACTTTGTAGACCTCGATCGGATTTTTCTCTTTAAAAAACCAGAAAGTTTGATCGGCAGGAGAATAGGCCAGCCCTTCAAAACCACAATTGGTCGGGGTTTCCTGCAGCGGGATTTTTATTTTTTTGAGGATTTTTACTTCCGAGTTGGCATTAAGTGAAATCACATAAATGGCATAATCGCGCTCATCGCTAATGACAAACTGATTATCGCCAATGTATTCGATCGTCTCGAGATCTTTAACAAAATCCAGAGGAATAGTGCGGATCAAATCGCCATTGGTGGTCATTTCAACAATGGCGGCAGGTTTGTTGATAGTGCTAAACAGGGTATTGCTCTGTGCCGACCAGGTCAGCGAGGAGATATTATTCGTTACGCCTGCAATTTCTTTGCCGTCAATGGTGGCGTGGTAATTCTGAAATGATGCTGCATGATTGCTTTTACGGGCGCAAGATTGCACGAAGAAAGTACACACTGCCACAATGGCAAAAAGAATCACAATAACGGAGATGCGTTTACTTAATGAAATACTTTTTGTCACGGTAATCCCTTTAAGGCAAATCAATAAGATATCGGGAAGTATACGTAGCGATCTTAATAAATCCTTAACGCCGTTCGGCTGTTGCATTACATGAACAGGTTTAAACGCCGCCATGTATTCGTACATTTTCTTTTTGCTGTCGCAGATAGCTTCACTGACCACCAGGTCAGAAAAATAGAAGTAGGGGCATTATTGGTTTGCTGAAACTGTAGCTGCTTTTCTCAGTTCGCCCCTGGCATAATTTTTATCGCTTCCTAAAAATTGCTGAAGGGTAGCAAGGCCGGGATCTGCGACAACAAATACAAAATCAGACCAATACAACCGCCGACTAGCGTACCGTTAACACGGATAAACTGGAGGTCCTTGCCAATATTTAACTCGATCTGCCGCGACATATCGCGCGCATCCCAGCTTTTTACCGTATCGCTGATGTGGCGCGTCAGGAATGCCGAAAACTCTGGCGCGACGCGGTGCGCGGCCTGTTCCAGATGACCATTTAACGAGGCGCGCAGGGCATCATCGGCAATTAACGTCTCGCCAAACCACTGTCCTGCATGAGCAATACGTTCTTTCACGCGAGAATCTTCGCTGTTGATATCCGCTTTCAGCCACTCCCGCAAATCTCCCCACAATTCACCAAGATAGCGGTTAAATGCTTCATCTTCTTTCAGATAACTTTTCACGGCATCGGCCCGCGCCGCCATTTCCGGATCGTTTTTCAGTTTCTCGATCAGCGCGAAGGTAGCGCGATCAAACGCATGGCGGATCTGATGTGCGCGATCGCGGCTGATATCATCAAGCAAAGAATTCACGGCGTCAGAAACCAACTCCGCACTGTGTTCGCCCAGCCATTCAGTGGGCAAAATTTTCGCTTTCAGCGGATGCTCGCTCTCCAGCCAGCGAACAATTTGCTGGGCAATAAACTTGCGCGATTTGTCTCGTTGCAGCAGGGCGATCAGTTGTGCGATTAACGTATCGAGCAGCACCTGATGACGATCGTTTTTGGTCATGCTCTCCAGCATCAGTGCACTGGTGCCGGAAAGATCCACTTTATCGATCGCCTTATGCACCGCACGCTTAAGCAGACGTTGAATACGCGCATCATCGGTCAGTTCGAGAAAACCACTCATGATCTGCAACAGATGCTGTCCAACGCGACGGGCGTTTTCCGGCTGACTAAACCAGTTGCCGATTAACAACGCCGGTTCATGACGCCGGATTAGCGCTACCAGCGACTGAGTATCGAGAAATTTTTCCTGCACGAACTGGCCGAGATTTTCGCCAATCCGGTCTTTATTACGCGGAATAATCGCCGTATGGCGAGAAATAATCGGTATCGGCACGCGGCGAAACAGTGCCACCACCGCAAACCAGTCCGCCAGCGCGCCGACCATCGCCGCTTCGGCAATCGCCTTCACGCCGCTCACCCAAAAATTAGGCGGTAAAAACAGCGTAACGATAAAAGTCGCGGCAGCAACGAGCAGCAAAGAGAGCGCCAGCATTTTGGCGCGTCGGAGTTCAATGATTTTATTCATATCGTAAGAATAGAGCCTGACGGTAAGAAAACGCAAAAAGCGAGATATCTTCCATAAAAATGTATCGCTTGCAGGAGAATAAAAATAGCCTGGAAAGTGCCTCGGGGAATGGGAAATTGCCGGGTGAGAATGGTTTTATTAGTCGCTAAAGTCGGGTCATCTTATCAACAGGTGATGGATCGCCATGACAAACTTCACGACCAGCACGCCGCATGATGCATTATTTAAAACCTTTCTCACGCACCCTGACACTGCGCGGGATTTTATGGAGATCCATTTACCAAAAGGCTTACGTGAACTATGCGATCTCGACACCTTAAAACTGGAATCTGCCAGCTTTGTCGATGAAAAATTGCGGGCGCTACACTCCGATATTTTATGGTCGGTAAAGACCCGCGAAGGCGATGGCTATATCTATGTGGTGATTGAACATCAGAGCCGCGAGGATATCCATATGGCGTTTCGCCTGATGCGCTATTCCATGGCGGTGATGCAGCGCCATATCGAGCATGATAAACGCCGGCCGCTACCGCTGGTCATCCCGATGCTGTTTTATCACGGTAGCCGTAGTCCTTATCCCTGGTCCCTGTGCTGGCTGGACGAATTTGCCGACCCGGCTACCGCACGGAAGCTTTATAACGCCGCGTTCCCGCTGGTGGATATCACTGTCGTGCCAGACGACGAGATTGTGCAGCATCGCAGAGTCGCCCTGTTGGAGTTGATCCAAAAGCATATTCGCCAGCGCGATCTGATGGGGCTATCGACCAACTGGTAGTATTACTGGTTACAGAGTGTGCTAATGACAGCCAGATAACCGCGCTGTTAAATTACATTTTACTGACTGGCGATGAAGCGCGTTTTAAGGCGTTTATCAGCGAACTTACCCGTCGAATGCCACAACAAAGGGAGCGAATAATGACTATTGCAGAGCGAATTCATAATGATGGATGGCTGTTGGGGAGGGAGAAAGGGAAAGAAGAAGGGGAACAGCGCCTCCTCCGATTGTTGTTGCAGAATGGGGCAGATCCTGAATGGATACAAAAGATTACTGGACTTTCGGCAGAGCAAATGCAGGCATTAGAGCAGCCCTTGCCTGAAAGCAAGCGCGATCCATGGATCGAATACTAATCAGAGGCTGATGACAAACGCAAAGCTGCCTGATGTGCTACGCTTATCAGACCTACATAATCTCTGCAATCTATTGAATTTTCGCGGTTTGTAGGCCGGATAAAGCGTTCACGCCGCATCCGGCATGAACAAAGCGCGCTTGGCCTAAGCCATGCTGGAACGTGGCGATGGCCCAGCAGAGATAAAACGAGTTACAGGTGATTCGTGAGAGTAAATCAGGTGTTTCGCCACTATTTCGAAATTATTCCATTGCCCGATACACGGCCTCGCCAATTTGCTTCAGTGCTTCGCGATAGGTTTCGCTGAGCGGCAAAGCGCAGTTGATGCGCAGACAATTACGGTATTTGCCGGAAGCCGAGAAAATCGAGCCTGCCGCCACCTGGATTTTCATGCGATACAGCTGCCGCGCGACGCAGACCATATCGACCTGTTCAGGCAATTCTATCCACAGTAAAAATCCGCCTTTCGGGCGCGTAATACAGATTTCGCAGGGAAAATATTCCCGTATCCAGCAGGTATAAAGCGCCATATTGCGCTGATAGTTCTGCCGCATACGCCGGATATGGCGATGATAGTGGCCTTCCAGTACAAACGTTGCTGCCGCCATTTGCGTGGACGGTACGTTAAAGCTGCTGGTGGCGTATTTCATATGTAGCAGTTTATCGTGATAACGTCCCGGCGCGACCCAGCCCACGCGCAGGCCGGGCGCAATGCTTTTACTGAACGAGCTGCACAGCAGCACCCGACCGTCGATATCCCATGAGTGAATGGTCCGCGGGCGCGGATACTCCGTTGCCAGCTCGCCGTAGACATCATCTTCAAAAATCACAATATCATGACGCTGAGCGAGAGAGAGAACGGCCCGTTTGCGCGCGTCCGGCATAATAAATCCCAGCGGATTATTACAGTTTGGCACAAGAATGATGCCTTTAATCGGCCACTGTTCCAGCGCCAGTTCCAGCGCTTCAACGCTGATGCCAGTTTCTGGATCGGTCGGGATTTCAATCACGTTCACGCCAATGCCACGCAGCATCTGCATCGAACCGTAATAACAGGGCGATTCGACTGCGACGATATCGCCTGGTTTACACACTGCCATTAACGCCAGCGCCATCGAGTTATGGCAGCCGCTGGTGATGACAATGTCATCAGCGGTGACCACCGAGCCGCTGTCGAGCATCAGTCGGGCAATCTGCTCGCGCAATACCCGCTGACCGGTTAATGAATCATAGCTGAGAACGGTTTGTAGATTATGCTGCACCACCCGACTTAGCTCCCGCCAGAGCGGTTTCAGGCTGGGCGCTTCGACATCCGGCGTGCTTTTACTGAACGGAACAATAGAACTGTCGCTATGCGCTTTCAACATATCCAGCACCTGATCCCACTGGGTAATTTCCACCGGGCGCTGCACCGGACGTGTCATTGGCGGCACTGGCGGCTGGGCTTTATGTTGCGTGACAAAATAACCCGAACGTGGTTGCGGAGTGATGAGCTTCATCGTCTCCAGCGTCTGATACGCCTGCTGCACGGTGCTGATGCTGACGCCGTGCTCCTGACTTAAGCTGCGCACCGACGGCAATTTCTCCCCGTGACGATACAGCCCTTGCTCAATCCGCCCGGCAAGCAGAGTCGCCAGATGTTGGTAACGCGTCATGCTGTATTCCTTCTTTGGACCATACAGAGAGAAAAACCGGTACAGATGAGGCTAAAAAACCGGATGCAGATGCTGTTTTAACCTGTCTGTATGTTAAATAAAAGTAATATTTGCATCTGTATTGTGAGCTGCCAGAAGGCGGATGATGAAGCCTCTGAAAGATGAGGAGGCAGCAGATGGAATTTCACGAAAACAAAGCTAAAGCGCCGTTTATCGGACTTGTGCAACTCTGGCAGGCGGTGAGGAGTTGGTGGCTGAAAAAGCAGGCCCGGCGCGTGTTACAGCAGATGAGTGATGAGCGGTTGAAGGATATTGGGTTACGCAGGGAGGATGTGGAGTGAGAGGGGCAATTCGTCGCGGATAAACTGGATTTCTCTATAACCTCCACAAGGAAGTGGTTATTATTGCGAAATCATCGCTTCACGGAAAGACGTCAGAATGAAAGCTACAGAAGCTCGCCTACTCGATTTTTTAAAACGTTCGCAGCAGTTTGTTATTCCCATTTATCAACGCACCTATTCATGGACAGAACAACAATGTCGGCAACTTTGGGACGACATCATTCGTGCCGGAAAGCGTGACGATATATCAGCGCATTTTATCGGTTCGGTTGTTTATATTGAGCAGGGGTTGTATCAGGTTTCTGGTATTTCTCCGTTGCTGGTCATTGATGGTCAACAACGGCTGACGACCGCAATGTTGCTGATTGAGGCTTTATCGCGCCATCTTGGCGAAGACGAAGTGTTTGATGGCTTTTCGGCAATGAAATTGCGTAATTATTATTTGCTCAATCCTTATGAGTCCGGCGAGAAAGGATTTAAATTACTGCTGACCGAGACTGATAAAGACAGTTTGCTGGCGTTAATAAAACAAAGACCAATGCCAGAAAACTATTCCCATCGAATAATGGAAAATTTTACTTTCTTTGATGAACAAATTGCCAAACTCGGTGATGACTTGATCCCCTTATGTCGTGGGTTAGCAAAGTTATTAATTGTCGATGTGGCGCTTAATCGTGGTCAGGATAATCCGCAACTGATTTTTGAAAGTATGAACTCCACCGGTAAGGCGTTAAGTCAGGCCGATCTGGTGCGCAATTTTATTCTGATGGGCCTCGAACCAGAGCATCAAACCCGGTTGTATGAAGATCACTGGCGTCCAATGGAAGTCGCTTTTGGTCAGCAAGGTTACAGCGAATATTTTGACAGTTTTATGCGTCATTATCTGACGGTAAAAACGGGGGAGATCCCTCGGACAGATGAAGTCTATGAGGCATTTAAACTCCATGCCCGCAGCCAGAGTGTTGCTGAAAAAGGCGTAGATCGGCTGGTTGAGGATATTCACATCTACGCGGAGTATTACTGTGCAATGGCATTGGGAAAAGAAAGTGACAAATCGCTTGCTACGGCTTTTCAGGATTTGCGCGAGTTAAAGGTCGATGTGGCGTATCCTTTCTTACTGGCGCTTTATCATGACTATAAAAATGGCGTTTTGTCTCACGAAGATTTCCTGAGCATAATTCGTTTAATTGAATCTTATGTTTTCCGCCGTGCAGTATGTGCGATTCCGACAAATTCTCTTAACAAGACGTTTGCTACTTTTTATAAGGTCATTAATAAAGAAAAATATCTGGAAAGTATTCAGGTACATTTTATGAACCTGCCTTCATATCGTCGTTTCCCCAACGATGATGAATTTAAACGGGAATTAAAAGTTCGCGATCTCTATAACTTCCGCAGTCGCAGCTACTGGTTACGACGACTGGAAAACGATAAACGCAGAGAGCGCGTGGAAGAGTTTACGATTGAACATATTATGCCGCAGAACGAAAATTTGTCGGCTAAATGGCGTGAAGAGCTGGGAAGCGACTGGCAGCGTGTGCATAAAGAACTGTTACATACGTTGGGGAATCTCACTTTAACGCGCTATAACTCCCGCTACAGTGACAGACCTTTCGCGGAAAAACGCGATATTGAAGACGGCTTTAAACATAGCCCGCTCTATTTGAATATCGGTCTTGGACAGTGCGAAAAATGGGATGAAGCCGCCATTCACGCCCGAGCCGATCGTCTGGCGGAGCTTGCGGTTCAGGTCTGGCAAGCGCCTTCTCTTCCTGAAGAGGTTTTAGCTGTTTATCGAGGTCAGCCGGAGAACAAAACCAGTTACAGCCTGAGTGATTATCCTTTTCTTGCTGATGGTTCGCATAGCCGGGTGTTATTCGATCATCTTCGCGATGAAGTTATGCGCCTGGACGCAGGGATCACGCAGGAAGTTTTAAAGCTGTATATTGCGTTTAAAGCTGAAACGAATTTTGTTGATGTTGTGCCGCAAAAAAGCCGACTGCGATTGTCGCTTAATATGCAGTTTCATGAACTGGTCGATCCGAAAGGTATTGCCAAAGATGTGACAAATGTTGGGCGCTGGGGCAATGGCGATGTAGAAATTGGTTTCAGTGACCTCGCACAACTTCCTTATATTATGGGATTAATTCGCCAGGCATTTGAAAAACAGATGGAGAGCGCGTTGGTATAACGCGGCGAATAATACCCGGTAGCACTGGCGCTACCGGGTCAATTTATCTGGCAACTTTCTGTTTACCTGTAATTACCCCAATAAATTCCTGCACCTGCTTTTGTTTACGTGCCGACAGCTTGCACACCTGGCGTAGCGACTGCATCAGTTCGCTCTCTTCGGCGGCGGGTGGTTGGGCGGTGAGGACAATACAGCCTTCCATCACTTTGACATCTACCGCCGTGCCGGTGGCAAAACCGGCGGCTTCCAGCCACTGACCTTTCAGGGTGATGGCGGGAATACGGCTGTAATCCGGGTAGCGGCTCGCATAACTCACGGTTAATTGACGGTTATTTGCCGGGGAGACTTCTGCTTCGAACGGTTGTGCAATAGAATGCGTGTCAGTCATAACTGCTATTCCTTGAAAATAGTGATTGTGATTAGCGGTGCGGGTGTGTTGGCGCACATCCGTACCGCGCTAAACACCTGGATATATCATCAGTAAATATGGGGAAAGTCCAGCTAAAAATTAATGAAAATAAGATGAAAATTAGCGTAAAATATAATTTTTGGTGATGTGAATAAAGCGGCTATTTAGCCGCTTTATTGGTTTTATGAGGGCGAGAAAATTAGTTTATCGCCGCGTCAGTGAGTGCATTTGCAAGGTGCAGTTGGGTTTGCAGGGCGGATTGGATACGATATTTCAGATTATCAATTATATTATTGATATAATGGATTTTCTTAACAATTCTCTCTTGTTCTTGAGTTGGAGGAAGAGGGAGTGTTAATTTCTTCAACAATCCTAAATTAAGAATGTTCATAGTAGAACCATGACTATCTTCAAATAATAAATTTTGGATGTATGGGCTAGCCAAGATATACTGTATATAACTTCTCGATATATCTTGATAGAGACTTAGTTTTACAAGTCGTGGGTTTATTATCCCCGGAATGCAGTTTTCTGATAATATAAGAACTTTACCGATTGTTCCTACAAGGCTTATTAACATATCTCCCGGTTGGATCTTACATGATATTAATGAGTTATATTTTTCTTCATTAATAAAATAGTCTCCATAGTTTTCGTTTCCTGATATTACTTGTTCTTGTCCATAAATTTTATATCCACTTTGGACATACATTGACTTTTTCAGAGCAGAGCCAAATGGTCCTGCTTTTAAGGCATTTTCTTCATTTTTGGCAATGTGTTCAAATTTACACCATTCCCACCCATCCGGCAGTTCAAACGGTTTTTCCTCATCGCTAATCGGCGGCAACGGCTTTTGTTTTTTTATTTTCCCTTCTTTCACCAGTTGAGCTTTTTCCTGCGCAATTCGTTTGAGCAGTTCAGAGGCGGGTTCGTCATTCGGATCCTGCGGCACAAGTTTACCCATTACGGCCAGTTGCAGAATGGTCTGTTTTAACGCATCCACGCTGGCTTCGGTGGTAAATAGGGTGTCGAAATGCTCGTTAATTCGCGCCCAGTTTACAGCCAGTTCCTCGGCGTTTTGGCTGTCTGTAAGCGTTCCCAACAGGGTTTCAACCAGTTGCTGATGTGCGTCCAGACTGGTCAGGGATTGCTGTTCCAGTTGGTCGCAGAGAACTGTAAGTTCTCTGATTTTTCTGACAATTTGTTGTTGTTCATTTATAGGCGGTAAAGCGATTATCTGTTGTTCCATTTTTTCTTTAGTCATATGGAGCATTGCAATACCGTTACCTTGCGATTTTATTTTATCTGTAATGGATAAAAGAAAATCATGTATAAAATATTTGTTTGAGTACTCTTCTGCAAATAAATTTAATTTCCATATATGGTAGTGATAAATTACTTTTTCTCCTGTCCAAATGAATGGCCCAAAAGATGCGGACCAAGCGTATATTAAATCACCATTATTTATATATTTGTTTTCGTCTAATTGGAGGTCAGAGTAATACCACTCATTTGATGTGAATAGATTACCAACACGCAGCAAAGGAGTGCCTGTTTGAAGCATTTCATGTTTTTTATATGCTCGACCGTTAATAACCTCCATGAGATCTGCAACCCGCACCCACTCCCATCCCTCCGGCAATTCAAACGGCTTCTCTTCCTCGCTAATTTCCGGCAGTGGTTTTTGCTTTTTAATTTTACCTTGCTTCACCAGCTCTGCTTTTTCCGCCGCAATACGCTTCAGCAGCTCCGACGCCGGTTCATCGTTCGGATCCTGCGGCACCAGTTTACCGCGCACTGCCAGTTCCAGAATCAGCTCACGCAATTTCTTAATGCCATACAAATCAATTTTTCCGGAACTGCCGCGCCCGGCGGTGGAACGGGTTTGCAACGCCGAGGTCCAGGTTTCCATATGATCAACGATTAGCTTTTCCATACTCATCAGTTAACCTCCTTGCCAGACAGTGCTGCGCCGAGAATATCGCGCAGTTGATTACGCAGCGTCTGGATCTCCGCCTGCTGTTTTGCATACTGCGCTAACAGCTCGGCCGGATCATGGCTAACGGTTTCCGCCTGATGTGGGTTTTTAATATCCAGATTGAAGTTACGCGCAATCACGTCATCAATGCTGACTTTCCACGCCTGCTCATTCTCGACGCGGCTGGCAAAACCATCGGCCTCGTTCCCCCACCAGTCGATTTCCGCCTGAAACTCTTCAAACTTCATCGGCTTGGTTTTACTGTAATTTTTCACGCCCGCCGGATACGGATGCTCATAGAACCAAATCTCTTTGGTTGGCTGACCTTTGGTAAAAAACAACAGGTTGGTTTTAATGCCGGTATAGGGGTTAAACACACCATTCGGTAAGCGCACGATGGTATGCAGGTTGCACTCTTCGGTAAGTAGCTTTTTGATTTTGGTTTTAACGCCTTCGCCAAATAGTGTGCCATCCGGCAATACCACCGCTGCGCGACCGTTTTTCGCCAGTACTTCCACAATCAGTTGCAGGAACAGATCCGCCGTTTCGCGGGTTTGCATCTCTGCCGGAAAGTTCTTCTCAATACCGTCTTCTTCCGTGCCACCAAATGGCGGGTTGGTAACAATGACATCCAGTTGCTCATCCCAGGAGGAAAGCGGTTTGTTCAGGGTGTTGTCGTGACGAATTTGTACCGGTACTTCAATGCCGTGCAGCAGCATATTGGTGGTCGCCAGCAGGTGCGGAAGCTGTTTTTTCTCAACACCGTGGATCTGTTGTTGCAGCGTCTGATGATCGGCGACGCTCTTCACGTATTTGTTCTTTACATGATCGAACGCGCAGGCAAGAAAACCACCCGTACCGCAGGCCGGGTCCATAATGGATTCGCCGAGTTTCGGATCAACGCGATCCACCATAAAGCGAGTGACGGCGCGTGGAGTATAGAATTCTCCCGCATTGCCCGCAGATTGCAGATCTTTAAGGATCTGTTCGTAAATATCACCAAACAGATGGCGTTCGCTGGCGCTGGTAAAGTCAATTTCGTTCAGCTTGTTGATCACCTGGCGCAGTAGCGTACCGTTTTTCATATAGTTATAGGCATCGCTGAATGCCTGCTTCACCACGTAGCCGCGTGGGTTTTTATCGATAGGCGCAGTGAGGTTTTTCAACGCCGGAAACAGATCATCATTAACGAATTCCAGCAGGGAATCACCGGTAATGCCCTGCGCGTTGGCGGCCCAACTGCGCCATAAATAACGCTGTGGGATCGGATATTGATAGTTATCCTGCTCCAGTTCCAGCGCCTCTTCCTGGGCATCGAAGATTTTCAAAAACAGCAGCCAGGAGAGCTGACCGAGACGCTGCGCATCGCCGTCCACACCGGCATCTTTGCGCATAATATCTTGTAATGATTTGATTACTGAACTGATAGACATGTTGTATTCCATGAAAAACAAGGCCCTCTGCAACATGTTGGTTGCAGAAGGCACAAAAGAGAGTTGTTAAGCAGAGCGGGGCGGTAATTGGTAGATTTCGTTTTCCAGCTCGCTGAGCGCCTGATTATACCCGTTACGATCGCCAAATCCGGTTTTAATAATCTCCGGTAAGGTGCCCATGCTATCGAATGGTTTAAGTTTCAGCACCTGAATACTTTCGATCTCCTGTACGCCCGCATCGGCGTATTTATCCAGCAGATTATCGAGCACGGCTTGCGCTGCTTCAGAGTATTTTGTGAAGTAGTTACGCTTGCGCACGTTCTCGGCGCGCTCTTTGCGGGTTAACGGCGGCTGACCATACACTACGTGGCAAAGCATGTCGAACGGGTCGAGATCTTTACCGACTTCTTCTGCCAGTACTTCCCAGATGATCCCCTGTTGCTCCAGCTCGTGAATGATCGCTTCTTTGCGATCGGCGTCCTGCCACTTGCGGGTAAAGTCATCCAGCGAGGCATATTCTTTGAGCAGTGTTTTGCGGGTGTAATCTTTAAAGGATTCGGTAACCAGTTTACCGTCGGCGTCGTAATACTGAACACGCTGGGCAATAACGCCCACCGCTACACCGTTGACGTGAAACTTGCGGATTTTCTTCTCGTCTTCTTCCGGAAGTGGGCCGACATCATCGGTATCGGTAACCTGGTATGGTGGCGCAGGCGGTTCATCAACGCCTGTTACCTGTTCGTCGTCATGTTCGCTGATTTCTTCGAGTTTCTCTTCAAAATCAGATTCTGGATCGGCGATATCCTCTGGTGTGGTATCCATGACTTTTTCGGGAATGCCATCGAAACGCTCATCGGCAAACAGTTCGGTGGCTTTTTTAAAGTCGAGGATGGTAAACCAGAGTTTGCCGTAACGTTCGTCGATGCGTGTACCACGACCGATAATTTGCTTGAATTTGGTCATCGACTGGATGTTCTGGTCCAGTACTACCAGTTTGCAGGTTTTAGCATCCACACCAGTGGTCATCAGCTCTGAAGTGGTCGCGATAACCGGGTACGGTTTTTTCGGGTTGATGAAGTTATCCAACTGAGCTTTGCCAATCTCATCATCGCCGGTGATTTTCATGACGTATTTGTCGTTCTTTTTCACCTGCTCCGGGTTGAGATTAACCAGGGCGCGGCGCATACGTTCTGCATGATCGATGTCGTTACAGAAGACGATGGTTTTATCCATCGGATTGGTGCGCTTGAGGTAGTCGGTAATGGTTCTGGCAACCAGTTCTGTGCGTTCGTCGATTACCATCGTGCGATCGAAATCTTTCTGGTTATAGATACGATCGTCGATCACTTCGCCGTTTAAGTCAGTTTGCCCTTTGGTTGGGCGCCAGCCTTGCAGATCAACATCAATATCAACACGGACAACTTTATAAGGGGCGAGGAAGCCGTCTTCGATCCCTTCTTTTAGCGAGTAGACGTAAACCGGATCGCCGAAGTAATCCGTGCTGGAGACTTCATGCGTCTCTTTTGGCGTGGCGGTTAAGCCAATTTGGGTGGCGGAACTGAAATAATCAAGGATCTCTCGCCAGGCGCTGTCTTCGGATGCGCTGCCGCGATGGCATTCGTCGATCACGATCAGATCGAAGAAATCTGGTGCGACTTGTTTAAACGCTTTTTGGTCTTCCTCCGGGCCAGTTATAGCCTGATAGAGCGCGAGGTGAATTTCATAAGCGGGATCAATGGTGCGTCCGCTGACTTTGGTCATTGCCGTACCAAATGGCTGGAAATCATTATTTTTGGTTTGGTCGACCAGAATGTTGCGATCGGCAAGGAACAAAATGCGTTTTTTATTTTTTGATTTCCACAGGCGCCAGATGATCTGGAATGCGGTATAGGTTTTCCCTGTTCCGGTCGCCATGACCAGCAGAACGCGGTTTTGCCCGTTGGAGACGGCGTCAATGGTTTTGTTGATTGCCTGAAGCTGGTAATAACGTGGCGATTTACCGCTGCCATCGTCGTAATAGTCCTGAGTAATCACCGGAAGCTGATCTTGTGTGTATCCTTTCCAGAGGCAGAATTTTTGCCAGAGTTCAGCGGGGGAGGGGAAGTCATCCAGTGTTATTTGCTTTTCAAGGCATTCACCTTCAGCTGCGGTGGTATCGCGGAAGATAAAGCCATCACCGTTGGTGGCAAAAACAAAAGGAACGTCCAGCAGGCGCGCATATTCAATGCCCTGTTGCATCCCTTTGCCAATTTCATGTTTGTTGGCTTTTGCTTCAATCACGGCTAAGGGAATGCCTGGTTTGTGATACAGCACGATGTCAGCAGATTTTACCGTTCTGCGTGCCGCAACTTTACCACGTACGATGACTTTACCGTCCCGGAGTTTGACCTCCTGTCTGATTTGCGTTGTGTTGTCCCAGCCTGCATTGAGAATGGCTGGCATAACGCATTTGGTAATGATGTCTGCTTCCGTCAGGTTACTTAGGTTCAGTTCCGCCATGGGGTGTTCTCATCTAAATGCGATGCGCAAATTCTACACAGAAAAATAGATGAATTCATCTGTTCAAAGAGTATTATCAGCGTTAAGTCACTGTTTTAAAGGTATTCTTGAGTTTCATCAATAGCTGGATAAGGATTCATATGGAGAATGTTCGGTTCTTGCAAGGAGTGAAACAATATTTTTGTACTAAGGCATTAGATGTCATTCTGCTAATTTATCTACTCCTTGGTTTTATACTTCTCCCTTATAAATATCTGTGGAAAGATATTATTTTATCTCTGTACTTTGTTGGTATTCTTCTTTATGCATTAGTGGAAGAAAATCGCATTACAGAATATATGGGGTATTTTGTTAAGTTCAGCAATAAAAGCAGGTTGAATAGTTGTGCTGCCTGGTGTTCACTTATTGCATGGTTTATATTTTTGTTTTTTGTGCTTTCAATTAATATTTTTCCAGTCAGTGCCTCTGTATATATTTTTAGTGCTTTTTCAGTATTTGTTTTTCTGGGAGGTATTTTTATTATATTAGAGTTAGAGTTTAAAGAAAATAAAAAATTAATGATTATTAGGTCTATGACTATAGCTGTCATGCCAATTATATATTTATTCACAAGTAGTTATGCTTCCAGTTTATTTTTAAGTTTGAGTAATCTAAACATTACGCTAACTCCATGGGTTGAGTATTTCTGGAAAGGGATGGTTTTTATGTTGCTTTTCTTCATGTTAATGCAACTTATTATCTATTTTGCTTTTTTAACTCTGGGGACTAAATTAAGTGTGTATAGGTTGTTTATACTTGCCGGAGCATTTGTAGTATCTACTTTTTTAGTGGCTTTTGCTTCAAAAAATGTAGAAGGTATTTCGTACTACGTTTTAAAAAGCACCATTGATTTTGAATGGCGCAGTCAGGTTAAATGTGGAGAATTGAATATTTCACATCCGAATGAAAGGTATTTCGGTTTTAATACTGATAAATATACTGTATTTTATTCCAATAGAGAGGGTAAATGGGGTTTTGATGAGTTGAAATGTAAGAAAGGTTCTGACAGGAGAGATGCATATTCCATTGAGAATGTCTCAGAATATAACGTGCCTGGATGGCTGAAATAAGATATCTTTATAAATTATATAGTAAAGGTTCTGGTCATAAATGAGCATGGTTAAACATAAACGGGGCACACTCTACACACTTGATGTGCAGCAAGAAGCTGAACTCATGGTTTTGGTTAATAAATCCGATGAAGACATTGATTACAGCGACATTCCTGCTTCTGGTAGCGAAGCATGGTCTGACGCCAAACGCGGCAATTTTTTGCCAGATCCAGGTATTCACGCGCAATAAAACTTAGCGGAGGGGAGCACGTCGTTCTGTTTCCCCCCTCACTGCTAAATGGGGCATTGAGCTGCTTTACACTCAACCTTTCACGATTACTTCCTCAACCCCGCAAACGCTGCCCGAATCTCTTCCTCCGGCAGCTGAATCCCGATAAACACCATCGTGCTATGCGGTTTTTCATCGCCCCACGGGCGGTCCCAGTCGGCGCTGTAGAGGCGTTGGACGCCCTGGAACAGCAGGCGGTTAGGTTCGCCGTCAATCCACAGCATCCCTTTGTAACGCAGCAGTTTATCTGCCGATTCCAGCAGCAGGTTTTCCATCACGCGGGAAACTTCGCTGATATCTACCGGGTAATCCAGTTCCACCACAATCGACGAAATATCGTTTTGTTTGTCCGCGATAAAGTGAAAACGTGGCTTGGTGCTGACGACGTTCTCTTCCAGCATAAAACCGTTGGTGTTGAACAGCAGCCCCAGGTCGATGTCGCCGTGGGTGACAGTGTAGACCGGTGCGCGGGCGTTGATTCGTGCCAGACGTTCACGCAGTTTCTCTGCTTCGCCTGCGACGTCGGTTTTCGTCAGCAGAATACGGTCGGCGTAGCCAACCTGTGACTGGGCGATGGTGAACTGGTTCATCTGCTCATCGGCATGTACCGCATCCACCAGCGCAATCACGCCGTCCAGCAGGTAGCGCTGGCATAAAATCTCATGGGAGAAAAAGGTCTGAATAATCGGGCCGGGATCGGCCATGCCGGTGCATTCAATAACCAGACGGTCGAACTGAATATTGCCCTTGTCGAGATTGTCCAGCAGGTCGAGTAGCGCGTCCTCCAGCTCGTTGGAGCGCGAACAACAGATGCAGCCGTTGGTCAGCGTTTTGATCTGCGTGGCGCGGTCGCCAATCAGTTGATCATCAACGGAGACTTCGCCGAATTCGTTTTCAATCACGGCAATCTTGTAGCCGTGTTGTTCGTTAAGAATATGGCGCAGCAGGGTGGTTTTGCCCGCGCCTAAAAAACCGGTGAGTAGGGTAACTGCAATCGGGTTCATGCTCTCTCCATTAACAACAGCGCATACCGCCTTTACCATCGCCGCCGTAGCGCGCGTTCTGGCGTTCGCGGAAGAATTCTTCATAGCTCATGTACGGCTTGTCGGGATGGTTGGTCTTCATATGCTCGACGTAGTTGTCGTAGTCTGGAATGCCAATCAACATCTTCGCCGCCTGGCCGAGATATTTTTTTGCCTGTCCTAAGTTACCAAACATTTTGCCTTCCAGATATGCGTAAAGCCCGGAAGGTCCGGGCTGGGGATTTGCCGGATGCGGCGTAAACGCCTTATCCGGCCTACGATAGACACTTTGTAGGCCGGATACGCGCAGCGCATCCGGCAACCGGTTAGTGGTGCGAAGAGATCTTCACGCCGCCTTCCGGGATTGGAACGTACGGAGTTTCTTTGTCAGTACGTTTGTCGCTGTTACGCACCTTCAGCCAGGTTTTGAAACCGTAGAAGATGATGCTGTACACCACAATCAGAAACAGAATACTCAGGCCTGCGTTGGTGTAGTTGTTCACAACGATGTGGTTCATGTTGGCAATCTGCTGCGCCGTCAGGTCAGTACCGTTAGCAATCTTCTCTTTGTACTGGCTTGCCATGTAGAAGAAGCCTTCCATCTGCGGGTTGGTGCTGAACAGTTTCAGACCCAGCGCCCAGGTGGTGCAGATAAGCAGCCATACAGCCGGAACAACAGTTACCCAGATGTATTGGGTGCGCTTCATCTTAATCAGCACAACGGTGCCCAGTACCAGCGCTACGGCTGCCAGCATCTGGTTGGAGATACCGAACAGCGGCCACAGGCTCTTAACGCCGCCCAGCGGATCGACCACGCCCTGATACAGCAGGTAGCCCCACAGACCCACACAGCCCGCAGTACCGATGATACCGGCAACCAGAGAGTCGGTTTTTTTCAGGAACGGGATGAAGTTACCCAGCAGGTCTTGCAGCATAAAGCGGCCAGAACGGGTACCCGCATCCAGCGCGGTCAGGATGAACAGGGCTTCGAACAGAATACCGAAGTGATACCAGAAGCCCATGTCAGCCATCGGCAGCACTTTGTGGAACACGTGAGCGATACCTACCGCCAGCGTCGGCGCACCACCTGCACGGTTCAGGACAGAAGGCTCACCAATGTCTTTCGCGGTTTGCAGGATCTGCTCTGGCGAAATCACGAAGCCCCAGGAGCTGACAGTCGCTGCCGCGTGTGCGGTAACGTCTTTCAGCTGCGCCATGATGATCGGCGCGTTCTCGCCACCCATTTCATGCAGGTTAGGCATGGTGATGCCAAGGCCCGCAGGCGGTGTGTTCATCGCGAAGTAAAGACCCGGTTCGATGATGGACGCAGCAACCAGCGCCATAATCGCCACGAAGGACTCCATCAGCATTGCGCCATAGCCAATGAAACGCGCGTCGGTTTCATTAGCCAGCAGTTTCGGCGTCGTACCGGAAGAGATCAGCGCGTGGAAGCCAGATACCGCACCACAGGCGATGGTGATGAACAGGAACGGGAACAGAGCGCCTTTCCACAGCGGGCCAGTACCGTCAATATACTGGGTCATCGCAGGCATTTTCAGTTCCGGGTTCAGCACCACGATACCCAGCGCCAGGCCGACGATAACGCCGATTTTCAGGAAGGTTGCCAGATAGTCGCGCGGTGCGAGGATCAGCCACACCGGCAGCAGTGCGGAAACAAACGCATAGCCAATCAGCGCAAAGGTAATGGTGGTGTCTTTAAAGGTCAGTGCCGGACCCCAGTACGGATCGTGAGCAATCACGCCACCGAAGTAGATAGAGGCAACCAGCAGCACGATACCAATAACAGAGACTTCACCCACACGCCCCGGACGGATAAAGCGCATGTAGATACCCATAAACAGCGCAATCGGTACGGTTGAGCAAACGGTGAAGACACCCCACGGACTTTCGGCCAGGGCTTTAACCACAATCAGCGCCAGGACGGCGAGGATGATGATCATGATTAAGAAACAGCCAAACAGCGCGATAGTCCCCGGTACTGGCCCCATCTCTTCTTTGATCATCTCACCAAGAGATGCGCCGTTACGGCGAGAGGAGATAAACAGCACCATAAAGTCCTGTACCGCACCGGCCAGCACGACCCCCGCCAGCAGCCACAGCGTGCCAGGCAGGTAGCCCATCTGCGCGGCGAGAACCGGACCGACCAGCGGACCAGCACCGGCGATAGCGGCGAAGTGGTGACCAAACAACACGTAACGGTTGGTCGGAACGTAGTTCAGACCGTCGTTGTTAATAACCGCAGGCGTCGCGCGCGTGGGGTCGAGTTTCATCACCTTCTGGGCGATGTACAGACTGTAGTAGCGATACGCCACCAGATACACCGACACAGAGGCGACCACGATCCACAGGGCGCTGACGTGCTCCCCCCGACGTAATGCAACTACCGCGAGGCAGAATGCACCGATGATTCCGAGAATCACCCAGGGTATGTGCTTGAATAGTTTTTTCGTATCCATAGTAAAACCTGGCATTTTACTCGTCGTCTTTTGGCTTACGGGTGCGGCAGCTGCGTTCGTTCACCTCTGTCACTTACTTTTGTAAGTGACAGGAGATTCACTCACTGGCTGCCTTCCTGCAAACCAAAATCCATAGAGTAATTTGTTAATCATAGGCCGAAGCCGTTCTAGGTTTGCGTTGCGTTTGAGGAGGTAAATTGACCGCTATCCTGCAGTGATGTTGCCAGAGTTACGCGCGCGTAAAGTAAGGTAAATAACTGAGTGGTTATATTAGGGACGTAAGCGGTCAGGAATGGCGGTGAGCGGTTGGGCAAGAATTATTCATTAGGTGAATATGTGATTGAGATCACGAATTTTTTTGCCTGGATAGATTTCTCGTTTGCGCCTCAATAATTGCCAGATGCGCCACGCTTATCTGGCCTGGATAGATTCTGCAATGTATTGAATTTGTAAGATTTACCAGACCGGATAAGCCATTAACGTCAAATCCTTATCAGGGATTTAATGTGGTGAAGGTGGCTGGTGCGCCAGGGCAATTAACGTTTCGCTGCGAGAGGGGGAAAGGGGTTCTCGCGGTTGCGGTAATGGCCAGCCGTACAACCATCGAGCGGTAGCGGCGCAGGTTCTCCCCTGGCAGGCTCCCATGCCGCAGCGGGTCGTTAATTTGGCCTGCAGCCAGCTTTGTGCTTGCTCTACATCGCTACAGCGAATGTCTTCGCAGCGGCAAAGCAGCGTTTCTGGTGTCGCAACGCGCTTGAGACTTTCGGGCAGGGCAAAGGTTTTATGAAGTGCAAGGGCGAAGCGCTGCCACCCGGCACGTTTTTGTTGCAGAAACCTGGTTTCATGGGCGCGATCGGCCGCACAAAGTCCGGCTATCTCACCTTCTATCAGCGCCAGTTCACTGCCACCAAATCCAGTACATTCACCGGCTGCATAGATGTTTTTAACCGAGGTTCGCTGAAGTTCATCCACCTGCACGGCATCATTGCTGATGACACAATTGAAGAACAACCCTGGTTCAAGATTAGGCACCAGACCATAGCCAATAGCCAATTTGTCGCATGGCAGTGTGATTTCCCTACCATTGTGTCGGAGGGTGACAGCACGCAATGTGGCGTCGCCGTGAGCAGCGATAACCTGGCTTGCACTGAGATAACGACGAGGAAATAGTGTCGCCAGTTGGCGCAGCTTACCCGGCCAACGCCATAGCCCGAGGCCAAAGCGCAATAGCGCTGCGCGTGGGGCTTGTTCCACAATCGCCACCACTTCGCCTCCGGCACGGCGAACGTTGTCAGCAACGGCCAGTAATAGTGGCCCGCTTCCGGCAATAACCACTTTTTGATTCGCCATGTGCAGCCCCTGTTTCACTTGTGCCTGTAACCCACCCGCGCCACTGACACCGGGCAGCGTCCAGCCTGGAAACGGTAATGCAAGTTCACGAGCACCGCAGCAGAGAATCAGCTTATTCCAGCTTACTGTGCCGTAGTCTTCTGCAGTTTCGAACAGTACACAATTTTCGCTGCGGCGGGCGATTAACCTCGCTCCGTTGAGCACACGAATCCGCGATTCGTTGGCAACGGCATCGCGGTAATGGCGGGCCAGTGGAGGAAGCTGACTTTGTGGGCCATCGCGCCAGATTTGACCGCCAGGACGCGGATTATCATCAAGAATGATGACCTGCTTATCGCACTTTGCTGCGGCCAGAGCAGCTGATAGCCCCGCCGGGCCTGCACCGAGAATTAAAATGTCACACTGTAAGGTCTGCATATCCGCTCCTTTCAATCTGCATGTCTGGCTGGCAAAGGGTCTGACAACCTGGTACCCGACGACCATTAACGCTCACCCGACACTCCTGGCAAACGCCCATGCCGCAGAAGGGCGTACGTGGTTGCCCGCTCACCGAAAGGCGCGTAATGGGGTTATCAGTTAAGGCCAGTGCCGCCGCTACGCTAATACCCGTCGGGACAAACCAGGGCTGTCCGGCAATAAAAATTCGAATGGTGCCACTCATGCGCTGGCCTCCAGGGAGATAAGTCTGGCGGGTAGCCAGGGGGCAGGAGATACGAGGCTGCGTTCACCCAGCAACTGTGCGGCTAACAGCGACGCGCTGGCGGGGGCAGTGGTCACGCCAAGCCCTTCATGACCAAGAGCCAGCCAGACGCCAGCACGGGAAGGATGCGGACCGAGAAGGGGATTACCATCCTGCGAGGCGGCGCGAAAACCGCTCCAGCAACGAATAATATTGAGCGTTGCCAGAGACGGCAGAAAGTGTTGCGCTCTGGACAGCATCGCGGCCAGGAGTGGAAGGTCCAGTTCGCGATCCAGGTTATCGAACTGACGTGAAGAGCCAACCAGCAGTTGGCCGGTGGGACGAGGCTGCACATTAAAGGCCACTGACGTGCCGCCGCCGTGAGCACTGGCGCCGTAGCCAAGTTCAACCAGTTGGTGATTGACCAGTGGGCCATAGCGATCAGTAATCGCCAGTTGGCCTTTCTTCGCGCGCAGCCATGGCTCCCCCAGTAACGTATTGGCCCCCAGACCACTGGCGATGACGATCGCGTCGGCGCGTAATTGGCGACCGCTCTGTAATGTCACTGTTGGTTCTTCCAGACGAATGGCGGGATCAACCAGATGTGTCAGCTTATCGCCCGCATTGGCAATAAACCAACGGGCAACGTTTGGGGCATAGACGATGCCATCGCCCGGCACCCATAACCCGCCGGATAGCCCCGGGCGTAGCATAACTTCTCGCTCGGCCAATTGTGCGGTGCTTTGCATTTCGCTGTTTACTTTCTGCGATGCCAGACGTCGCTGCTTCTCTCGGGCAATTTCCAGTTCTTCTGGTGTTTCCGCCAGCCACAATGTGCCACAGCCGCGCCAGGCACAGCTTTGTGGTAACTGAGGCGTCAACGTGCGCCACAGTTCCAGCGACCAGGCAGAGAGCGTCAGTTCTGCGGGATCATCATCCATACAGACCAGATGCCCCATTCCTGCAGCTGTAGCTCCGGCTCGGCCGTCGTCAATTAACGTGACTCTCACCCCTCGTTTTGCCAGTTGCCATGCGCAGGCGGCCCCGATGATGCCTGCGCCGATGACAATGACCTCCGTGCTGTTCACAGGCTAATCCCCCAGCAGAAGGGATCGTCCGGATTAAGGAGCAGGCGATTGTCGCCGCATACCCAGGCTTCTCCACGAATGGTGGGGATAATCTTCTCGCCATGGCGGGTATAGTGAGCCGTAAACTGGCTACCAATAATACTGGCCTGGCGCCAGATATCGCCGGGGGCGAGTTTTCCGTCCTCTGCCAGACAGGCCAACTTGGCGCTGGTACCTGTGCCACAGGGAGAACGATCCCACGCTTTGCCAGGGCAAAGGACGAAGCTACGGCTATCCGCCTGATCGTCATCGGCAAAAAGTTCGATATGATCGATAATGCCACCATTTTCACCGACGATACCCGCATTATCGAGTCCTTCCCGTACCGCCCAGGCGTATTCAGTTAACTGCGGGATTTGTTCCGGCACAATATCAAATGGATGATCATTAATAAGAAAAAACCAGTTGCCACCCCAGGCGATATCACCTGTAACTGTACCCACCGCCGTTTCCACACTTACCTGTTTTTGCCAGCGCCAGGCCGGAACGTTTTCAACTGACACACTGCCATCGTCATGCAATGTGGCGTTTACATCTCCAACAGGGGTTTCAATGCGATGAACGCCTGGTTTAATACGATCTAACCAGGCCAGTGAAGCAACAAGCCCGATAGTGCCGTGCCCACACATATTCAGGTATCCAGCATTATTGAAAAAGATGACACCCGCCGTGGCATGAGGGGAAACCGGCTCACACAGTAGCGCGCCGACCAGCACGTCGTTACCGCGTGGCTCAAGAATTATGGCTTTGCGCCAACTGTCAAATTCCCGGGCAAAACGTTCGCGCCGTTCGGCCATGCTGCCGCTACCGAGATCGGGAAAGCCATCAATAATCAACCGGGTCGGCTCGCCTCCGGTATGGGAGTCGATAGCCCTGAGTTCAGTGATTTGGTGAGGAACATGCATGCTTTGGCTCCATGTGGTTAACGAAATGTTTCTAAATGCTGGCGTAATTGCAACTTTATCGCTTGAAGGGTTTCTGCAAGGGAAATGACGAAATCAGCACAGTGAATTATTTCGCGACACCAGGAGCGGTCATACTTTTTTAATATTAATCATCTTGTTAGTGATGTGTTAGACCAAGAACAAGCGTTCGTCAGTAGTGAGAGCAACGGAAAGTGGAAATACACGGAAGGATCGCAAAATGCGCTTTCAGTACTTGTTATGTTAACTAAAGGTTAATAAACATTCATCCTCAATCGCTATGAGGAACAGCTATGTCCAGCATATGTCATCAGACTATTGAGTTTTCCCCTTGTGAAGAAACTGCGCTGGCCGTTGATGAACTTAGTCAAATTTGCGAGGGGCTGGCGCGGCAGCGTCCACAAAATATTCAGGCATTGTTAAATGCACTGGCACTGATTGCGCCACTTCTTAACGCCATTCCTAATGTGGTGTTTTTTATTAAGGATGTGCAGGCCCGTTATCTGTTAGTCAATATGACGTTGGCGCGACGCTGCGGGTTTAAAAACGTGACATCGCTACTGGGGAAGACATCGGCAGATGTTTTCCCTTCTGCACTGGGACGAGGATATACCGAACAGGATCTGCGTGTGCTACGCGAAGGGGTTGCGTTACGTGATCAACTGGAGATGCATCTCTATAACGGGCGCGAACGCGGCTGGTGCCTGACGCAGAAACTGGCACTGCGCGATATGCAGGGGCGTGTGATTGGAATGGCGGGGATCTCACATGATCTCCAGGAAGCACATGCACGTCATCCTGCCTGGCAACGTCTGGCGATCATCGATGAGCACATTCGCAATCACTACCACCGCGCGATCTCTATGGAAGAGTTGACTGAAATGAGCGGAATGTCTGTGGCGCAAATTGAACGCTACTGTAAGCGGATTTTTCACCTGACTCCTCGCCAGATGATCCACAAAGTTCGACTGGAAAAGGCCACGGAGTTGCTTGCCGGAACTACGCCGATTACCGATATCGCTTTGCAGTGCGGTTATACCGACCACAGTGCGTTCAGCCGTCAATTTAAGGCGATGACAGGCTCAACACCGCGTGATTTTCGGATGACGTTGGTCGGGTAGCACGACAAATCGCAACCGGGCATTGTGCTAATTTCGTCATCCTGGGGAAAGAAAATCGACAAGCCGCCAGCGCAAGGAGAGGTCAATCTGTTAATGGGAATTCACTTTTAATTCACATTAACACAACAGGTTGACAATAAGGAAACCAAAGATGAGCAATAAAGCGATTAACTGGAGTGGCGTTTTTCCGGCGGTTAGCACTCAGTTCCGTAGTGATTACTCACTTGATTTGGATGCCACCCATGCGGTGATGAAAAACCTGGTTAAAGACGGGGTTTCTGGCCTGGTAGTGTGCGGTAGCGTAGGAGAAAACACGTCACTTACCACTCAGGAAAAACTGCAAATCATCGAAGTCGCGAAAGATGCTGCTGGCGGAAAAATTCCGGTGATTGCCGGGGTTGCTGAGTTCACCACCGCCTTTGCCCGGACGATGGCAAAAGAGGCCGAGAAGGTCGGTGTTGATGGCGTTATGGTGATGCCTGCTTTGGTTTACTCGTCTAAGCCTCATGAAACTGCAGCGCACTTCCGCAGTGTGGCAATGGCGACCGACCTGCCGATCATGGTCTATAACAACCCACCGATTTATAAAAACGATGTCACCCCTGATATCCTGGAAACACTCGCTGATTGCGAAAATATTGTCTGCTTTAAAGATTCCTCTGGTGATACTCGTCGCTTTATCGATCTTCGCAATGCGGTAGGAGATCGCTTTGTGCTGTTTGCAGGGCTGGATGATGTCGTGGTTGAGAGCATTGCGGTGGGCGCTGAAGGCTGGATTTCCGGGATGTCAAACGCCTTCCCACGCGAAGGTGAGACGTTGTTCCGTTTGGCAAAACAACAGCGTTTTGACGAGGCTATGGCGCTGTATCGCTGGTTTATGCCGCTGCTGCATCTCGATGCGCGCCCTGACCTGGTGCAGTGTATCAAGCTGTGCGAAGCCCTGTTGGGGCGTGGCAGTGAGGTTACTCGCCCGCCGCGTCTGGCGCTGGAAGGTGAAACGCGTGCCCAGGTTGTGGCGATAGTTGAGAAAGCGCTGGCGACTCGCCCTGCGCTGCCGGACGTGGGCCTTTGAGGTGGGGAGAGACTATGACTGAAACTTTTCCTTTCACCGGGCAACAGTTCATCGCCGGGCAACGTGTTGCCAGCGGTGAACCGTCGCTGGTCAGCCTGCGAGCGCAGGATGGCGAACCTACCGGGCAACGTTTTTACCCGGCCTCCGCGGAGGAGGCCGCGCAGGCGGCTATTGCGGCGCAGCAGGCTTTTGTGCGCTATTCACAGACCAGCGTCGGGCAACGTGCCGATTTTTTAGAAACCATCGCCGATGAACTTGATGCGGCAGGCGACGAACTGTTCGCTACGGCACATCAGGAGACGGCGTTACCCCTGGCGCGTTTACAGGGAGAGCGGGCAAGAACCAGCGGGCAGATGCGCATGTTTGCCGGGTTATTACGTCGGGGCGATCTGTTTGAGGTAAGAATTGATACTGCGTTGCCGGAGCGTCAGCCTTTGCCTCGACCGGATTTGCGCCAGTATAAAACGGCTCTCGGGCCGGTGGCGGTATTTGGTGCCAGCAACTTTCCACTCGCTTTTTCTACCGCCGGTGGTGATACAGCAGCGGCACTGGCTGCAGGATGCCCGGTAGTTGTGAAAGCGCATCCTGGGCATATGGCAACGGCAGAAATTATCGCATCAGCGATCGCTCGTGCCGTGACTAAATGCGCCATGCCCGCAGGCGTATTCAATATGATTTTCGGTACTGATATCGGTGCTGAACTGGTGAAACATCCCGCAATTCAGGCGGTGGGTTTTACCGGCTCATTACGTGGTGGCATGGCGCTCTTTCGTTTGGCCCAACAGCGTCCACAGCCGATACCGGTTTTTGCCGAAATGTCGGCTCTCAATCCCTTTTTCATTCTGCCGCAGGCGCTATCAGTACGTGCCGATACGCTGGCCCGCGATTTAGTCGCGTCGTTCACGCTGGGATGTGGACAGTTCTGCACTAAACCAGGCTTGGTTGTGTTGCTGAAGGGGGAGAAAAACGCGGACTTTTTGCAGCAACTGGTTGAGAAAGTGAATGCCGCCTCACCGCAACTCATGCTGAACGCCTCCACGCTTGAGCACTATCGCCACAGCGTAGAGAAACTGGCAGGACATCCGACAATTCAGTGTTTGGCGGGGGACGATAATCATCAGACCGGACGTGCAGAAGCTCGTCTCTATCAGGCTCAGGTGGCAAGCGTACTTGAAAAAGATCCTCTGTTGCAGGAGGAAGTGTTCGGGCCGCTCGCGATTGTGGTTGAAGCCGCTGATGAAGCGGAGTTGTTGCAGGTGATTAACGCTCTGCAAGGGCAACTTACTGCCACACTTCAGGCGGATGAGGATGACCGGCAACTGGCTGGTCGTTTATTGCCGTTGTTGGCTGATAAAGCCGGACGCGTATTGTTCAACGGCTATCCCACCGGCGTCGAGGTTTGCGATGCCATGGTACACGGTGGTCCGTTCCCGGCAACCACCGACGCGCGCGGCACGTCCGTAGGCACGCTGTCCATTACTCGTTTTCTGCGCCCGGTATGCCTGCAAAATGCACCCGCTGCGCTATTACCGCCTGCGTTGCAGGACAGTAATCCATTAAACCTGCTGCGCCTGGTTAACGGCCAGTGGACCCGGGAAGCCATTTCCTCCTTGTTGACTCATTGAAGGGCATCACTATGACAATTCCTTCTACCCAAAGCACGCAAACCGTCGTTGTTGAGTCGGGGAAGTTTAAAAAGCAGTTAACGCTCACCGACTTGACCTTTATTGGTCTGGGGGCGATTTTTGGTTCTGGCTGGCTGTTTGCTGCCAGCCATGTCGCATCGATCGCTGGCCCAGCTGGGATTGCTTCCTGGGTTATTGGCGGTTTTGCGGTGTTGCTACTGGGGATTATTTACTGCGAACTGGGGGCGGCGCTTCCCCGCGCGGGCGGTATTATTCGTTACCCGGTATTTTCGCACGGCGAATTGATGGGCTATCTGCTGGGCTTTATTACCCTGATTGCCTTCTCCAGCCTGATCTCCATTGAGATTGTAGCCGCACGGCAATATGCTGCCGCCTGGTTTCCGGCGCTGACGCAGACGGGGAGCAGTGACCCGACGCTGTTAGGCTGGGTGGTGCAGTTCTTACTGTTGTGCTTCTTTTTTGCCCTGAACTACTACAGTGTCAAAACGTTCGCCCGCTCGAACAATTTTATTAGTGTGCTGAAGTTTCTGGTGCCGTTGCTGGTGGTAATAACGTTATTTGCCTTCTTCAAACCGGAGAATCTGCATATACAGGGTATGGCTCCATTTGGTATGTCAGGAGTGGAAGCGGCAATTAGCGCGGGTGGGATTATCTTCGCTTACCTTGGGCTGACACCGATTATCTCCGTTGCCAGCGAGGCGCAAAATCCGCAACGTACCATCCCATTTGCGCTGATCCTCTCGGTAATTCTTTCGACCATCATCTACGTTCTGCTGCAGATAGCCTTTTTGGGCAGCATTCCTACTGAATCGCTAAGTGGGGGTTGGGCGGAGATCAGTAAGAACTATTCGCTGCCGTATCGTGATATCGCCATTACCCTTGGGATGGGCTGGCTGGCATTTATGGTGGTATGTGATGCTATTGTGTCTCCCAGCGGCACTGGCAATATTTACATGAATGCGACACCGCGCGTGATCTATGGCTGGGCGAAGGCGGGAACATTCTTTAAAACCTTTACTCATATCGATAAGGAGTCAGGTATTCCACGTCCGGCACTGTGGCTGACGTTTGGTTTATCTATCTTCTGGACGCTGCCGTTCCCGTCGTGGGAGCAATTGATTAGCGTGGTTTCTGCGGCTCTGGTACTGAGCTACGCCATCGCGCCAGTTACAGCTGCCGGGCTGCGTCGTAATGCACCAGATATGCCGCGCCCGTTCCGCGTTCGTGGTTTTGCGGTGCTCGGCCCACTCTCTTTTATGATTTCCGCGCTGATTGTTTTTTGGTCTGGTTGGGGAACGCTTTCCTGGCTGCTGGGGCTACAAATCGTAATGTTTGTGGTTTACGTGGTTTGTAAGTCGAAAGTGCCTGTTCAGCATGTCAGCCTGGCGCAGCAGATTAAATCTTCATTGTGGCTTATTGCCTTCTATGCCCTGATTATGCTGTTTTCCTGGTTGGGTAGTTTTGGCGGTAGCGGCATTATAGGTCACCCGTGGGATACTATCGTCGTCGCGCTGATGTCGTTGGGAATTTATTACTGGGGCGCATACACCTGTCTTCCTCGGGCGAACTTTAACGGGGATGAAGAAGAATAAAGGAGTAGAAAATGGATAGAGTAATCCTCTCATTATCAGAGGCTTACGCACTAGCCTATCATGCGCTCATCAGTAACGGATTTAGTGAGCAACATGCGGTGGTGATTGCAAACAACGTTACCGCCGGGGAGCGCGACGGTTGTGCCTCGCACGGTTTATGGCGACTGCTGGGGATTGTTGACACGCTGCGAAAAGGGAAAGTCTCTGCCGATGCTCTGCCGACAGTGGAATCTCAGGCTCCGGCAATCGTTAAGGCCGATGCCAAAGGTGGCTATTCGCTGTTGGCTTATCAGCAGGCACTGCCGTTACTGATCGAGAAAACGCGTCAGTGCGGGATTGCAGCACTGGCGATTAATCATTGTGTTCACTACTCCGCCTTATTTGTGGATGTTGAACCGCTGACTGAAGCCGGACTGGTGGCGCTGGCGACCACGCCAAGCCATGCCTGGGTTGCGCCGAAAGGGGGGCGCAAACCTCTTTTTGGTACTAACCCAATCGCGTTTGGTTGGCCGCGCGACAAGCAGCCGCCATTTATTTTTGATATGGCGACCAGTGCGGCGGCACGCGGGGAGATTCAGTTACATCAGCGAGCCGGGAAATCACTTCCTGAAGGTTGGGGGATCGACAGCAATGGCAACGCCACCACCGATCCACAAGCTGTGCTGGACGGAGCAATGTTAACCTTCGGCGGTCATAAAGGTTCGGCACTGGCAGCGATGGTGGAGCTGATTGCGGGGCCACTGATTGGCGATATGACCAGTGCTGAGTCTCTTGCGTGGGATAATGGTGCAGGTGGTTTGCCATATGGAGGAGAGTTGATCCTGGCACTCGATCCGCAGCGTTTTCTTGGTGAGGATGCCGGGAGGCATCTGGCAAGGGCGGAAACACTGTTTAGTCAGATGCAGGCACAGGGCGCGCGCCTGCCAGGAGAACGTCGCTACCAGGCACGATTGCGCAGTGAGCAACAGGGTGTAGAGATCAGCCAATCACTCTATGACGATATTCGATCCTTAAGTAGCTGATAGATACTAAAGGATATACATACAATTAATGGCGGGAAGGATCCCGCCATCTGCGCTATCAAAACAACGTATCCAGCTCTGCCAGTACGTTGTAGTCGTCATCAGTCAATAACAACGTTTTCCATTTGTCGAAGGTCAGGCACGGATGGGAAGTGCCAAACACCAGAATATCCCCCACCTGCACGTCGCTATTAGCTGACAGTTGCAACATACAGTGCTGATCCATAATGCCGACACTGCGAATAGCCTCAGGATCAAACGCCAGTGGCTTGCCGTTGCGATAGTGGGCGACTGGTTGCGGCAGTCCGGCGTCGAAGGCGCAATCACGCTTACCAAAATTAGCCACCGCACGATCGGCCTCCGGCACCGATTGCACCATGGCGACCAGTTCCAGTGCAGATGTGAGATCGCCTGCCAGATCGCAAGCCACTGGATCACGGGCGATCAATTGCTGTTGCGCGATGTCGTAGATCCCTGCGTCATGGGTGATGTAGCAGCCTGGGCGAATGACGATCCGGTAGTTATCAGGCTTTTCTGCCGCCAGCCAGATATTGCACACCACGTCATACCAGACAGTGCCTGCTCCGGTGAGAATAAACTCGCCATCAACCAGACTTGCCATATCACAAGCCAGTTGTGCGGCATCCCGCAGCAGCGCTTCTACCTGCGGTTGTGGATCGTCACCGTGTAAAACCCCTTCATATAACTCCAGCCCGCGCAGACGTAGCCCTGGTAATTGGGCCGCTTGTTTAGCCAGTGCCAGTGCGGCATCCGTTGAGCGGCAACCACAGCGCCCGCCGGGAACCCCCAGCTCAATCATCACGTTCAGCGTCTGTTGCTGGCTGGCAAAAAAGACAGACAAAGCGCGGGCGTTCTCAATGCTGTCGATACAGCAGATAAAATCGACTTTCGGGTAATGCCGTTGCAACTGGGCAATCAACTGCATATTCGCCTTGCCGACCAACTGGTTAACCATCAGCACACGCTGAATACCGCTCGCCATTGCCGCACCAGCCTGCCACGCGCTACCGACACCTATTGCCCAGGCGCCAGCCGCCTGCTGCGCCTGAAAAATCCACGGCGTCATGGTGGTTTTACCGTGCGGTGCCAGCGAAACGCCGCGCGCGTCAGCATAGCGTTGCATCCACATAATGTTGTTCTCCAGAGCCTGCTTTTTAATGATCGCGGCAGGTAAACAAACATCTTCGGTAAGGATATTTGCGGGCATTTGCATCAGGGCAGATTTATGGGGAACCAGCGGCTCCGAGTGGTATTTCATAACATTCACCTTTTAAAGATTTCACTGTATCGGATGTGAGTATCATTTTTAACTAAATGAAATATAAACATTTAGTTTATTTATCTTATGATTTATGAATAAAAGTATCAGAAAATCATCTGGGTTTTGCGTAGTTTTCCACTGTTTTTCATCCTTGTAAATGGTTAACTTATCACCATTGCAGAAATGGAGTGACGAACATGCAGGTTGACTGGTTATTCAAAAATGTGACGGTTATCGACGGCAGCGGCGGCCCTGAATTTCGCGGTGACGTGGCAATAACAGGTGATCGGATTGTCTATATAGCCCCTGCGCTTAACGTTACGGCGCAGCAGGTCATTGACGGTGAAGGACGGGTGCTGGCACCAGGGTTTATCGACGTTCATACCCATGACGATATCAACGTTATTCGCATCCCGGAATATCTGCCAAAAATCAGCCAGGGGATCACCACCGTGATTGTCGGCAACTGCGGGATCAGTGCAGCGTCGGCGAAAATGAAAGGCGAAGTCCCTGACCCGATGAATCTGTTGGGGGAAGCGGAGCACTTTATTTATCCCACCGTTGAAAGCTATGCCCAGGCAGTGGAAGCAGCCAGACCGTCACTGAACGTAGGCACGCTGATTGGTCATACGGCGCTGCGTAATAATCATATGGACGACCTGTTTCGCCCGGCGACGGCGGATGAAATTACCGCTATGCGTGCCGACTTACGTCTGGCGTTGAGTCAGGGGGCGCTGGGGTTAAGTTCCGGACTGGCTTATGCCACGGCATTTCAGGCGACTACCGAAGAGGTAATGGCGCTGGCGGAAGAATTAGCCGGTGAGAAGGGGGTTTATACCACTCATCTGCGTTCTGAATTCGAACCGATTCTGGATGCGCTGGATGAGGCGTTTCGTATTGGGCGTCATGGCAAAGTGCCTGTCGTTGTTTCTCACCATAAATGCGCCGGGGCGAAAAACTGGGGGCGGACAAAAGAAACGTTGGCCTTTTTTGACCAAATGCGTCAACACCAGGAAATTGGCTGCGATGTCTACCCTTACTCAGCCAGCTCTTCAACGCTGGATCTCAAACAAGTCACCGACGAATTCGATATTGTGATCACCTGGTCACAAACACATCCGCAGCAGGCCGGGAAAACACTGGCGCAAATCGCCACCGACTGGCAGATGAGTATGCTGGAGGCCGCGAAGCTGCTAATGCCTGCCGGGGCTATCTATTACAACATGGATGAGCGCGACGTCCGCCGAGTATTGAGTTATCCAGTCAGTATGATTGGCTCTGATGGCCTGCCCAATGATCCCATGCCGCATCCGCGTTTATGGGGCGCTTTCCCTCGTGTGCTGGGTCACTATTGTCGTGATGAAGGCTTATTCCCGCTGACCACGGCTATCCACAAAATGACCGGGCTTTCTGCCAGCCGTTTTTGTCTGCCCCAGCGTGGACTGGTGAAAGTCGGCTATTTTGCGGACCTGGTGTTGTTCGATCCGCAAACCATTCGTGATGTTGCCAGTTTTTCTGATCCCAAACGCCCGGCAGAGGGCATTGAAGCGGTGATGGTAAATGGCGTTATGAGCTATGGTCGCGATAAACATATTACAGGCCGTGCGGGCCGTTTCCTGCGCCGCCAGACCTCACATTAAGGAGTGAATATGAGCATTAAACGTTACGGTACGGAAGGTGGAACAGGCACTGGTGGGCAGCATTTGCCGTTTGCCAGGGCGGTTGAGGCGGGCGGCTGGCTGTACGTCTCCGGGCAAACACCCATGAAAAACGGTGAAGTGGTAGAAGGCGGTATCGTTGAACAGTCACGACTGGCGATCCAAAACTGTGTCGACATCATGACTGAAGCCGGTTATAGCCTGGCGGATGTGGTTCACGTGAAAGTGATCCTGACCGACGCCCGCTATTTCCAGTCCTTTAATAAAGTATTCAGAGAATTTTTTGGCGAAAATCCGCCTGCACGTATTTGTTGTGTGGCTGATCTGGTTGTCGATTGTAAAGTCGAAGTCGATGTGACCTGTTATAACGCGACCCGCTAATAAATTTAAGAATTAAAAAAACAGACCACAATTGAGTGCTGAATACATTTAGCACTCCGGGAACTCTTACATTATTTTCTCTCTACTGGCAGGATGTGAATTATGAACAGTCATATCTTTTTAGTCGGCTTTATTATTTATGCCATCGCCATGATTTGGCTTGGTTGGTTTGTTTCTCGTAATCAGAAAAGCGGAGAAGATTTTCTGCTGGGCGGGCGTTCGCTGCCGCTGTTTCTGACGCTGGGCTCAACCGTTGCCACGATGGTCGGCACGGGTTCCAGTATGGGCGCAGTGGGCTTTGGCTACAGTAATGGCTGGGCCGGAATGCTTTATGGCGTCGGTGGAGCCGTAGGTATATTGCTGGTGGCGTGGCTGTTTGCTCCGGTACGTAAATTACGTTTTATGACCATGAGTGAAGAACTCTCTTATTATACTGGCGGGAGTCATTTAATTAAAAATATTGTCGGTCTGATGATATTTATTGCCTCTATTGGCTGGCTGGGCGCGCATATTTTAGGTGGCAGTATGTATCTTGCCTGGGCAACAGGTATTGATCTTACTGTAGCAAAATTAATTATCGCCTTAGCTTTTGCGATTTACGTTATTATCGGCGGTTATTCGGCGGTAGTGTGGACAGACACCATTCAGGCCTTAATTTTGTTCTTTGGTTTTATTTTGATGGCTATTCTTGCCGTTGTTCACGTAGGCGGCTGGAGTGCGATTGAACAGGCGATGGACCCAAAAGCGATGAGCCTGTTTGCGATTGATAAAATGGGCGTGTTACCTGCGCTTTCGCTGGCGCTGGTTATTGGCGTAGGTGTGCTGGCAACACCGTCTTATCGCCAGCGTATTTACTCGGGTAAAGATGTTCCCTCTGTACGCCGTTCGTTTGTTATTACTGGCGTGTTGTATCTGTTCTTCTCAATTCTGCCTGCCATTATCGGCATGGCGGCGTTCACCATGAACCCGAATCTGGAAAACAGTAACTATGCCTTCTTGTTCGCCACCAGTTTTCTGCCGCCATTGCTTGGCCTGGTGGTACTGATTGCCGGGCTTTCTGCCACCATGTCTTCCGCCAGCTCTGATGCCATCGCTGCGGTGGCGATTATGATGCGCGACGTCTACACCATGGTTACCGGCAGAATGCCGCCGGAGAACAAGGCAATCACTTACTCACGCTGGATGCTGACCTTTGTTATTGGCCTGGCGCTGGTCTTTGCTCTGACCTCTAATGACATCATCAGCTACATTACCAAAATGATTTCGATGCTGATGTCCGGGCTGTTTATCTGCTCGATTCTCGGTCGCTTCTGGCTACGTTTTAACTGGCAGGGCGCGCTGGCGGCGTTAGTGAGCGGTATGGTGATGTCAATTGTGGTGCTGATGAATGCCGACTGGCTGGCTTACTGGGGTAACCCGTGTATTCCGTCAGTGCTGGGAAGCCTGGTCGCTGGCGTACTGGTGACGCTGGTAACGCCAGCAAGCGAGATCAGCCGGGAAGAAGCTCTGGCTATTATCACCAATGAGCGTGAAAACCAGAGGGTCGTGATCACCAAACCTGAAGAGGCATAACCAATAGTGCTAATCGCCAAGTGGCTGGCGGTTAGCGCCACCCCGGTGGCTGTCTAGTGCCAGTTTTATCCGCCGCAGGCGATCTTTCGCCTGCGCTTTATTTGCCATAGCCAGCTCTGTTGCCAGCACATCGATCATCGCGAGCATGGCGTAACGGGAAGGGGTGGGCTTAAAAATGTAATCACTTTCCTGAACCAGCAACGGCAATACCAGATCCACCTGTTCTGCCAGCGGTGTTTGTGCTGGCGTAATGGCAATAACACGCGCGCCATACTGACGGGCGATTGCGGCACTTTCGATGATTTCCGGTGTATAACCGCCCAGCGACAGTACAATCACCACATCCTGCGGCATAACCGCAGAGCACATCATTCTCATCATGAGTGAGTCGTTCTGACTGACCACTGGCAATCCCAGGCGGAACAGACGGTACTGGATCTCCTGCGAGCAGATGGTAGAACCGCCGCCCGTTCCCAATGCAAGAATTTGCCGCGCCTGGCTTAACCAACTGACCGCCTGGCTGATGGCGTTCATATCCAACGAGCGACGATGCGTTTCCAGCACGCTGATAATTGATTCGTAGATCCCCTGAACACCGTCAAGATCCGGTACATCGAGAATAAACCGCTGCCCGATAGCCAGTGACTGCGCCAGTTTGACTTTCAGTTCGCGGACATCTTTGCAACCCAATGCACGGGCAAAACGCGTAACCGACGCCTGGCTGGTTTGTGTTAACCGCGCCAGCTCAGCAATTGGCAGTTCCACGGCTGCGGAGACGTCATCAAGAATAAATTGTGCGATACGCTTTTCAGTGGCGGTTAACGCCATAAACCGTTCGGTAATGCAGGAGATGATATCGATGCTATAAGCCATGGGAGTATCACTGATTCAGTAAAAACTGGTACTTTGTACCATAAAAATTGCTCCAGAGTGTGACCCTCATAAAAAATGTAAGTACGCAGCGACAAAAAAACGCTCAACACCGCTCCAGATCATAAAGTTTTCTACCACCAGGCCGACAACCTGAGTATCAGGTCTGGAGGGAAGAGAAACCATGTTTAAACGTATTAAGATCGTGACCAGCTTATTGCTGGTTTTGGCCGTTTTTGGCCTTTTACAACTGACATCAGGCGGTTTGTTCTTTAATGCCTTAAAAAATGACAAAGAAAATTTCTCCGTTTTACAAACCATTCGTCAGCAGCAATCCACGCTGAATGGCAGCTGGGTCGCGTTGTTGCAGACACGTAACACTCTCAACCGCGCGGGTATCCGCTACATGATGGATCAGAACAATATTGGCAGCGGTTCAACCGTCGCCGAGCTGATGCAGAGTGCCAGTATTTCGCTGAAGCAAGCGGAAAAAAACTGGGCGGACTACGAAGCGTTGCCGCGTGACCCGCGTCAGAGCACAGCCGCAGCGGCGGAAATCAAACGTAATTACGATATTTACCACAATGCGCTGGCGGAGCTGATCCAGCTGTTAGGCGCAGGCAAAATCAATGAGTTCTTTGATCAGCCAACTCAGGGATATCAGGACGGTTTCGAGAAGCTGTATATGGCTTATATGGAGCAAAACGATCGTCTCTACGATATTGCCGTCAGCGATAATAATGCTTCCTACAACCAGGCGATGTGGGTGCTGGTGGGCGTGTTGATCGCCGTGTTAGCCGTCATTGTGGCCGTCTGGTTTGGTATTAAAGCCTCGCTGGTAGCACCAATGAATCGCCTGATCGAAAGCATTTGTCATATTGCTGGCGGGGATTTGGTAAAACCCATTGAGGTGGATGGTTCTAACGAAGTAGGACAACTGGCTCAGAGTTTGCGCCATATGCAAAGTGAACTGATGCGTACTGTCGGAGATGTACGTAACGGTGCTAATGCCATTTATAGCGGTGTCAGCGAAATTGCCACGGGTAATAACGATCTCTCATCACGTACTGAGCAGCAAGCGGCTTCACTGGAAGAGACGGCGGCCAGCATGGAGCAACTGACTGCAACGGTGAAACAGAACGCCGAGAACGCGCGTCAGGCCAGTCATTTGGCCTTAAGTGCTTCTGAAACCGCGCAACGTGGTGGCAAGGTAGTGGATAACGTGGTACAGACGATGCGCGATATCTCCACCAGTTCGCAGAAGATTGCCGATATTATCAGCGTTATCGATGGTATTGCCTTCCAGACCAATATTCTGGCTTTGAACGCGGCGGTTGAAGCGGCGCGCGCGGGCGAGCAAGGGCGTGGTTTTGCGGTAGTTGCGGGGGAAGTGCGTAACCTGGCGCAGCGTAGCGCCCAGGCGGCCCGTGAAATTAAAAGCTTGATTGAAGACTCCGTAAGTAAAGTGGATGTCGGATCTACGCAGGTCGAAAGTGCCGGGGAAACCATGACAGAGATTGTCAGCGCCGTAACACGCGTTACTGACATTATGGGAGAAATCGCTTCAGCCTCTGATGAGCAAAGCCGTGGCATTGATCAGGTTGGTTTAGCGGTTGTCGAAATGGATAGGGTAACGCAACAGAACGCCGCGTTAGTGGAAGAGTCTGCTGCCGCTGCCGCCGCGCTGGAAGAGCAGGCCAGCCGTCTGACCGAAGCCGTAGCGGTGTTCCGTATACAGCAAACGCAACAGCATCAGTATGAAGCTTTGCCAGTGGTAAACGCAGCGTTGCCGGTAGTGTCGCGCAAAATTGTCGTCGCTGATAGCGGGGATAACTGGGAAACGTTTTAATCGCCATGAAAAATGCCCGATAAGCGATGACTTATCGGGCAAGGGAAAATTACTCTTTATGTGGATCGCTAATTGGCTGATGCACCATGAAGATGTACGCCAGCGCACCTGCCGCTGTGACACAACCGCAGATAATCAATGCCAGGCGAAACGAGTTGGTGGTATCAACAATGAAACCGGTAACAACTGGCGCGAAAGAGGCGCAGATGAAGCTGGCAAAGTTCTGGATACTACCCACCGTCGCAGCCATGCGAGAAGCTACTGCTACGTGGACCAGCCCCCAGCCGGATGTTCCGGCAAAGTGCAGGAAGAACAGCGCCATGCCAATCAGTAGAACCGCTGTCATGGGCGTTGTCGCTTGCGGTACTACCAGAGTAAAGGAGGCTGAACAGAACATCCCAGTAACAATACATATCTTACGATTCTTAATCGGATCCATCCCTCTTTTGACCAGCCAGTCGGTCGCATATCCGTTGAGCAGCATCCCTGTTCCCCCAAACATAAAAGGTATTGCCGCCATCAAACCGGTGCTTTTTAAATCCAGGTGATAGACTGTTTGCAGGTAACCTGGCAACCAGGCAATGTACAGCCACCCTGCATAGTTCATACCACTGAAACCGAGCATCATTCCCCACATTGTGCGGTTACGAAACAGGCTGCGCCATTCGGCAAAATTGAGTGGATCGCGGCGGGTATTGACGCTACCGCTGTTAAGATAGGTTTGTTCAACGGCGGTCAGTGTTATCTGCTCGCGGTTGCGATAGAGCATAAACCAGGCGATGGCGAGAAAAATGCCCAGTGTGCCAATGGAAATAAACATTCCACGCCAGCCGATGGCCAGCATCATCGCTGCCAGAATCGGTGGGCTTAAGGCAATGCCAAGGACGGAGGCTGCGTTGAAAAAGCCCATAGGACGCCCACGCTCTTTGATGTTGAACCAGTCGTTAATGACTTTGACACCACACGGGTTCATCGGTGCTTCACCGAGTCCCATACCAATACGTACCAGCACAAACTGTGTGAAGTTGTGTACCAGGCCAGACATTGACTGGAACAGCGACCAGACGATCATCCCCAGCCCAAGTATCAGTCGGGGGCCTTTACGGTCCAGCAGCACGCCGCTGGGCAACTGCCCAATCCCGTAAGAGAGCGAAAACACAGAGAGCAACGCACCAATTTCGGTGGCGTTTAACCCCAGTTCTTGACGAATAGTTAAATTCGCAACTGACAGCGAGCTGCGATCAAGAAAGTTTATTACCGCTGCAACAAATAACAAAAACATGGCGATGGTTCTGATGCGTTTAATTCGGGGGCTGCATTGAACTAATTTCTCTGGCTGCTCAGGTATATCTTCCGATAACGAACTAAACGAAGAGCGTGGTGCGAGGTTAATATTTCCTTTTTTCACGCCGGACTCCTGTGTTTATATTTAATCGTTTGCGTAATAATATATTGCGCAAGGTTGATATTAATGGCAGATGAAAGCTTTAGGCTTTCACTACCGCTCACAAAAATATTTATAGTCGACTGATTGTGAGAATAAGTAAGCGGGAATTTTGCTGTGTTTATATTTTGATAAAACCGTGCACAAGCTAATGGTTTGCTGTTTTTAATCTGTACTTAATGAGGGAACCGTTTGTTCTTATTGATGGAGCGAATCATCGATTGTTTGGCTGAATTTAAATGGCTACGTAGTGTGATAATGGCATCCAGATTGCTGCGACATATCAAAGCGCATAGAATGGTCATATGTTCATCTATAGCAATAATATTGCGCTGCTTGAGATCGCTTTCATCCCATTGCAGATGAAAATGAAAGATAACTGAGATTATTTCAAACGAGTGGTCAAAAAAGATATTCTCGGTCGCTGAAAGAAGTAGGGCGTGAAAATCTCTGTCCAGTTGTGAGAACATGCGAAAGCTGCTGCCGATGTTGTCCCGTAGCGTCCGGTGACGTTCGAGCATGGTTTTTGCCTCCAACCAGCGTGGATCATTATCAGGCAGGTTGAGAAAATGCTTAATTGAGTGCGTTTCAAGCATTTCACGCAGTTCAAAAAGCTGTTCGGCGTAGGACTGGTCGAATTGCTTCATGCTCCACTGGCCGCGTTTTTCACTTTGAATAAAGTTATAACACCATAATTTTGAAATATATTTCCTTGCTGTCATTGAGCTAACTCCCGCCGCTCGTGCCAGTTGTAGCTCAGAAAAAGTTTCCCCAAGGAGTAACTGACGCTGATTTATCATCGTAAAAAAAAACTGCTCAAATACTTTATTTTGTTCATTCATCAAAGTAGTAGTAGAGGCAAATCCGTCGTTATGATCAGGTTTACGCGCGATGACGTATTCGTTTCCTGACAGGATAATGACACCGCATTGGTGTAAATGGCTAAGAATATGACGCACCGTAGTTCGACTGACACTGTACATTTCCGCCAGTGCGCTTTGCGAAGGGAGTGGGGAAGGGATATACCCACGTGCCATATCATCAATGAACTGGTTAATCACATTGTGGCGTAAATTTTTCGAACGACTCATATTTTCCTCCTTGTCGCGCCATTAAAACCCGATTTAAAACATTTTTATGTGTGTGTTTTCACAAAATGGATTTTACGTTGCGCAGGTGTTTTTTATTTTTATAAATATCTAAGAAAATGAAAAAATGGAGAACGGAATCATGTCTAAGATAAATATATTAATTTGTCAGAAACCAAAGGAGTTAGTCTGGAAACAACGTGAAATGCCTATTCCTGGTAACGAAGAAGCATTAATAAAAATTAAGTCTGTTGGGATTTGTGGTACCGATATTCATGCCTGGGGTGGAAATCAACCATTTTTTAGTTATCCACGCGTTTTAGGCCATGAAATATGTGGGGAGATTGTTGGATTGGGAAAAAATATTGCTGATCTTAAAAATGGTCAGCAAGTTGCGGTTATCCCTTATGTTGCGTGTCAGGAATGCCCTGCGTGTAAAAGTGGTCGCACCAATTGCTGTGAGAAAATTTCGGTCATTGGCGTGCATCAGGATGGCGGTTTTTGTGAGTATTTGAGCGTGCCGGAGGCGAACATTTTGCCTGCCGATGGTATTGATCCGCAGGCGGCAGCGTTGATTGAACCTTTCGCTATTAGTGCTCATGCAGTTCGTCGCGCAGCAATTGCGCCTGGTGAGCAGGTGCTGGTGGTCGGGGCGGGGCCAATTGGTCTGGGCGCGGCAGCAATCGCTAAAGCCGATGGCGCACAGGTGGTGGTGGCGGACACCAGTCCGGCGCGGCGTGAGCATGTGGCAACGCGTCTGGAGTTACCCGTGCTGGACCCGTCAGCCGAGGATTTTGACGCGCAGCTGCGAGCGCAGTTTGGCGGTTCGCTGGCGCTGAAAGTAATCGACGCGACAGGTAATCAACATGCGATGAATAACACCGTGAATCTGATTCGTCACGGCGGCACGGTGGTCTTTGTCGGTCTGTTTAAAGGCGAGTTGCAGTTCTCCGATCCGGAATTCCATAAAAAAGAAACGACGATGATGGGTAGCCGAAATGCCACGCCGGAAGATTTCGCGAAAGTCGGGCGGCTGATGGCGGAAGGGAAAATCACTGCCGACATGATGTTAACCCATCGCTATCCGTTCGCCACGCTGGCAGAAATCTATGAGCGCGATGTGATTAACAATCGTGAGTTGATTAAGGGCGTAATTACTTTCTGATAATCGAGTTGCCATGCAGCGCCCGGGGAAATGTTGGGCGCTGTTTTTTCTGTTTTCAATAATGTTTTGTAGGTCGGAGAAGGCGTTTTCGTCGCATCCGGCATTATGTACTCAATGTTGGATGCGACGCTTGCGCGTCTTATCTAACCTACAAATCAGTCAGTGATTACCCTTCACGCGCCACCACTTTGATTTCCACCATACCAATGCCGAGCTTACGCGGCGAATGGCCGAGAATATTCCCTTCGTTGGTTGAGACAGGTTCTGGCGGAACAATTACCAGCGTGTCGGCATCGGTTGGGTTCTCGAAATGCAGCGTGGTGGTGGTCACTTCATTGTCCAGCACGATGGTTTGTTCTTCGTTGCCTACGCGTACCGGAATGGGACGGCTGGCGTTATTACCGTATGCTTTGGCGGTGATCACCAGGTCAAATTTCTTCGGCAGAGGATGTTTGTACTCGATTTTCACTTCATCGCCCAGCTGCGCGTTGGACCAGCGTCCCCACGACTCCGGACGGGAAATCCCGCTAAACTGTTTCACTTCTTCCGGTGCACCTGCGACGTTAAAAATGAAACTGTCGGCTTTGTAGCGAATATCGTTATCGACAATCTTCAGCGTATCGACATTGCCTTTGTAGCGTTCCATATCGATGACGGTATCTTTAAATACGGTTTTGCCCTTCCACGTCGTTTTATCAACATGTTGAACAATTTGCTGACCACCAAGCTGCCCCTGGGAAACACACCAGTCAGTGGAGAGAGCCAACTCTGGCGCCCATAGCTGCGCCATCTTGTAGCAGCGATCAACCCAGACGAAATTGTCGCGCGGCGCGAAATCGGCCAACTGGAAACGAAGTGGTGCAGAATATTCACTTTCTGGCAGTGGTTCCACACGTTTATCCGACACGCGTAACAGCAGCGGCAGACGGAAATGGGTACCCGAGAAGGCGATCATGTTTTTATTCTGATCGATGGTGAACTCTTTCATCTCGGTGGGGAATTTCCACAGACGAATGATATCGGGCTTCCACGCCAGCACTTTCTCTTTAATGTTGAGGAACACTTCCGACATGGATTGACCAGAGAGGCTACTACGCCCAAGGCCGATAAAGTTATCGCCACCAAGAATATCCAGCACTGTAGCGCCGTTGTCCATGGTGTTGCGCTTCACCGCCAGCGTCTCTTGCTGTGGCTTGTCGCCACGAATGACGAAAAACAGGTTGTTACGATCCTGTTTATTAAGGTATTTCCACGCCGTGTTGTTCATCGCTAAATGGTCAGATGAGACGACGATGACGGTATCTTTAAACCACGGTGACGCTTTGATTTTATTGATAAACGTCGCGATGTTCTCCTGGCTGCAACTTACCGCACTGAATGACTGATTCGGCTTACCGTCAAAATCATATTTTTTGCGGTTGCAGGTGCGAGAGATAAAACCATCCGGGTGATGGGTATCGACCGTCAGAGTAAACAGTGAGAATCGCTGACCAGAGCGGGAAAGCTCTTCAAACTTTTTCCACGCTTCATCCAGCACGGTATCGTCGTAGAATCCCCAGTCGTTGCGATAATGCGGATCCGCCACCACACTTTTCAGCTCTTCTGCACCATACAAATGGTCGAAGCCGTGTGATTTCAGGAACACATCTTTACCCGCAAAACGCAGGTTAGCCCCTTGCACAAAATAGTTCTGATAACCTGAGTTTTTCAGGATATCGCCAAGACAGATGTTCTGCGGGAAGAAGCTGGAAACCGAGGCAGAGGCGTTACCTTCAAACGGAGCAAACAGTGGAATCCCGCACTGAGACGCCACCATGCCCGCGATAGTGTAATCCGTTCCTGGTAGTTGCTGAGTATGACTGAAATCCAGCCCTTCATTTTTCAGTGCGCCCAGTTCGGGAGTGAGGTCCGGAAAAGCGTCGTTATCAAAATAGGTCCGCTCCAGACTCTCACCATAGATATAAACCAGGTTAAGTTTGGGGGCAGGGATGGTTTTCGACGGTTCTTTATAATAAGCAGCAAAGTCAGGATCGCCGTCGCGTGACTGGGATTTTACCAGCTCCGTTATCTGGCGAAACGCCGGGCTGGCGTCCACAGAACCCAGCGCCAGTAAGAGTGCCAGCAGGCTGTAGCCAAAATGGTGAGGATGATGACGGCGTCGGCGTAGGATCCAGCCCAGCGCGCCGAAAACTACCGCCAGTGCCAGCACGATACCCACTCCCGGCAGGATATACTTGCTGACGCCAGCACCGGTCAGGCTGTTAGTTAAGGTATAGAGCACCGCGTCGTTAATGCCGTCGCCAGTAAAATAGTCACTGGCAAACAGGGTAATGTTTAAAACGACAAATAACCCCAGTACCGTTAACGTGGCGGCAAACCACCAGGTGTTACGTCCCGCTTTCCATGCGTAGATCAGCACAGAGGCGAGAAATAGGGCGAAAGAGAATAGTTCTGACAACGGGCGATCCTCACTAAAACAGGCCGGTTAGCCGATGTTTAAGATTTTTTGAGAAACACAATGTAATGGTGCTGCCATATAGCTGCAATTCTAGTGTCAAAAAAATGCGATGTTGTTAGGAATTAGTTTATAAACAGACTTTTTTGCGCAAGAAAGCTTCCCGTGTAACAGAGGGAAAGACGTCCAGAAACAGGGAAAAGAGCGGGGAAGGGCCGCGTTAGTTTGTTAATAGCTAAAACGCGGCGTTATGCGGATCAGGAAATAAAGTTCAGACCTTGCTTTAACACCAGATCGCAGGCTTTGGTTTTTACCTTTTCAGCCAGAGGCGTCGTACCGATGTTATCCAGGTTAAGCTGCTGACCATCTTTGGTTTTTAGCAAACCCTGAATGCCATCCAGATAGTTGGTATCTTCTTTCTGTTCTTCGCTGTTCAGGCCCAGCTTCTCCAGGACCTGATTTTTGATGTTTTCCGCGTCGGTAACTGAAGCCAGTTTTTGCTTCGCGCAGTATTGCAAAATGCCTGCGGCATTGTTCATGTTGTCTGCGCTTAACGCTTGGTTGCCACTACCAAGCAGGTTAGTTAATGAGGCGAGCGACCAACCGCCTTCCTGTGTGGTGCTGTTTTGGTTGCCAAGTTCGCTGGCGGCGCTGGAAAGCGCATCTTTCCAGGACGCGGCATGCACCCCGGTGGAAATTAATGCGCTGGTGGCAATTGCACAGCACAGAAGGTGTTTAATAGTTTTCATCATCATTACTCAAGGTGGAATTGTGTCGCAGTATAGCGCCGGAAAGGAGGATTAATACTCTTTACCCGTTACCCGGCTACGATAGCTTTCCCAGTTAAAAATAACCCACAGACTGTTACCCAGTCGCATACGATCCATAACGCGTTCGCCCAGTAACTTGGTCATCTCGTCCATATTGCTGTTGGTCAGCATCCCGGTCGGGCGTTTGGAAGAAGAGCGGCGATCGACGATCTGGTTGATGATCACTTTTTCGTATTTCGATTCGGTCTGCACGCCGATCTCATCGATCACCAGCAGGTCAACGTTGCTCAGATCGTTAAGCAGTTGTTCTTCGCTGGTACCGCTATTTCTGAAGGTATCTTTCATCGCCGACATAATATCGGCCACGGTGATGATCAATACGGATTTACCGCGTAGCAGCAGTTCGTTGCAGATTGCCGCCGCCAGATGGTTTTTACCCGTTCCCGGCTTGCCAGAAAAGATAAAGCTGGCGATGTTGCCGTCGAACTCTTCGACATACTGGCGCGCTTTGCTCAACGCATTCATCTGCCCTTCGCACTCAACACGATAGTTCTCAAAGGAGCAGTTTTGATGCAGTGGACGAATGCCAGAGCGGTTAAAGGTACGCTGCATTTTCATCGCCCGATTCTCGCGCTCAAGAGCGGCGGCACGGAGCGCCCCTTGTTCTTTCTGCCACGCCAGAAGTTCTTCACCCGTTTTGAAGGCGGGTTTGATATGGGCTGGCATCATTTTTTGCAGACGTTGCATCAGGTCGCCAACGTTTTTCATCGTTACCCTCTGAATCCCGGTGGAATTTGGCTGTCAGGTTCACTGACTGTGTTCACATCTCGTTTCGTTAATCCGCCATTGCTGGCACGACCTATTTGCAGGCTGCGCGCCAGTTTTTGTTGCCACTGCACATGATGGAAGACTTTGCCTTCCGCCTGCCAATAAGAAATAAATGACGCCAGTTCTTCGGCGGTTACCGGCTCTTTTAGCGCCACGCCCCATAATGCCGCCTGACGGATAAAGTCGGTATCGGGTTGCCAGTCTGGGTACATGGCGAATTTACCCATGGGTACGGCAACGGGGGCGGCTTGCGGTTCCTGATAGAGTTGATCGTCCAGGGCCACGTCACTTCCCGGACGCGTCAGTTTTTCTTCCAACGCCAGCAGTTCAGCAAGACGCGCGGGCGTAACGGCATAAAACGCCGGGGCATTGTTGGCAAATACGGCAACCATGCCGCCTTCTGCTTTTGCCAGAACGGTTTGGTGATCGTGTACCAGGGCGTCAATACCAACGACGTCCGGGGTCAAAACTCTGGAGGACATACTGTTTCTCAATATGGAACGATGAACGAGAAGGGAGATTACTTTTATAGTAACACACGGATGAGGCCAGGCAGCCTCTCATCCATGTGCTTTAAGCGAGGCAATTTTATACGCGGGGGCGCTTGCGGTACAACCACAATCCAGGAACGGAAAGACCGATGGATAACGCGCCAACAATTGATGAAGCGGTAAGAAAGTTAGTTAACAGGGTAATCATTAACGGCTCGCTGTAACCTAACTGACTGATTTTTACCGCTGAAATCATTGCAGTATACGCCGGGATGCCCGGGAACATCGGAATGACAGCCGCCACGGTAAAGACTTTCGGGTGCGCCAGATACCAGCGCGACCACTGAATACCAATGGTGCCGACCAGTAGCGAAGCCATAAACGTCGACCACTCAATATTGAGTCCAGTAGTCATTAAAATCATTCGCGAACCATGACCCATCGCGCCAAGCAGCGTACACCAGCGTAATGCCCGGATTGGCACGTTGAACACCATCGCAAAGCCGACTGCTGGGATTGCCGCGAGAATCATATCCTGCGCTAATGCTAATAGAAATTCGATTACACCCATCCGCGTAGCCCCCAAATTGTGAGTGCCATCACCACGCCAACGCAGGTTGCCAGTGTCAGCAGGCTGGCAATCGCCCAGCGTGCCAGTCCGGTATTTATATGACCTTTAAACATATCGGCTACAGCATTTATCAACGGAAAACCCGGCACCAGTAAAAGAACACTGGCCGCCATTGCCACAGTAGGCGTATGACTGAATGTCGGAAGTTGTAGAAGAAGGCCAGAAATTGTGGTGGCGGCGAAGGCAGTGATGCAAAAGTTTATTTGTGGATGGAGGTGGCGTTGTGCCAGTAGCTGGCGGATATACATGGCGATCATACTGGCGAAGAATGTAATCAACGCACCATCCCAACCACCGTTATTCAGTTTACAGAAACAGGCGCAAGAGAGTCCCACCATCAAAGCGACCAGCCAACGCGGATAGCGCAGGGGATGTATTTGGCTAAAACGTTTCTCAACACCTTTGTAATCCAGCAGCTTATGTTCCGCCAGAATCACAATGTGTTGTACCTCAGTAACCACATGCATATTAATGCCGCGATCGTGGTTTTTGCGCGTAGATGTCAGACATTGACCATCTTTAATGGTGGTCAGCACTATGGCGTTCGAAGAGATAGAACTTTCGACGCAGTCCATCCCTAACGCCCGACCCAGTCGTGAGGAAAGCTCATCAACCAACGCACTTTCCGCACCATGTTGTAAAAGAAATAATCCGCACTGGATACATAGCCGTGTAACGGCTCGCTGTTGCTCTGTTTGCATAACTCGCCCTTTGTTATAGACGCGTTGCGTATTTTTCAAAAAATGAGAACCCTTTTGTATCACGAAGCATGGCTGTTTTGACGTTGGTTAAGATCAAAATTGCGCTGATTAATCCTGGTTGCGGTGATGAGTTCGCTGAAGGGAAGCGATGCAAATTTTGAGTGGAATAAATAATTTCATGAATATTATCATTAAAATGAATTTATCGTTTTATTTTTACGCGTTTGAGTAATGACTGATGAAATCATTTTTTTCGGAACCGGGTAAGAAATATCCTTCAGTTTTTATTGGTTTTTTTCTTGATATTCTGGCTAAAGGCGTTTCATTTAACTTTTATTCGTTATTTTAAATGATATCTTAAACTGATTGGTTTTGAGGGTTTTGATTAAGTATTTCTAACAACATAATTTAGATATTTTAAATGTGTCAGAGGTATTTTTCCAGGTTATTATTTGATGCTAGTCTCCTGAAACATACAAAGGATTTTTTGTGTGGCTGGGGTAAACTGATATGAAGTGAATGCTAAGGATAAATTATTCGCTCAATCTATTAATTTGTTGGAGTCATTTGAAGGGTGAATGTCCTGAATAAACCATCATAATTTATAGACAGTGGATATGGAGGATATATGTTGCCAGGATGCTGCAAAAATGGAATTGTTATCAGTAAAATACCCGTTATGCAGGCAGGGTTAAAAGAGGTCATGAGGACCCATCTCCCTGAATACGATATAACGAGTAGCACCTCTGCGGAGGAGCTGACCATATTACAATTACGTCGTGCTGGGTTAGTTATTGCCGATTTAGCCGGACAAACAGAAGATCCGCGTTCTGTTTGTGAACATTACTATTCATTGATCTCACAATACCGGGAAATTCATTGGGTTTTCATGGTTTCGCGAGCCTGGTACTCTCAGGCGGTGGAGCTGCTTATGTGTCCAACTGCGACGTTACTGTCCGATATCGAGCCTATTGAGAATCTGGTCAAGACCGTTCGTTCCGGCAATGTCCATGCAGATCGCATCAGCGCCATGCTGACTTCGCCTGCAATGCCGGAAATTCAGGAAGTTGGTTATCGCACCGTGATTCTTACCCTTTCTGAACGCAAGGTACTGCGGCTGTTAGGTAAAGGATGGGGCATCAACCAAATAGCTTCATTGCTTAAGAAAAGCAATAAAACCATCAGCGCACAAAAAAACAGTGCGATGCGTCGGCTGGCAATTCACAGTAACGCTGAGATGTATGCATGGATTAATAGCGCACAGGGGGCAAGGGAACTTAACTTGCCTTCTGTTTATGGAGATGCCGCGGAATGGAACACAACCGAATTAAGAAGAGAAATGTCGCACTCATAGAAAAGTGCGTCATGAGCAGTATCGGTATTGAGAGTTTATTCAGAAAGTTTGCGGGTAATCCTTATAAACTCTATACGTACACCAGCCAGGAGGCTTTTCAGGATGCTATGTCGCGGGTTTCATTTGCGGCGGTCATTTTTTCTTTTTCTGCCATGAGAACTGAGCGCAGGGAGGGATTATCTTGTCTGACTGAGCTGGCAATCAAATTTCCACGTACCCGGCGTTTGGTTATTGCGGATGATGATATTGAAGCGCGATTGATTGGCTCATTATCGCCTTCTCCTATGGATGGTGTGTTAAGTAAAGCATCAACACTGGATGTTTTTCACCAGGAGCTGTTTCTGTCATTAAATGGCGTGCGTCAGGCGACCGATCGACTGAACAACCAGTGGTATATTAATCAAAGCCGGACGCTGAGCCCGACGGAGAGGGAAATATTACGGTTTATGTCGCGTGGCTACTCAATGACGCAAATTGCTGAACAGCTTAAACGGAATATAAAAACGATCCGCGCGCATAAATTTAATGTGATGTCGAAACTGGGTGTCAGTTCTGATGCCGGATTGCTTGAGGCGGCAGATATTCTGTTATGTATGCGGATTTCAGAAACAAGTAATGTGTTGCATCCATATTAATCTACTTAATGCCGGGTTTATCCTCCCGGCAGTGTGCTTATTTCAGCGTGCAATCCCCACACTGTTGCACATCCGGTAAGCGATAACGCTGGCAACAGGTGCGGCGCACCAGCAGGCCGTCGCGCAGCACGACTGTGCGCCACAATGGATTATCTTCGCCGCTGGAGAGCGTTTTCTCAAAGAACAGGGCATGGCGGAGCGATTCAACTAACGCCTCGCCAAGCAACTGCTTCATCTCGGTCAGATACCAGTTAATCAAATAACCGGTATTACTCCAGATAAGTTTGCCGTTAATTTCACCTGTCGCTTCTAATGCCTGCACAACCGGAACCAGCGCCTGGCTGATTAACGTTTCCATTCGCTGCTGTGGCGAATGTGATGTTGCGTTTTTATCTTCACACACATCGACCCAGAAACAGGCGGCGCGTCCGGTTTCGTGAAACTCAACGTGGAAATGTTCCGGGGAAAGATCTAACGCTTTATCCTGCGTCAGCAGCGCCAGCATTAATGGCGGCACCATCAGGCCGATATACCATTGCGCCCACAGTGAGATTAGCGGTTTGTTCTCGCGGATCATCATTGGTTGATTGCGGTAAATATGATCGGAGTAGACCGCCAGTAGAGAACTTAGCGCATTGGGAGAGGACCATTGCGCCAGCGTCATGGCACTAAGCGGGGCGGGTTCATCCAGACGGATAAACTCCAGCAAATGTTCACGATGTTCGGCGATCGTCGCGCGAACCGCTTGTGCAAGCGTGGGATCTTGCGGCTTGAGATGCGTTCGCCAGATAACATCTTCATAGAGCGGTGCGGAACGATAGGCCATAATCGTGATAGTAATCTAAATGATAATGATTGCTAATCCTAGCGATAGGTTTACCCGATAGCAAGGGATTTTTCTGGTTTGCAAATGATAAAAATTATCATATGATATTGGTTATCATTATCAATAAAAGAGATCAAACCATGTTGCAACGTATGCTGGGCAGTGGCTGGGGAGTGTTGCTGCCGGGATTGCTGATTGCAGGGCTGACATATGCTGATTTATCGCCGGATCAGTGGCGGATTGTGATTCTGATGGGATTAGTATTGACGCCGGTGATGCTGTATCACAAACAATTACGGCATTACGTTTTGCTACCATCGTGCCTGGCGCTTATTTCTGGCGTTATGCTGATGATAATGAACGGGAATCAGGGATGATAAAACAGGGAAGGAAGTAAAGATAATTGGTGCGAGGGGGGGGACTT
>NZ_VATT01000015.1:0-251008 GCF_005781225.1 Escherichia sp. E4736 | reverse complement strand
CCAATTCCGCCACCTTCGCATACCATCAATTCTTAAAAAAGAATTGCTACCACGGAGGCGCATTCTAGTGGTTTTCAGCTTTTCGTCAATAGTTAATTATCGCCTGATGTGTAATTGCTGGAAAAATGGCCATCAGCGGATTGTGGATAATTCGTTTGTCGGTCGGATAAAGCGTTCACGCCGCATCCAACACGACATGCGGCGACAGGTGCCAGATACTTAACCTTTCTTCGCCTGGCGGGTCATAATGGCGCGATATACCTTGAAGCGCCCGGTTTGCGCGATAACTTCATGGAAGCCAAATGTCTCATCCAGCACGTCCGGGTAAGGCAGGAAGGCGTTCGCTACAATTCGCAGCTCGCCGCCGCTGTTAAGATGACGCACCGCGCCGCGAATCAGCGTTTGCGCCGCATCCAGGCTGGTTTGCATCCCATCGTGGAACGGCGGATTGGAGATGATCATATCAAAACGACCTTTCACCTCGGAAAAGACGTTGCTGGCAAAGACTTCACCTTCAACACCGTTGGCAGCAAGCGTCGCACGGCTGGCTTCTACCGCTGGCGCAGAGACATCGCACAGAGTGAGACGAATTTTTGGCGAATGGCGCGCAAAGGCAACCGAAAGCACGCCCGCGCCACAGCCGACATCCAGCACTTTACCTTTGGTGTGCGGAGTTAACGTCGAGAGCAGCAACTGGCTACCGACATCCAGACCGTCGCGGCTAAACACGCCAGGCAGTGTTTTGACCGTCAGGCCATCAACGCTGTATTCGCCCCAGAATTTATCGGCATCAAACTCCGGCTGTTTTTCCAGACGACCAAAATAGAGCCCACAGCGACGGGCGCTGTCGACTTTATTCAACGGCGCATAATCTGCCAGCATCTGCTCGGCGCTGCGCACGCCGCTGCGGTTCTCGCCAACGACAAAAATATCCGTCCCCACCGGCAGCAGAGAAAGTAAATTCATCAACTGGAACTGGGCTTCTGGTTTATTCTTCGGCCAGTAGTAAATCAGCGTATCGCAATCTGCGACATCATCCGCTGTGGCGACCAGACTAAAACGGGCGTTATCCCCCATCTGGCGGCTTAACACCTGCCAGTGGTGGAATTGCTGGGTATGAGCACGGCTGGCCGCGGTATCTAAACGCGCGGGCAGGTCATCCTGTAAGTCTCCGGCAAACAGAATACGGCTTTGTTCGAAATCATCACTGTGACGCAGCAAGACTTCACTTGCCGGGGTAAATGCAGACATGGAATGCTCCTCAATTGATACTGGCGGCGATTATAGCCATATGTTGGCGCGGTATCGACGAATTTGCTATATTTGCGCCCCTGACAACAGGAGCGATTCGCTATGACATCCCGACGAGACTGGCAGTTACAGCAACTGGGCATTACCCAGTGGTCGCTGCGTCGCCCTGGCGCGTTGCAGGGGGAGATTGCCATTGCGATCCCGGCACACGTCCGTCTGGTGATGGTGGCAAACGATCTTCCCGCCCTGACCGATCCCCTGGTGAGCGACGTTCTGCGTGCATTAACCGTCAGCCCCGATCAAGTGCTGCAACTGACGCCAGATAGGATCGCGATGCTGCCGCAAGGCAGTCGCTGCAACAGCTGGCGGTTGGGTACTGACGAACCGCTATCACTGGAAGGCGCTCAGGTGGCATCACCGGCGCTCACCGAATTACGGGCAAACCCAACGGCACGCGCCGCATTATGGCAACAAATTTGCACATATGAACACGATTTCTTCCCTCGAAACGACTGATTTACCAGCGGCTTTCCACATTGAACAACGCGCCCACGCCTTTCCGTGGAGTGAAAAAACGTTTGCCAGCAATCAGGGCGAGCGTTATCTCAACTTTCAGTTAACGCAAAACGGCAAAATGGCGGCGTTTGCGATTACGCAAGTGGTGCTGGATGAAGCTACATTGTTCAATATTGCGGTCGATCCCGACTATCAGCGTCAGGGGCTGGGAAGGGCGCTGCTGGAACATCTGATCGACGAACTGGAAAAACGCGGCGTGGCGACGCTATGGCTGGAAGTCCGTGCTTCAAACGCTGCCGCCATTGCCCTGTACGAAAGTTTAGGCTTTAACGAGGCGACGATTCGCCGCAATTACTACCCCACCACGGACGGTCGCGAAGACGCCATCATCATGGCGTTGCCAATCAGTATGTAAGACAAGGTGGAATAATGAAGTGGGACTGGATTTTCTTTGATGCCGATGAAACGCTGTTTACCTTTGACTCATTCACCGGCTTGCAGCGGATGTTTCTTGACTACAGCGTCACCTTTACCGCTGAGGATTTTCAGGACTATCAGGCCGTTAACAAGCCACTGTGGGTGGATTATCAAAACGGCGCGATCACTTCATTACAGCTTCAGCACGGGCGTTTTGAAAGTTGGGCCGAACGGCTGAACGTCGAGCCGGGTAAACTCAACGATGCCTTTATTAATGCGATGGCAGAAATCTGCACGCCGCTGCCGGGCGCGGTTTCCCTGCTTAACGCCATTCGTGGTAACGCCAAAATCGGCATAATCACCAACGGTTTTAGCGCCTTGCAGCAAGTGCGTCTGGAACGCACGGGCCTGCGTGATTACTTCGATTTGCTGGTGATTTCCGAAGAAGTTGGCGTTGCCAAACCGAATAAGAAAATTTTCGATTATGCGCTGGAACAGGCGGGCAATCCTGACCGTTCACGCGTGCTGATGGTTGGCGACACTGCCGAGTCCGATATTCTCGGTGGCATCAACGCCGGGCTTGCGACCTGCTGGCTGAATGCGCACAATCGCGAGCAACCAGAAGGCATCGCGCCCACCTGGACCGTTTCTTCGTTGCACGAACTGGAGCAGCTCCTGTGTAAACACTGATTGCCTCCCCCCCGTTGATGGGTAAAATAGCCGCAATTTTTCGTTTTCAACAAGCGCGGCGCGATGCCGCTTACTCAAGAAGAAAGAATTATGACGTTGTCTCCTTATTTGCAAGAGGTGGCGAAGCGCCGCACTTTTGCCATTATTTCTCACCCGGACGCCGGTAAAACTACCATCACCGAGAAGGTGCTGCTGTTCGGACAGGCCATTCAGACCGCCGGTACAGTAAAAGGCCGTGGTTCCAACCAGCACGCTAAGTCGGACTGGATGGAGATGGAAAAGCAGCGTGGGATCTCCATTACTACGTCTGTGATGCAGTTTCCGTATCACGATTGCCTGGTTAACCTGCTCGACACCCCGGGGCACGAAGACTTCTCGGAAGATACCTATCGTACCCTGACGGCGGTGGACTGCTGCCTGATGGTTATCGACGCTGCAAAAGGTGTTGAAGATCGTACCCGTAAGTTGATGGAAGTTACCCGTCTGCGCGATACACCGATCCTCACCTTTATGAACAAACTTGACCGTGATATCCGCGACCCGATGGAGCTGCTCGATGAAGTTGAGAACGAGCTGAAAATCGGCTGCGCACCGATCACCTGGCCGATTGGCTGCGGCAAGCTGTTTAAAGGCGTTTACCACCTTTATAAAGATGAAACCTATCTCTATCAGAGCGGTAAAGGCCACACCATTCAGGAAGTCCGCATTGTTAAAGGGCTGAATAACCCGGATCTCGACGCAGCTGTCGGTGAAGATCTGGCACAGCAGCTGCGTGACGAACTGGAACTGGTGAAAGGCGCATCTAACGAGTTTGACAAAGAGCTGTTCCTTGCGGGCGAAATCACCCCGGTATTCTTCGGTACTGCGCTGGGTAACTTCGGCGTCGATCATATGCTGGATGGCCTGGTGGAGTGGGCGCCTGCGCCGATGCCGCGTCAGACCGATACCCGTACCGTAGAAGCGAGCGAAGATAAATTTACCGGCTTCGTATTTAAAATTCAGGCCAACATGGACCCGAAACACCGCGATCGCGTGGCGTTTATGCGTGTGGTGTCCGGTAAATATGAAAAAGGCATGAAACTGCGCCAGGTGCGCACCGCGAAAGATGTGGTGATCTCCGACGCGCTGACCTTTATGGCGGGCGACCGTTCGCATGTTGAAGAAGCGTATCCGGGCGACATCCTTGGTCTGCACAACCATGGCACTATTCAGATCGGCGACACCTTTACCCAGGGCGAGATGATGAAGTTCACCGGTATTCCGAACTTCGCGCCAGAACTGTTCCGTCGTATCCGGCTGAAAGATCCGCTGAAGCAAAAACAGCTGCTCAAAGGGCTGGTACAGCTTTCCGAAGAGGGCGCGGTGCAGGTGTTCCGTCCGATCTCCAACAACGATCTGATCGTTGGTGCGGTTGGTGTGCTGCAGTTTGATGTGGTGGTATCGCGCCTGAAGAGCGAATACAACGTCGAAGCGGTGTATGAGTCAGTCAACGTCGCCACCGCTCGCTGGGTAGAATGCGCGGACGCGAAGAAATTCGAAGAGTTCAAGCGTAAGAACGAAAGCCAACTGGCGCTGGATGGCGGCGACAACCTCGCTTACATCGCTACCAGCATGGTCAACCTGCGCCTGGCGCAGGAGCGTTACCCGGACGTTCAGTTCCACCAGACCCGCGAGCATTAATTCTTGCCTCCAGGGCGCGGTAACCGCCGCGCCCTGTCAATTTCCCTTCCTTATTAGCCGCTTGCGGAATGTTCTTAAAACATTCGCTTTTGCTTATGTTTGCGCATTTTTTAGTCGATACGGCGAGCGGTTTCAAAATTGTGATCTATATTTAACAAAGTGATGACATTTTTGACGGCTTTAAATACCGATCAATACGTAGATATCAGTATTTAAAACCGTTAACTGTCATCCGATTGATATTAATAACTGATTCAGAGGCTGTAATGGTCGTTATTCATCACTCATCGCTTTTGTGATGGCGACCATTGACTTCTGTACAGGGTGAAGTCTCTCCCTTTCAGCAATGCAACCTCGTGTTGCCTGGCTCAAATTACGAGCAAACATACAGGAATAAATCGATGACTATGACAAGACTGAAGATTTCGAAAACTCTGCTGGCTGTAATGTTGACCTCTGCCGTCGCGACCGGCTCTGCTTTTGCGGAAAACAGCGCGCAGACAACCAATGAAAGCGCAGGGCAAAAAGTCGATAGCTCTATGAATAAAGTCGGTAATTTCATGGATGACAGCGCCATCACCGCGAAAGTGAAGGCGGCCCTGGTGGATCATGACAACATCAAGAGCACTGATATCTCTGTCAAAACCGATCAAAAAGTGGTGACCCTGAGTGGTTTCGTTGAAAGCCAGGCCCAGGCCGAAGAGGCTGTGAAAGTGGCGAAAGGCGTTGAAGGCGTGACCTCTGTCAGCGACAAACTGCACGTTCGCGACGCTAAAGAAGGTTCTGTGAAGGGCTATGCGGGTGACACCGCCACCACCAGTGAAATCAAAGCCAAACTACTGGCGGATGACATCGTCCCTTCCCGTCATGTGAAAGTTGAAACCACCGACGGCGTGGTTCAGCTCTCCGGTACCGTCGATTCCCAGGCACAAAGCGACCGTGCTGAAAGTATCGCCAAAGCGGTAGATGGTGTGAAAAGCGTTAAAAATGATCTGAAAACTAAGTAATTCGTCGTAATTCGTTCTCCCGAACTTTGTCGGGAGGCGCGATGTGCACCACACTAAAAATATCGCATTGAGTGATTTTCACGCTCATATCAAGCGGTGACATTAACTATGGTAAAGGAGACGCTTATGTTTCGTTGGGGCATCATATTTCTGGTTATCGCGTTAATCGCCGCCGCACTTGGGTTTGGTGGTCTGGCCGGTACCGCTGCAGGCGCAGCTAAAATTGTCTTTGTCGTCGGGATTATTCTGTTCCTGGTGAGTTTGTTTATGGGCCGAAAACGACCCTAGATTTCAAACTATTAAGAAAATTTTATACAAGGCCAGTCCAGCGGACTGGCTTTTGCGGTTTTAGCGAATAATAAATTGCGTTACTTTGTCAGTCTTTCACAACAAAAACAGGAAGGCAGAGGTGGGGCAGCGAATACCTGTAACGCTTGGTAATATTGCGCCGTTGTCGCTAAGGCCGTTCCAGCCTGGACGAATTGCTCTGGTGTGCGAAGGCGGCGGGCAGCGTGGAATTTTCACGGCTGGTGTGCTGGATGAGTTTATGCGCGCGCAGTTTAATCCTTTCGATCTTTATCTCGGCACATCTGCCGGGGCGCAGAACCTTTCGGCATATATCTGCAATCAGCCCGGTTACGCGCGCAAAGTCATCATGCGCTATACCACAAAACGCGAATTTTTCGATCCAGTGCGCTTTGTACGTGGAGGAAATCTTATCGATCTCGACTGGCTGGTGGAGGCCACCGCAAGCCAGATGCCGTTGCAAATGGACACCGCCGCGCGGCTGTTTGACAGCGGTAAATCCTTTTATATGTGTGCCTGTCGTCAGGATGACTACGCGCCGAATTACTTTTTACCAACCAAACAAAACTGGCTGGATGTGATTCGCGCCTCCAGTGCGATACCTGGTTTTTATCGTAGCGGAGTGTCGCTGGAAGGCATTAACTACCTGGATGGTGGGATCAGTGATGCGATTCCGGTTAAAGAGGCGGCAAGGCAGGGAGCAAAAACGTTGGTCGTCATCCGCACCGTGCCGTCACAAATGTACTACACGCCGCAGTGGTTCAAGCGCATGGAACGCTGGCTGGGTGACAGTAGCCTGCAGCCGCTGGTCAATCTGGTGCAGCATCATGAAACCAGCTATCGTGACATTCAGCAGTTTATTGAGAAACCACCGGGCAAGCTGCGGATATTCGAAATTTATCCGCCGAAGCCATTGCATAGTATTGCGCTCGGTAGTCGGCTTCCGGCACTGCGCGAAGACTATAAACTTGGGCGTTTATGCGGTCGTTATTTCCTCGCCACGGTTGGCAAGCTATTAACTGAAAAAGCGCCGCTTACCCGCCATCTGGTGCCAGTGGTGACGCCGGAATCGATAGTCATTCCGCCTGCGCCAGTCGCCAACGATACGCTGGTTGCCGAAGTGAGCGACGCTCCGCAGGCGAACGACCCGACATTTAACAATGAGGATCTGGCTTGATTTGCCGTTTTATCGACACCCACTGCCATTTTGATTTCCCGCCGTTTAGCGGCGATGAAGAGGCCAGCCTGCAACGCGCGGCACAAGCGGGCGTAGGCAAGATCATTGTTCCGGCAACCGAGGCGGCAAATTTTGCCCGCGTGTTGGCACTGGCGGAAAATTATCAGCCACTGTATGCCGCATTGGGCTTGCATCCGGGTATGTTGGAAAAACATAACGATGCATCGCTGGATCAGTTACAGCAGGCGCTGGAAAGGCGTCCGGCGAAGGTGGTGGCGGTGGGGGAGATCGGCCTGGATCTCTTTGGCGACGATCCGCAATTTGAGAGGCAGCAGTGGTTGCTCGACGAACAACTGAAACTGGCGAAACGCTACGCTCTGCCGGTGATCCTTCATTCACGGCGCACGCACGACAAACTGGCGATGCATCTTAAGCGTCACGATTTGCCGTGCACTGGCGTGGTTCACGGTTTTTCCGGCAGCTTGCAGCAGGCCGAACGGTTTGTACAGCTGGGCTACAAAATTGGCGTAGGCGGTACTATCACCTATCCACGCGCCAGTAAAACCCGCGATGTCATCGCAAGATTACCGCTGGCATCGTTGTTGCTGGAAACCGACGCGCCGGATATGCCGCTCAACGGTTTTCAGGGGCAGCCTAACCACCCGGAGCAGGCTGCCCGTGTGTTTGCTGTGCTTTGCGAGTTACGCCCGGAACCTGCGGATGAGATTGCCGAAGTGTTGCTTAATAACACGTATGCGGTGTTTAACGTATGTGGGTAGTTTGTCTTTCGTGTCGGATAAGGCGTTCACGCCGCATCCGGCATGTCACAAATACAGCGCCGGAAATATCAACCGGCTCACCCCGCGCTCCCGTAACGCATCAGCCAACGGCTCAACATCTTCCGGTGTGGCGCTCGCCCAGCTTTGCGCCTCGCCATACACGCCGTGGGCATGAAACGCGTTCAGGCGAACCGGAACATTGCCAAGTCCCTTGATAAACGCCGCCAGTTCATCGATGTGTTGCAAATAATCCACCTGGCCAGGGATTACCAGCAAACGCAGTTCCGCCAGCTTGCCGCGCTCTGCCAGCAAACAGATGCTGCGCTTAATCTGCTGATTATCGCGTCCGGTTAGCTGTTGATGGCACGCGCTCCCCCACGCTTTGAGATCGATCATCGCGCCGTCGCACACCGGGAGCAATTTTTCCCAGCCGGTTTCGCTCAACATACCGTTACTGTCCACCAGACAGGTGAGGTGGCGCAGTTGCGGATCATTTTTGATAGCAGTAAACAGCGCCACTACAAACGGCAGCTGGGTCGTGGCTTCGCCGCCGCTCACCGTTATCCCTTCAATAAACAGTACCGCTTTGCGGACATGGCTAAGCACCTCATCCACGCTCATGGATTGCGCCATTGGCGTGGCATGTTGCGGACACATCTTCAGGCAGGTATCACATTGCTCGCAGACCATAGCGTTCCACAGCACTTTGCCGTCAACAATCTGCAACGCCTGATGCGGACACTGTGGCACGCACTCTCCGCAATCATTACAGCGCCCCATCGTCCACGGATTGTGACAATTTTTGCAGCGCAGATTGCAGCCTTGCAAAAACAGAGCCAGACGACTGCCTGGCCCGTCAACGCAGGAGAAGGGGATAATCTTACTGACTAAAGCGCATCTGCTGTTCATGGCTTATCACGCGCGGCTGGCGTTCCAGAATACGAGTGTTACGTGCGGCCTCTTCGCCCAGCCAGGTGGTGTTGGTGCGTGAACCTTCGGCGCGATATTTTTCTAAATCCGACAAACGCACCATATAACCGGTAACGCGAACCAGATCGTTACCGCTGATATTGGCGGTAAACTCACGCATTCCGGCTTTAAAGGCACCGAGGCAAAGCTGTACCAGCGCCTGCGGATTACGTTTGATGGTTTCATCGAGCGTCAGAATGTCGCTGATGCCGGAATAATAATAAGCATGATGCGGGGCGACGGTTTGCAGATGGGTGATTGGATCTGGCTCATCGCCATACGGCAAGCGTGCGCCCGGCGTGGTGCCGATATCAGAACTGATCCCTGACTGTGCGTGCAACATGGCGCGTTTTTGCCAGCCATATTTCACGGGGGTATTGGCGACAAACTCCGCCAGTTGCGCGCTGATGCGATAACCCACTTCATTTGCAGCGGCTTCTTTACCGTAGCGCGCGGCAATCCCTTCTTTCTCGCACAGCAAGTTAACCGCTTCTGCCAGCCCATACATGCCAAACATTGGCACAAAACGTTCAGGGTTAATCAGCCCTTCTTTCACCAGGAAGCTATTCTCAAAGAAGTGTGATTGTTGATAGAGGAATTCACACCGCGCATCGATGATGGCGATCTGCTGTTGGCAGTAGTGCGGTAGAGTGCGCGTAAAGAAGTCTTCCAGCGATTCACTGCGCTCGGCAATGGCTTTCAGGTTAAGGCGCACCAGCGTGCTGCCACCCCCCGCCAGCGGCAGTGAGTTGTAACAGCTCACAATCCCGTAGCCCCCTTTTGTGAAAATTTTATCATGCACCGGGCCGTTGGCGATGTGCGGTTTGCTACATTCACAGATGTTTTTCGCCACTTCCAGCAGCAGGTCATCAGGGGTAATTTCAGGATCGTAGATAAAGGTCAGGTTCGGTGAAACCTGCTTCAACTCTGCATCTGCGCGTAAAATTGCTCGGGTAATGGGCGAATCAGACGGGCCGATATTGGCGTGCATAAAGGCATCTGGCAGGGTTCTGTCGAGGTAACGCCAGAAACGTTTTATTCGAATGTCGATCTCGTCTTGTGTTAGAATTCTAACATACGGTTGCAACAACGCATCCAGCTGCCCCAGGTAGACCGGCATCGATGTGACCGAAGGGACATGATGATAAAGAATGGTCAACAGAGAGAGCGCGTCATCAAGATCTTTCGCGCCTTCCAGCTCCAGCCATTCGGAACCGTTCGCCAGAAAACGGGCGTAATCGGGTAAGACATAGCGCGGTTTGTACGGCGCATGACCTTCAAACATATCGCAGATTACGCCTTCATCCAGCGCGCGGCGGGCTTCGGCAGGCAGCTGCGGATAAGGCAGATTGTTTTCTGCTTCCAGCGCCAGAAAATGGCGTTTCTGCTCCGGACTAAGCACCGGGCTTGTGACAATTTGCTGGCAACGTTGTTGCAGTGCAATCTCGTGAGAAGTGGGCATCTTCTTTTCCTTTTATGCCAAAGGTGATGCGCCATTGTAAGAAGTTTCGTGATGTTCACTTTGATCCTGATGCGTTTGTCACCACCGGTGCATTCATTTGAAAGTGAATTATTTGAACCAGATCGCATTACCGTAATGCAAATTTGTAAGTAGATTTTCTTAATTGTGATGTATATCGAAGTGTGTTGCGGAGTCGATGTTAGAATACTAACAAACTCGCAAGGTGAATTTTATTGGCGACAAGCCAGGAGAATGAAATGACTGATCTGAAAGCAAGCAGCCTGCGTGCACTGAAATTGATGGACCTGACCACCCTGAATGACGACGACACCGACGAGAAAGTGATCGCCCTGTGTCATCAGGCCAAAACTCCGGTCGGCAATACCGCTGCTATCTGTATCTATCCTCGCTTTATCCCGATTGCTCGCAAAACGCTGAAAGAGCAGGGCACCCCGGAAATCCGTATTGCTACGGTAACCAACTTCCCACACGGTAATGATGACATTGAAATTGCGCTGGCAGAAACCCGTGCGGCAATCGCCTACGGTGCTGATGAAGTTGACGTGGTGTTCCCGTACCGTGCGCTGATGGCGGGCAACGAGCAAGTTGGTTTTGATCTGGTGAAAGCCTGTAAAGAGGCTTGCGCGGCAGCGAATGTACTGCTGAAAGTGATCATCGAAACCGGCGAACTGAAAGACGAAGCGCTGATCCGCAAAGCGTCGGAAATCTCCATCAAAGCGGGTGCCGACTTCATCAAAACCTCTACCGGTAAAGTGGCAGTGAATGCGACGCCGGAAAGCGCGCGCATCATGATGGAAGTGATCCGTGATATGGGCGTAGAGAAAACCGTTGGTTTCAAACCGGCGGGTGGCGTGCGTACTGCGGAAGATGCGCAGAAATATCTCGCCATCGCAGATGAACTGTTCGGTGCTGACTGGGCAGATGCGCGTCACTACCGCTTTGGCGCTTCCAGCCTGCTGGCAAGCCTGCTGAAAGCGCTGGGCCACGGCGACGGTAAGAGCGCCAGCAGCTACTAAGTAAGATGCTTTGCGCCTGATGCGCTGCGCTTATCCGGCCTACGAGACGTATCACCCGTAGGCCGGATAAGGCGTAGACGCATCCGGCAAAATCCGCCTCATACTCTTTTCCACGGGAGGTTACCTTGTTTCTCGCACAAGAAATTATTCGTAAAAAACGTGATGGTCATGCGCTGAGCGATGAAGAAATTCGTTTCTTTATCAACGGCATTCGCGACAACACTATCTCCGAAGGGCAGATTGCCGCCCTCGCGATGACCATTTTCTTCCACGATATGACGATGCCGGAGCGTGTCTCGCTGACCATGGCGATGCGAGATTCAGGAACCGTTCTCGACTGGAAAAGCCTGCATCTGAATGGCCCGATTGTTGATAAACATTCCACCGGTGGCGTCGGCGATGTCACTTCGTTGATGTTAGGGCCAATGGTCGCAGCCTGCGGCGGTTACATTCCGATGATCTCCGGTCGCGGCCTCGGTCATACTGGCGGCACGCTCGACAAACTGGAATCCATCCCTGGCTTCGACATCTTCCCGGATGACAACCGTTTCCGCGAAATCATTAAAGACGTCGGTGTGGCGATTATCGGCCAGACCAGCTCACTGGCTCCGGCGGATAAACGTTTCTACGCGACCCGCGATATTACCGCAACCGTGGACTCCATCCCGCTGATCACCGCCTCGATCCTGGCGAAGAAACTGGCGGAAGGTCTGGACGCGCTGGTGATGGACGTGAAAGTGGGTAGCGGCGCGTTTATGCCGACCTACGAACTCTCTGAAGCCCTTGCCGAAGCGATTGTTGGCGTGGCTAACGGCGCTGGCGTGCGCACCACCGCGCTGCTCACCGACATGAATCAGGTATTGGCCTCCAGTGCAGGTAACGCGGTTGAAGTACGTGAAGCGGTGCAGTTCCTGACGGGTGAGTATCGTAACCCGCGTCTGTTTGATGTCACGATGGCGCTGTGCGTGGAGATGCTTATCTCCGGTAAACTGGCGAAAGATGACGCCGAAGCGCGCGCAAAATTGCAGGCGGTGCTGGACAACGGTAAAGCGGCAGAAGTCTTTGGTCGTATGGTGGCAGCACAAAAAGGCCCGACCGACTTCGTTGAGAACTACGCGAAGTATCTGCCGACAGCGATGCTGACGAAAGCAGTCTATGCTGATACCGAAGGTTTTGTCAGTGAAATGGATACCCGTGCGCTGGGAATGGCAGTGGTTGCGATGGGCGGCGGTCGCCGTCAGGCATCTGACACCATCGATTACAGCGTCGGCTTTACTGATATGGCGCGTCTGGGCGACCAGGTAGACGGTCAGCGTCCGCTGGCGGTTATCCACGCGAAAGACGAAAACAGCTGGCAGGAAGCGGCGAAAGCGGTGAAAGCGGCAATTAAACTTGCCGATAAAGCACCGGAAAGCACACCAACTGTCTATCGTCGTATCAGCGAATAACGGTATACTTATCTGATCATTTAAATTTGAAGCACTGAGTACGGAGAACATATGAAACGTGCATTTATTATGGTGCTGGACTCATTCGGCATCGGCGCTACAGAAGATGCAGAACGCTTTGGTGACGTCGGGGCTGACACCCTGGGTCATATCGCAGAAGCCTGTGCCAAAGGCGAAGCTGATAACGGTCGTAAAGGCCCGTTGAATCTGCCAAATCTGACCCGTCTGGGGCTGGCGAAAGCACATGAAGGTTCTACCGGTTTCATTCCGGCAGGAATGGACGGCAACGCTGAAGTTATCGGCGCGTACGCATGGGCGCACGAAATGTCATCCGGTAAAGATACCCCGTCCGGTCACTGGGAAATCGCCGGTGTCCCGGTTCTGTTTGAGTGGGGATACTTCTCCGATCACGAAAACAGCTTCCCGCAAGAGCTGCTGGATAAACTGGTTGAACGCGCTAACCTGCCAGGTTACCTCGGTAACTGCCACTCTTCCGGTACGGTCATCCTGGATCAACTGGGCGAAGAGCACATGAAAACCGGCAAGCCGATTTTCTATACCTCCGCTGACTCCGTGTTCCAGATTGCCTGCCATGAAGAAACTTTCGGTCTGGATAAACTCTACGAACTGTGTGAAATCGCCCGTGAAGAGCTGACCAACGGCGGCTACAACATCGGTCGTGTTATCGCTCGTCCGTTTATCGGCGACAAAGCCGGTAACTTCCAGCGTACCGGTAACCGTCACGACCTGGCCGTTGAACCGCCAGCACCGACCGTATTGCAAAAACTGGTTGATGAAAAACACGGCCAGGTGGTTTCTGTCGGTAAAATTGCAGACATCTACGCCAACTGCGGTATCACCAAAAAAGTGAAAGCGACCGGCCTGGACGCGCTGTTTGACGCCACTATCAAAGAGATGAAGGAAGCGGGTGATAACACCATTGTCTTCACTAACTTTGTTGACTTCGACTCTTCCTGGGGCCACCGTCGCGATGTCGCAGGCTATGCTGCGGGTCTGGAACTGTTCGACCGCCGTCTGCCGGAACTGATGTCTCTGCTGCGCGATGACGACATCCTGATCCTCACCGCTGATCACGGTTGTGATCCGACCTGGACCGGTACTGACCATACCCGTGAACACATTCCGGTACTGGTTTACGGCCCGAAAGTAAAACCGGGTTCGCTGGGTCACCGCGAAACCTTCGCGGATATCGGCCAGACTCTGGCAAAATATTTTGGTACTTCTGATATGGAATATGGCAAAGCCATGTTCTGATGGATTTGGGCGGAGCGTTGACTCCGCCTTTGTTATGTCACAAAAAGGATAAAACGATGGCTACCCCACACATTAATGCAGAAATGGGCGATTTCGCTGACGTAGTTTTGATGCCAGGCGACCCGCTGCGTGCGAAGTATATTGCTGAAACTTTCCTTGAAGATGCTCGTGAAGTGAACAACGTTCGCGGTATGCTGGGCTTCACTGGCACCTACAAAGGTCGCAAAATTTCCGTAATGGGTCACGGTATGGGTATCCCGTCCTGCTCCATCTACACCAAAGAACTGATCACCGATTTCGGCGTGAAGAAAATTATCCGCGTAGGTTCCTGTGGCGCTGTTCTGCCGCACGTAAAACTGCGTGACGTCGTTATCGGTATGGGTGCCTGCACCGATTCCAAAGTTAACCGCATCCGTTTTAAAGATCATGACTTCGCGGCTATCGCTGACTTCGACATGGTGCGTAACGCAGTAGATGCAGCTAAAGCCCTGGGCGTTGATGCTCGCGTTGGTAACCTGTTCTCCGCTGACCTGTTCTACTCTCCGGACGGCGAAATGTTCGACGTGATGGAAAAATACGGCATCCTCGGCGTGGAAATGGAAGCGGCTGGTATCTACGGCGTGGCTGCAGAGTTTGGTGCCAAAGCACTGGCTATCTGCACCGTGTCTGACCACATCCGTACTCACGAGCAGACCACTGCTGAAGAGCGTCAGACCACCTTCAACGACATGATCAAAATCGCACTGGAATCCGTTCTGCTGGGCGATAAAGAGTAATTGTGTTTCGCTGAAAGGCGATTGTCGTGTTAAGCCGGAGCGGGAGACTGCTCCGGCTTTTTAGTATCTATTCATCAATAGCAACTGATTAATAGATTTACTATTATTTTTCATATGGATAGGAAATAAAATCCATTCAAGTATCTATTCACGAATCTATTCATTTATGTTCAACCGTCATCCAGTAAGGGCATATCAGCAACTCTGGCGGACAACCATAAATTCCTGCCATTTTGCTTTTGATATTTGAGCTAAGCCGTTCCGTCTTTTCGATCCGTTTTAGAGAATTAATCGAGATACCTAACATTTTACTTACTTCAGCAAGCGATAATTTATGCCTGATACGCACGGCGGCTAGCCAGGATATACCCTGGCTGAACATTAAATTGATAATCTCCCGTTCCTGGTTCTCCAGATCGATCATATTTCCTTCCCTGGATATTTTAATGAGCGAGTTACCGTACCGCCCCCGCTATCCACGCCGACAACTCCCGTAGCTCTTTTTCCTGTTCAGGGAAGTCGACCAGCAGCGCTTCGCACTCCTGTTGCAGCATATCCGCGCGGTAAAGACAGCCTTGCAGCCGTCCGGCGAGAGCTTCCAGCGGCGCGGGGTTAAGGCTGTCGGTAAACACCAGGGCGCGGGTGATATGGCCTTTTTCAACGTCGAAATGCAGTTCTACGCCGCCCCAGGTAAAGCGTTCGTCCAGCAGATGCGAGAACGCCGGAGCCTGACCGAAGTTCCATTCCCAGCTACTCTGGCGGGCAAAGGTTTCGGCGAAGTTCGGCAAGTCTGGCGTTTTGTCCGGGGAGATGATTTCCGCTTCTGTGCGCTCGCCATAATGGGCGAAAAAGGCCTCGGTTATGGCCTCGCAAACCTGCTCATGGGTAATTCCCGGTAGCAGCTCGGTCAGATTGGTCACGCGGGAACGTACTGAAGTAATGCCTTTCGCCGCCAGTTTCTTTTTATCCGGATTGAGATAGTTTGCCAGGCGGCTGAGGTCGGCATTGAGCAGCAAGGTGCCGTGGTGGAAACCGCGATCCTTGGTTTCGCGATAGGCCGAGCCAGAGACTTTGCGGTCGCCTTCGGCGGTTTTGACCACCAGATCGTTGCGCCCAGAAGCTTCTGCGGTGACGCCGAGCGCGTTCAGCGCATTAAGCACAATCTCCGTGGAGATGGTTTTATCGTACTCCGGTTTGCCAGCCATAAACGTAAAACAGGTATTGCCGAGATCGTGGAACACCGCGCCGCCACCGCTGCTGCGCCGTGCCAGGCGGACGTTATCTTCTTCCATCCGTCGGGTATTACACTCTTTCCACGGGTTTTGCGCACGACCAATCACTACCGTGTCGGCATTGCGCCAGAGAAACAGAACGCGCTGCGTGGCGGGCATCTGGCGAAAAATACACTCTTCCACCGCCAGGTTAAACCACGGATCGTAAGAGTCAGAGATGAGCAGGCGTAATGTGGACATAACGATTTCCTTTCTTGTAGTAATGGGTCACTCTTTTTTCTCGCTTTCTTCCTCTTCCGGTACCGGTTTGCTGGCGGTTAACAGGAAGGGCGATTGCTGCCAGCGGGTACGTTTACCCTGCAACAGTGTGCGAGTTAGCACCACACCGATTGCCAGCGAGAGCAGCAGCATCAGGCGTAGAATATTGGTGGTGTTATCCACCTGTTTGGCTTCGGTGGCGAGCGTATGGGTATCGAGCGTGAGGCGCAGATAGCCGAGCGGTCCATTTTTCCCCTTAATCGGTTCGACAATCTGCTGGTTAAAATAGCCACCTGCTTTTTTACCGTCGAGCGCCAGTCGGTCGCGCACCTCGACGCTTTCGCCTGCGCGGGCGATAAGATCGCCTTGTTCGTCATACACACCCGCGTCGAGGATGCGACTTTCGTCCGTCAACTGATCGAGGATCGCCCGAATGCGTTTTTCATCAGGTGAGTTGGTACGCATCAGCGGCGCAACGTTCAGGGTTACCTGATGCGCCAGGGTACGGGCCAGTTCTTCCAGCTGTGGATTACGCTGTCGCTGGTGGTTTTGACTAAACCATGATGCTCCCTGCATTAGTGCGACTAACAACGCGAGACAGAACAGGACAATCACTGCCCGATGCAGCCGGAATTTTAGTTTTGTGCGAGCCATATTCCACCCGTTGAAAATTTGAGACTTAATGTTGCCAGAAGCAATGGATACAAGGTAGCCTCATGCGTTATTTTCCCTGCTTCGAACGATTTTACAGGAGCCTTAATGCCTAACATTACCTGGTGCGACCTGCCTGAAGATGTCTCTTTATGGCCGGGTCTGCCTCTTTCATTAAGTGGTGATGAAGTGATGCCACTGGATTACCACGCAGGTCGTAGCGGCTGGCTGCTGTATGGTCGTGGGCTGGATAAACAACGTCTGACCCAGTACCAAAGCAAACTGGGCGCGGCAATGGTGATTGTTGCCGCCTGGTGCGTGGAAGATTATCAGGTGATTCGTCTGGCAGGTTCACTCACCGCCCGGGCTACGCGCCTGGCCCACGAGGCGCAGCTGGATGTCGCGCCGCTGGGGAAAATCCCGCACCTGCGCACGCCGGGTTTGCTGGTGATGGACATGGACTCCACCGCCATCCAGATAGAATGTATTGATGAAATTGCCAAACTAGCCGGAACGGGCGAGATGGTGGCGGAAGTGACCGAACGGGCGATGCGAGGCGAACTCGATTTTACCGCTAGCCTGCGTAGCCGCGTGGCGACGCTGAAAGGCGCTGACGCCAATATTCTGCAACAGGTGCGTGAAAATCTGCCGCTGATGCCAGGCTTAACGCAACTGGTGCTGAAGCTAGAAACGCTGGGCTGGAAAGTGGCGATTGCCTCCGGCGGCTTTACTTTCTTTGCTGAATACCTGCGCGACAAGCTGCGATTAACCGCCGTGGTAGCCAATGAACTGGAGATCATGGACGGTAAATTTACCGGCAATGTGATCGGCGACATTGTGGACGCGCAGTACAAAGCGAAAACCCTGACCCGGCTGGCGCAGGAGTATGATATTCCGCTGGCGCAAACCGTGGCGATTGGCGATGGTGCCAACGACCTGCCGATGATCAAAGCGGCAGGGCTGGGGATTGCCTACCATGCCAAGCCAAAAGTGAATGAAAAGACGGAAGTCACCATCCGTCACGCTGACTTGATGGGGGTATTCTGCATCCTCTCTGGCAGCCTGAATCAGAAGTAATTGCCCGCCCGTCATCCTGCGGGCGGCACAGCATTAACGAGGTACACCGTGGCAAAAGCTCCAAAACGCGCCTTTGTTTGTAATGAATGCGGGGCCGATTATCCGCGCTGGCAGGGGCAGTGCAGCGCCTGTCATGCCTGGAACACCATCACCGAGGTGCGTCTTGCTGCGTCGCCAACGGTGGCGCGTAACGAGCGTCTGAGTGGCTATGCCGGTAGCGCCGGAGTGGCTAAAGTCCAGAAACTCTCCGATATCAGCCTTGAAGAGCTGCCGCGTTTTTCCACCGGATTTAAAGAGTTCGACCGCGTATTAGGCGGCGGCGTTGTGCCGGGAAGCGCCATTCTGATTGGCGGTAACCCAGGTGCCGGGAAATCCACGCTGCTACTGCAAACGCTGTGCAAACTGGCGCAGCAGATGAAAACGCTGTATGTCACTGGCGAAGAGTCGCTGCAACAGGTGGCAATGCGCGCTCATCGCCTTGGCCTGCCGACTGACAATCTCAATATGTTGTCGGAAACCAGCATCGAGCAGATCTGCCTGATTGCCGAAGAAGAGCAACCGAAGCTGATGGTAATTGACTCGATCCAGGTGATGCATATGGCGGATGTTCAGTCATCGCCAGGCAGCGTGGCGCAGGTGCGTGAAACAGCGGCTTATCTGACGCGCTTCGCCAAAACGCGCGGTGTGGCGATTGTCATGGTGGGGCACGTAACCAAAGATGGTTCGCTGGCTGGCCCTAAAGTGCTGGAACACTGTATCGACTGTTCGGTGCTTCTGGACGGCGATGCCGACTCCCGTTTTCGCACCTTGCGCAGCCATAAAAACCGCTTCGGCGCGGTGAATGAGCTGGGCGTATTTGCGATGACCGAACAGGGGCTGCGTGAAGTCAGCAACCCTTCAGCCATCTTTTTAAGCCGTGGCGATGAAGTGACCTCTGGTAGTTCAGTGATGGTGGTATGGGAAGGAACGCGTCCACTGCTGGTGGAGATTCAGGCGCTGGTCGATCACTCGATGATGGCGAATCCACGCCGCGTGGCGGTAGGGCTGGAACAAAACCGCCTGGCGATCCTGTTGGCGGTGCTGCACCGTCACGGCGGCCTGCAAATGGCCGATCAGGATGTATTTGTGAACGTGGTCGGCGGCGTGAAGGTAACAGAAACCAGCGCCGACTTAGCGTTACTGCTGGCGATGGTTTCCAGCCTGCGTGACAGACCGCTACCGCAGGATCTGGTGGTATTTGGTGAAGTCGGGCTGGCAGGGGAGATCCGCCCGGTGCCCAGCGGCCAGGAACGAATCTCGGAAGCGGCGAAACACGGTTTTCGGCGGGCGATTGTTCCGGCGGCTAACGTACCGAAAAAAGCGCCGGAAGGGATGCAGATTTTTGGCGTTAAAAAACTCTCCGACGCGCTTAGCGTGTTCGACGACTTATAATGAGAGATACGGAGGGAGATATGTCGTCATTTGATTACCTGAAAACTGCCATCAAGCAACAGGGCTGCACGCTACAGCAGGTAGCTGATGCCAGCGGTATGACCAAAGGGTATTTAAGCCAGTTACTGAATGCCAAAATCAAAAGCCCCAGCGCGCAAAAGCTGGAGGCGTTGCACCGTTTTTTGGGGCTTGAGTTTCCACGGCAGAAGAAAACGATCGGCGTTGTATTCGGTAAGTTCTACCCACTGCATACCGGACATATCTACCTTATCCAGCGCGCCTGTAGCCAGGTTGACGAGCTGCATATCATTATGGGCTTTGACGATACCCGTGACCGCGCGTTGTTCGAAGACAGTGCCATGTCGCAGCAGCCGACCGTGCCGGATCGTCTGCGCTGGTTATTGCAAACCTTTAAGTATCAAAAAAACATTCGTATTCATGCCTTTAACGAAGAGGGCATGGAGCCGTATCCGCACGGCTGGGATGTGTGGAGTAACGGCATCAAAAAGTTTATGGCTGAAAAGGGGATCCAGCCGGATCTGATCTACACCTCGGAAGAAGCCGACGCGCCGCAGTATATGGAACATCTGGGGATCGAAACAGTGCTGGTCGATCCGAAACGCACCTTTATGAGTATCAGCGGTGCGCAGATCCGCGAAAACCCGTTCCGCTACTGGGAATATATTCCTACCGAAGTGAAGCCGTTTTTTGTGCGCACCGTGGCGATCCTCGGTGGTGAATCGAGCGGTAAATCCACCCTGGTAAACAAACTCGCCAATATCTTCAACACCACCAGTGCGTGGGAGTTTGGTCGTGATTATGTCTTTTCGCATCTCGGCGGCGATGAGATCGCATTGCAGTATTCCGACTACGATAAAATCGCGCTGGGACACGCACAATATATTGATTTTGCAGTAAAATATGCCAATAAAGTGGCGTTTATCGACACTGATTTTGTGACTACTCAGGCGTTCTGCAAAAAGTACGAAGGACGCGAGCATCCGTTCGTGCAGGCGCTGATCGATGAATACCGTTTTGATCTGGTGATCCTGCTGGAGAACAACACTCCGTGGGTGGCGGATGGTTTACGCAGCCTCGGCAGTTCGGTGGATCGCAAAGAGTTCCAGAACTTGCTGGTGGAGATGCTGGAAGAGAACAATATCGAATTCGTGCGGGTTGAAGAGGACGATTACGACAGCCGTTTCCTGCGCTGCGTGGAGCTGGTGCGGGAGATGATGGGGGAGCAGGGATAAGACCCTATGCCTGATGCGACGCTTACCGCGTCTTATCAGGCCTACTGTTTCGCAACGTATTGAAATCGCTGAGTTTGTAGGCCGGAAAAGGCGTTTACATCGCATCCGGCATTCGGTGCTCAATGCCTGATGCGACGCTGGCGCGTCTTATCAGGCCTACTGTTTCGCAACGTATTGGAATCGCTGGTTTTGTAGGCCGGATAAGGCGTTTACGCCGCACCCGGCATTTTACGCATTACTTCGCAATACGCTTGTACTTGATACGCTTCGGCTCCAGCGCGTCTGCGCCCAGCGTGCGTTTTTTGTACTCTTCGTATTCGGTAAAGTTACCTTCGAAGAACTCAACTTTACCTTCATCCTGGTAGTCCAGGATGTGCGTGGCGATACGGTCGAGGAACCAACGGTCGTGCGAGATAACCATCGCGCAGCCCGGGAACTCCAGCAGGGCGTTTTCCAGCGCGCGCAGGGTTTCGATATCCAGGTCGTTGGTTGGTTCGTCGAGCAGCAGCATGTTGCCGCCAACCTGCAGCAGCTTCGCCAGATGCAGACGACCGCGCTCACCACCGGAAAGTTCACCAACGCGTTTACCCTGATCAACCCCTTTAAAGTTAAAGCGGCCAACGTAGGCGCGGCTTGGCATCTCGGTGTTACCGATCTTCATGATATCCAGCCCGCCGGAAACTTCTTCCCAAACGGTTTTGCTGTTATCCATTGAGTCACGGAACTGATCAACAGACGCCAGTTTCACCGTTTCACCTAAAGTGATGGTGCCGCTGTCCGGCTGTTCCTGACCGGAGAGCATACGGAACAGGGTCGATTTACCCGCGCCGTTCGGACCGATGATCCCGACGATTGCCCCTTTCGGGATCGAGAAGCTCAGGGAGTCAATCAGCAGGCGATCGCCATAGGATTTACGCAGGTTACTGACTTCCAGCACTTTATCGCCCAGACGCGGTCCAGGTGGAATAAACAGTTCGTTGGTTTCGTTACGTTTCTGATATTCGGTGCTGTTCAGCTCTTCAAAGCGTGCCAGACGTGCTTTACCTTTCGACTGACGGCCTTTAGTACCCTGACGTACCCACTCCAGCTCTTTCTCGATCGACTTACGACGCGCCGCTTCTTGAGAAGCTTCCTGCGCCAGACGCTGATCTTTTTGCTCCAGCCAGGAGGAGTAGTTGCCTTCCCACGGAATACCTTCACCGCGGTCCAGTTCGAGGATCCAGCCCGCAACGTTATCGAGGAAGTAACGGTCGTGGGTAATCGCCACAACGGTGCCTTCGAAGTCGTGCAGGAAGCGTTCCAGCCAGGCCACGGATTCGGCATCCAGGTGGTTGGTCGGTTCGTCGAGCAGCAGCATGTCTGGTTTTTCCAGCAGCAGACGGCACAACGCCACGCGACGACGCTCACCACCGGAGAGGTTAGCGATTTTCGCGTCCCAGTCCGGCAGACGCAGCGCATCCGCCGCACGCTCCAGCTGTACGTTCAGGTTATGACCGTCGTGAGCCTGAATGATCTCTTCCAGACGGCCCTGTTCAGCGGCCAGTTTGTCAAAATCGGCATCTGGATCGGCATACAGCGCGTACACTTCATCCAGACGTTTCAGGGCGTTAACCACTTCAGAAACGGCTTCTTCAATGGATTCACGCACGGTGTGTTCCGGGTTCAGCTGCGGCTCTTGCGGCAGGTAACCAATCTTGATGTCTGGCTGCGGACGCGCTTCACCTTCGATGTCTTTATCAATGCCCGCCATAATGCGCAGCAGGGTGGACTTACCGGCGCCGTTCAGGCCCAGGACACCAATTTTTGCCCCAGGGAAGAAACTCAGAGAGATGTTTTTCAAAATATGACGTTTCGGCGGAACAACTTTGCCGACACGATGCATGGTATAAACGAATTGAGCCACGTTGGACTTCGCCTCTATGTTTATCGTGATGATGAGTTTTCAAAGCCGAAGTGTAGCCTTTTTCCCCGCCTAATCCCAGTTGGTCGATCACCTTCGCAGTATACTCGTCATACTTCAAGTTGCATGTGCTGCGCTTACGCTCGCTCACCCCAGTCACTTACTTCTGTAAGCTCCTGGGGACTCACTCACTTATCGCCTTCCTGCAACTCGAATTATTTAGAGTATAAAAGTAAAAAAGTGTCCGTAACGTGGCGTAAACGGCAATGACTGGTTAGCATAAATCTATTACGCGGCATGATGCTGCATTGATGTATTTACACTTAGAGGGTGCGCTTGTGGAAAAAGCCAAACAAGTTACCTGGCGGCTGTTGGCTGCCGGTGTCTGTCTGCTGACGGTCAGCAGCGTGGCGCGAGCCGACTCACTGGATGAGCAGCGTAGCCGTTACGCGCAAATCAAGCAGGCCTGGGATAACCGACAAATGGATGTGGTCGAACAAATGATGCCATCCCTGAAGGATTACCCGTTATACCCCTACCTGGAATATCGCCAGATCACCGATGACCTGATGAATCAACCGGCGGTGACGGTCACTAACTTTGTTCGCGCTAACCCCACGCTTCCTCCCGCTCGCACGCTGCAATCTCGTTTCGTCAATGAACTGGCGCGGCGTGAAGACTGGCGTGGCTTGTTAGCCTTTAGCCCGGAAAAGCCAGGCACAACCGAAGCCCAGTGTAATTACTACTATGCAAAATGGAACACCGGGCAGAGTGAAGAAGCCTGGCAGGGGGCGAAAGAGCTGTGGCTAACCGGAAAGAGCCAGCCTAACGCTTGTGACAAGTTATTTAGCGTCTGGCGAGCGTCCGGCAAACAAGAATCCCTGGCTTATTTAGAGCGTATCCGCCTTGCGATGAAAGCAGGCAATACCGGGCTGGTGACGGTGCTGGCAGGGCAAATGCCTGCCGATTACCAGACTATTGCTTCGGCAATTATTTCGTTGGCGAATGATCCTAATACTGTGCTGACCTTCGCGCGTTCCACCGGCGCGACCGATTTTACCCGTCAGATGGCGGCGGTGGCATTTGCCAGCGTGGCGCGTCAGGATGCTGAAAACGCACGACTGATGATCCCTTTACTTGCCCAGGCACAGCAGCTTAATGAGGATCAGATTCAGGAGCTGCGTGATATCGTCGCCTGGCGTCTGATGGGCAACGATGTTACCGACGAACAGGCGAAATGGCGTGATGACGCGATTATGCGTTCGCAATCCACGTCGTTAATTGAACGCCGCGTGCGGATGGCGCTTGGCACTGGCGATCGCCGTGGTCTGAATACCTGGCTGGCGCGTCTGCCAATAGAGGCGAAAGATAAAGATGAATGGCGCTACTGGCAGGCGGATATACTGCTGGAACGCGGGCGTGAAGCTGAAGCAAAAGAGATTTTGCATCAACTCATGCAACAGCGTGGATTTTACCCGATGGTCGCTGCGCAACGTATTGGCGAAGAGTATCAACTAAAGATTGATAAAGCGCCGCAGAACGTTGACAGCGCCCTGATCCAGGGGCCGGAGATGGCGCGCGTGCGCGAGTTGATGTACTGGAATATGGATAACACCGCACGTAGCGAGTGGGCCAATCTGGTGAAGAGCAAGTCAAAAACAGAGCAGGCGCAATTGGCACGCTATGCCTTTAATAATCACTGGTGGGATCTCAGTGTTCAGGCGACGATCGCCGGGAAATTGTGGGATCATCTGGAAGAACGATTCCCCCTGGCCTACAACGATCTCTTCGAACGTTACACCAACGGCAAAGATATCCCACAAAGCTATGCAATGGCGATTGCCCGTCAGGAGAGCGCCTGGAATCCGAAAGTGAAATCACCGGTAGGAGCCAGCGGCCTGATGCAGATTATGCCCGGTACGGCGACTCAGACGGTGAAGATGTTCTCTATTCCTGGTTATAGCAGCCCTGGGCAATTGCTGGATCCGGAAACGAACATCAACATTGGCACCAGTTACCTGCAATATGTTTATCAGCAATTTGGCAATAACCGCATTTTCTCCTCGGCAGCTTATAACGCCGGTCCAGGGCGGGTGCGCACGTGGCTTGGTAACAGCGCCGGGCGTATCGACGCGGTGGCGTTTGTCGAGAGTATTCCGTTTTCCGAGACGCGCGGTTATGTGAAAAATGTGCTGGCTTATGACGCTTACTATCGCTATTTCATGGGCGATAAACCCACGCTTTTGAGCGCTACGGAATGGGGACGTCGTTACTGATTTGAACCTTTATGATATGCTATCGTACTCTTTAGCGAGTACAACCGGGGGAGGCATTTTGCTTCCCCCGCTAACAATGGCGACACACTATGGCCCAACAATCACCCTATTCAGCAGCGATGGCAGAACAGCGTCACCAGGAGTGGTTACGTTTTGTCGACCTGCTTAAGAATGCCTACGAAAACGATCTCCATTTACCGTTGTTAAATCTGATGCTGACGCCAGATGAGCGCGAAGCATTGGGGACTCGCGTGCGTATCGTCGAAGAGTTGCTGCGTGGTGAAATGAGCCAGCGCGAGTTAAAAAATGAACTCGGCGCGGGCATCGCGACCATTACGCGTGGATCTAACAGTCTGAAAGCCGCCCCCGTCGAGCTGCGCCAGTGGCTGGAAGACGTGTTGCTGAAAAGCGATTGATTTTGTAGGCCAGATAAGACGCGTCAGCGTCGCATCAGGCATTGTGCACCGAATGCCGGATGCGGCGTGAACGCCTTATCTGGTTTACAATGGCTGATACACGGCATTATGAAACGGACTTAGCGCCAGAATCACCGCCTGATGATAAACGCTGGCGCGAGTGAGTTTCCCGGCGGTAAACACGCCGATGGCTCCTTCCTTACGACCAATCTCATCAATACCGGTATAACGCGACATCACGGGGCCGAGCGCCTCGCCTTCACGCACTTTCTCCAGAATTACCGCAGGCAACGGCAAAGTAGCCGAACGCGCCTCGCCGCGCTGGCTGGCGTTTTCAATGACCACCCAACTGAAGGTGCTGTCACCATCAATGCCCGCTTCAATCGCCACCCAAAAATCGGCCTCTGGATGTAAACGGCGGGCATTTTCTACCCGATTTCGTGCGCCAGCGCGCGTTTCCTCACTGCCAAAGGGTTGTTCCGGTACGCCGCTCTCGACGGCAACGGACTCAATGTGGCAGGATCCTTCGCCGAAGATCTCGTGAAATGCCTGCAGAATGGCCTGAATTTTAGCGGGATTGGTGGTCGCACAGACAACATGGTGCATAATCAGGATTACTCAAAAATTAACGTTACAGCAGTATACGGAAAAAAAGCATGTTACAGGTATACCTAGTCCGCCACGGTGAAACGCAGTGGAACGCCGAGCGACGTATTCAGGGTCAGTCTGATAGCCCACTGACTGCCAAAGGTGAGCAACAAGCAATGCAGGTGGCGGCACGTGCCAAAGAGCTTGGAATCACACATATCATCAGTAGCGATTTAGGTCGCACCCGGCGCACGGCGGAAATCATCGCTCAGGCTTGCGGCTGTGACATAATCTTTGATTCCCGCCTGCGTGAATTAAATATGGGCGTGCTGGAAAAAAGACATATCGACTCTCTGACCGAAGAAGAAGAGAACTGGCGTCGCCAACTGGTAAATGGCACTGTTGACGGGCGTATTCCTGAAGGCGAGTCAATGCAGGAACTGAGTGAGCGCGTCAATGCTGCACTGGAATCTTGTCGGGATTTGCCGCAGGGAAGTCGACCGCTACTGGTGAGCCACGGTATCGCGCTGGGATGCCTGGTGAGTACTATTCTGGGCCTACCTGCATGGGCAGAACGCCGCTTACGTCTGCGTAACTGTTCTATTTCGCGCGTGGATTATCAGGAAAGCCTGTGGCTGGCGTCTGGTTGGGTCGTTGAAACCGCAGGGGATATCTCGCATCTGGACGCCCCTGCATTAGACGAGCTGCAGCGTTAACGACGTACTGGAATCAGCAGTTCGCAGCGCAGATTAATTGGGCGATCTCCCGCTTTGGCATCTTCTGCCGGATAGTATCGCTCAATATCCTGACCTTTACGGCGCGTCAGGTTCAGCATCGGCATACAGGTTCCGTACACCGTCAGGATAAATTCCTGTACGCCTGTCCCCAGCCCTTCATAGGTAAACATCACATATTCGCCGCCCTGCAACAGCACCGGATGCCCCGTCAGTACATAGCCGTCTGCTTGCTCCTGAGCCAACGCAGTCGTGTAGAACACCTCTTGCTCGTCGTCTTTATCCTGGCTTGGACGCGTTTCATTCAGGCCGTAAAGTACTGGCGGAATAGTCGGCGCATTACCGAGAAAATCGTGCCAGAACTGATAACGCATTTCATGGCGGAAATCAGAGATTTGCTCCAGTGAACAGGAGTAACTCTGAGTTACGCCAATCAGCGGCGTGTCTTCCAGCGTGACAAATTTGTGCTCTGGCATGGTGAATTCACCCAGACGCAGCGGTGGGCGAATACCAAAGGCGCTCCATTCAGGAGAACGGCGGTAAAGTGCGGGAGTCTGGGCAAACTGCTTCTTGAATGCACGAGTAAATGTCTGTTGAGAGTCGAAACGGTATTGCAGCGCAATATCCAGAATTGGGCGCGCGGTCAGGCGTAGTGCAACCGCCGATTTCGACAAACGACGAGCACGAATATACGCGCCAATAGCATGGCCAGTGACATCTTTAAACATTCTCTGTAAGTGCCACTTGGAATAACCTGCTTTCGCCGCTACATTGTCGAGCGACAGTGGCTGATCCAGATGACCTTCCAACCAGATTAAAAGGTCGCGAATAATGCCGGCCTGATCCATAAAATATCCTCATCCTTTCACAACGAGCACCTGACATCAGGTAATTGGATAATAGCATTTTTTGCTGTTTTAGCATTCAGTGTTTTTTTCTTAGTAGAGTATGTTTTAGGTCTTGACGGAAATAAAAGTGTTGAGATTTTGTTCTTAATCAATATGTTATTTACCGTGACGAACTAATTGCTCTGTGTAACTTATAAAAATGGTAACAATATGAAATACAAGCATTTGATCCTGTCTTTAAGCCTGATAATGCTGGGGCCATTGGCACATGCGGAAGAAATTGGTTCGGTCGATACCGTATTTAAAATGATCGGCCCGGATCACAAAATTGTCGTAGAAGCCTTTGACGATCCCGATGTGAAAAATGTCACCTGTTATGTGAGTCGGGCAAAAACCGGCGGTATTAAAGGGGGATTGGGCCTGGCGGAAGATACTTCCGATGCGGCTATTTCCTGCCAGCAAGTCGGGCCGATTGAACTGTCAGAGCGCATTAAAAACGGCAAAGCTCAGGGCGAAGTGGTATTCAAAAAACGTACGTCGCTGGTCTTTAAGTCGTTACAGGTCGTACGCTTCTATGACGCCAAACGCAACGCGCTCGCTTACCTGGCCTACTCCGACAAAGTTGTAGATGGGTCGCCGAAAAACGCGATTAGCGCGGTGCCTGTCATGCCTTGGCGGCAATAACAGAGGCGATATATGCAACGGGAAACGGTCTGGTTAGTGGAAGACGAGCAAGGGATAGCCGACACGCTGGTCTACATGTTGCAGCAGGAAGGTTTTGCCGTCGAGGTCTTTGAGCGAGGCTTGCCGGTGCTGGATAAAGCACGCCAGCAGGTTCCCGACGTCATTATTCTCGATGTAGGTCTGCCGGATATCAGCGGCTTTGAATTGTGCCGTCAGTTGCTGGTGATCCATCCGGCGCTACCTGTACTGTTCCTGACAGCCCGTAGTGAAGAGGTGGATCGCCTGCTTGGACTGGAAATTGGCGCTGACGACTACGTGGCTAAACCGTTTTCACCCCGCGAAGTGTGCGCCAGAGTGCGCACTTTACTGCGTCGGGTGAAGAAGTTCTCAACGCCGTCTCCCGTCATCCGTATTGGTCATTTTGAATTGAATGAACCCGCGGCGCAGATCAGCTGGTTTGACACGCCGTTAACGCTAACACGGTATGAGTTTTTGTTGCTGAAAACGTTACTCAAGTCGCCGGGCCGCGTCTGGTCCCGTCAGCAACTGATGGATAGCGTCTGGGAAGATGCGCAGGACACCTACGATCGCACTGTCGATACTCACATTAAAACGCTGCGTGCCAAACTGCGCGCTATTAATCCCGAGCTTTCGCCGATCAATACCCATCGCGGCATGGGATACAGCCTGAGGAGCCTGTAATGCGTATCGGCATGCGGCTGTTGCTGGGGTATTTTTTACTGGTGGCGGTAGCCGCCTGGTTCGTACTGGCTATTTTTGTCAAAGAAGTTAAACCGGGCGTGCGAAGGGCGACGGAAGGGACGTTGATCGATACGGCAACGTTGCTGGCGGAGCTGGCGCGTGCCGATTTGCTCTCTGGTGACCCAACGCATGGGCAGTTGGCGCAGGCATTTAACCAGCTACAAAATCGCCCGTTTCGCGCCAATATCAGCGGCATCAACAAAGTGCGCAATGAATATCATGTCTATATGACTGATGCGCAGGGCAAAGTATTGTTTGATTCGGCCAATAAAGCCGTCGGGCAGGATTATTCGCGCTGGAATGACGTATGGCTAACGTTGCGTGGTCAGTATGGTGCGCGCAGTACGTTGCAAAATCCTGCCGATCCCGAAAGTTCTGTGATGTATGTTGCCGCACCTATTATGGACGGCACGCGGCTGGTTGGCGTTTTGAGCGTAGGCAAACCGAACGCGGCGATGGCGCCGGTGATTAAACGCAGCGAGCGGCGAATTTTATGGGCGAGCGCCATTTTGCTGGGAATTGCGCTGGTAATCGGCGCAGGAATGGTTTGGTGGATCAACCACTCCATTGCCCGACTCACTCGTTATGCTGATTCCGTTACCGACAATAAGCCCGTTCCGCTTCCTGAACTCGGCAGTAGCGAGCTGCGTAAGTTAGCGCAGGCGCTGGAAAGTATGCGCGTGAAGCTGGAAGGGAAAAACTATATTGAGCAGTATGTCTACGCGTTAACTCATGAGTTGAAAAGTCCGCTGGCGGCAATTCGTGGCGCGGCGGAAATTTTACGCGAAGGTCCGCCACCGGAAGTGGTAGCCCGTTTTACCGACAATATTCTGACGCAAAATGCGCGAATGCAGGCGCTGGTGGAAACGCTATTACGCCAGGCAAGACTGGAGAATCGCCAGGAGGTCGTTCTTTCTGCGGTTGCTGTGGCGGCTTTATTTCGCCGCGTCAGCGAAGCGCGCACCGTGCAGTTGGCAGAAAAGAATATCACTCTTAATGTTATGCCCACCGAGGTTAACGTTGCTGCTGAACCTGCGTTGCTGGAACAGGCACTGGGGAATTTACTGGATAATGCTATCGATTTTACTCCCGAGAATGGCCGCATAACGCTTAGCGCTGGGGTGGAGCAGGAACACGTTACGCTTAATGTGCAGGATACCGGCAGCGGTATTCCTGACTACGCACTGTCACGTATTTTTGAGCGTTTCTACTCTTTGCCGCGTGCGAATGGGCAAAAAAGCAGTGGTCTGGGGCTGGCGTTTGTCAGTGAAGTTGCCCGTTTGCTTAATGGCGAAGTCACGTTGCGCAACGTGCCGGAAGGCGGCGTATTGGCCTCGCTTCGACTTCACCGTCACTTCACATAACTTCAAATTCTTCCCACATAGCCTTCATATCCTGTCGCCATTGCAAAGGAGAAGACTATGTTGAAATCCCCCCTGTTCTGGAAAATGACCACCCTGTTTGGTGCAGTATTGCTGTTGTTGATTCCGATAATGCTGATTCGGCAGGTGATTGTCGAACGTGCCGATTACCGTAGCGATGTGGAAGATGCGATTCGCCAAAGTACCAGCGGGCCGCAAAAACTCGTTGGGCCGCTCATCGCTATTCCTGTGACCGAGCTTTATACGGTGCAGGAAGAGGATAAAACCGTGGAGCGGAAACGAAGTTTTATCCATTTCTGGTTACCTGAGTCGTTGATGGTTGATGGTAATCAGAATGTGGAAGAACGCAAGATTGGTATTTATACCGGTCAGGTCTGGCACAGTGATTTAACGCTAAAAGCCGATTTCGATGTTTCGCGTCTTAACGAACTCGACGCACCAAATATCACCTTAGGCAAGCCATTTATTGTGATTAGCGTCGGGGATGCGCGTGGTATTGGCGTGGTGAAAGCGCCTGAAGTTAACGGAACAGCGCTGACCATTGAACCCGGTACCGGGTTGGAGCAAGGCGGGCAGGGCGTGCATATCCCTTTACCCGAAGGGGACTGGCGGAAGAAGAACCTGAAGCTGAATATGGCACTGAATTTAAGCGGTACCGGCGATCTTTCTGTGGTGCCTGCCGGGCGTAATAGCGAAATGACCTTAACCAGCAACTGGCCGCATCCCAGTTTTTTAGGTGATTTTTTGCCAGCGAAACGAGAAATAAGTGCATCCGGTTTTCAGGCGCAATGGCAAAGTAGCTGGTTTGCCAATAATCTCGGTGAGCGTTTTGCTTCAGGCAATGATACCGGCTGGGAAAACTTCCCGGCGTTTAGCGTCGCAGTCACTACGCCTGCCGATCAGTATCAATTAACGGACCGGGCGACTAAGTACGCTATTTTGCTGATTGCCCTGACTTTTATGGCCTTCTTTGTTTTTGAAACGCTCACCGCGCAACGTTTGCACCCGATGCAATATTTGCTGGTGGGGCTGTCATTGGTGATGTTTTATTTGCTCTTGCTGGCGCTTTCTGAACACACCGGTTTTACCGTGGCATGGGTAATTGCCAGCTTGATAGGGGCATTAATGAACGGTATTTACTTGCAGGCGGTATTAAAAGGTTGGCGCAATAGCATGTTGTTTACCCTCGCGCTGTTGTTGCTGGATGGTGTGATGTGGGGACTGCTCAACTCTGCCGATAGCGCACTGTTGTTGGGAACCAGTGTGCTGGTGGTGGCGCTGGCAGGCATGATGTTTGTGACGCGGAATATCGACTGGTATGCATTTTCACTGCCAAAAATGAAAACCAGTAAAGAAGTCACAACGGACGATGAGTTACGTATCTGGAAATAAAAAAACGGCGCTAAAAAGCGCCGTTTTTTTTGACGGAGGTAAAGCCGATTAATCTTCCAGATCACCGCAGAAGCGATAACCTTCACCGTGAATGGTGGCGATGATTTCCGGCGTATCCGGCGTAGATTCGAAGTGTTTACGAATACGACGGATCGTCACGTCTACAGTACGGTCGTGCGGTTTCAGCTCACGGCCGGTCATTTTCTTCAGCAGTTCAGCACGAGACTGAATTTTGCCTGGGTTTTCACAGAAGTGAAGCATGGCGCGGAACTCGCTACGCGGCAGTTTGTACTGCTCGCCATCAGGGCCGATCAATGAACGGCTGTTGATGTCCAGTTCCCAACCATTGAACTTGTAGCTTTCAACGCTACGACGTTCTTCGCTGACAGTACCCAGATTCATGGTACGAGACAGCAGGTTGCGCGCACGGATAGTCAGTTCACGCGGGTTGAACGGTTTGGTGATGTAGTCATCTGCGCCAATTTCGAGGCCGAGAATTTTATCGACTTCGTTGTCACGGCCAGTCAGGAACATCAACGCAACATTTGCCTGCTCACGCAGTTCACGCGCTAACAGAAGACCGTTCTTACCCGGCAGATTGATATCCATGATCACCAGGTTGATGTCATATTCAGAGAGGATCTGATGCATTTCCGCGCCATCTGTCGCTTCGAAAACATCATAGCCTTCCGCTTCGAAAATACTTTTCAACGTGTTGCGTGTTACCAACTCGTCTTCAACGATAAGAATGTGCGGGGTCTGCATGTTTGCTACCTAAATTGCCAACTAAATCGAAACAGGAAGTACAAAAGTCCCTGACCTGCCTGATGCATGCTGCAAATTAACATGATCGGCGTAACATGACTAAAGTACGTAATTGCGTTCTTGATGCACTTTCCATCAACGTCAACAACATCATTAGCTTGGTCGTGGGTACTTTCCCTCAGGACCCGACAGTGTCAAAAACGGCTGCCATCCTAACCATTTTAACAGCAACATAACAGGCTAAGACGTGCCGGACACCCAATAAAACTACGCTTCGTTGACATATATCAAGTTCAATTGTAGCACGTTAACAGTTTGATGAAATCATCGTATCTAAATGCTAGCTTTCGTCACATTATTTTAATAATACAACTAGTTGCCTTATACAACTAATAAACGTGGTGAATCCAATTGTCGAGATTTATTTTTTATAAAATTATCCTAAGTAAACAGAAAGATATGTAGCAATTTTTAACAATTGCACCGTTAGTATAGTCAAGAAATAGTTTAGCTTTTTTTAAGTTAAGTGAAGGGCTTTTTCTGCGACTTACGTTACGAATTTGTAAATTCTCTCCGCGTAATAAGTTGACATTCATCACCCTGTGCGCGGTTATTTGATCAAGAAGAGTGGCAACATGCGTATAACGATCATTCTGGTAGCACCTGCCAGAGCTGAAAATATTGGTGCAGCGGCCCGGGCGATGAAAACAATGGGATTTAGCGAGCTGCGCATTGTCGATAGCCTGGCACACCTGGAACCAGCTACCCGCTGGGTGGCACATGGTTCTGGTGATATTATTGATAATATTAAAGTTTTTCCAACGCTGGCTGAATCACTACACGACGTTGATTTTACCGTTGCCACCACTGCGCGCAGTCGGGCGAAATACCATTACTACGCCACGCCGATAGAACTGGTGCCACTACTGGAGGAAAAATCGACATGGATGAACCACGCGGCGCTGGTCTTTGGTCGCGAAGATTCCGGCTTGACTAACGAAGAGTTGGCGCTTGCTGATGTCCTCACCGGCGTGCCAATGGTGGCGGATTATCCATCACTGAATTTGGGACAGGCGGTGATGGTCTATTGCTATCAATTAGCAACATTAATACAACAACCGGTGGAATCTGCCGCAACGGCGGACCCATTTCAACTGCAGGCTTTACGTGAACGTGCCATGTCATTGTTAACGACTCTGGCGGTGGCAGATGACACCAAACTGGTCGACTGGTTACAACAACGCATCGGGCTGTTGGAGCAACGAGACACGGCCATGTTGCATCGTTTATTGCATGATATTGAAAAAAATATCACCAAATAAAAAACGACAAGGAAGAGCGTTTTCAGATTTTTATTCTGACTGCAATGGGCAATATGTCTCTGTGTGGATTAAAAAAAGAGCATCTACCAGCACTCTATGAACTGGTAACTTGCCGTGAGCAAATTAAAATTTTATTGACTTAGGTCACTAAATACTTTAACCAATATAGGCATAGCGCACAGACAGATAAAAATTACAGAGTACACAACATCCATGAAACGCATCAGCACCACCATTACCACCACCATCACCATTACCACAGGTAACGGTGCGGGCTGACGCGTACAGGAAACACAGAAAAAAGCCCGCACCTGACAGTGCGGGCTTTTTTTTCGACCAAAGGTAACGAGGTAACAACCATGCGAGTGTTGAAGTTCGGCGGTACATCAGTGGCAAATGCAGAACGTTTTCTGCGGGTTGCCGATATTCTGGAGAGCAATGCCAGGCAGGGGCAGGTGGCCACCGTCCTCTCTGCCCCCGCCAAAATTACCAACCATCTGGTCGCAATGATAGAAAAAACCATTAGCGGTCAGGATGCTTTACCCAATATCAGCGATGCCGAACGTATTTTTGCCGAACTTCTGACAGGACTCGCCGCCGCCCAACCGGGATTTCCACTGGCGCAATTGAAAGCGTTCGTTGATCAAGAATTTGCCCAAATCAAACATGTCCTGCATGGCATTAGCTTGTTGGGGCAATGCCCGGACAGCATCAACGCCGCGCTGATTTGCCGTGGTGAAAAAATGTCGATCGCCATTATGGCCGGGGTACTGGAAGCGCGTGGTCACAACGTTACCGTTATCGACCCGGTCGAAAAGTTGCTGGCAATCGGTCATTACCTCGAATCTACGGTTGATATTGCTGAGTCCACCCGCCGTATTGCGGCAAGCCGCATTCCGGCTGACCATATGGTGCTGATGGCTGGTTTTACCGCCGGTAATGAAAAAGGTGAGCTGGTGGTGCTGGGACGTAACGGTTCTGACTACTCCGCCGCGGTACTGGCCGCCTGTTTACGCGCCGATTGTTGCGAGATCTGGACGGATGTCGACGGTGTCTATACCTGCGACCCGCGTCAGGTGCCCGATGCGAGGCTGTTGAAGTCGATGTCGTACCAGGAAGCGATGGAGCTTTCCTACTTCGGCGCTAAAGTTCTTCACCCTCGCACCATTACCCCTATCGCTCAGTTCCAAATCCCTTGCCTGATTAAAAATACCGGAAATCCTCAAGCACCAGGTACGCTCATTGGCGCCAGCCGTGATGAGGACGAATTACCGGTCAAGGGCATTTCCAATCTGAATAACATGGCAATGTTCAGCGTTTCTGGTCCGGGGATGAAAGGAATGGTCGGCATGGCGGCGCGCGTCTTTGCGGCAATGTCACGCGCCCGCATTTCAGTGGTGCTGATTACGCAATCATCTTCCGAATACAGTATCAGTTTCTGCGTACCACAAAGCGACTGTGCGCGTGCTGAACGCGCGATGCAGGAAGAGTTCTACCTGGAACTGAAAGAAGGTTTGCTGGAGCCGCTGGCGGTCACTGAACGGCTGGCCATTATCTCGGTGGTGGGCGATGGTATGCGTACCTTACGTGGGATCTCGGCGAAATTCTTTGCTGCGCTGGCCCGCGCCAATATCAACATTGTCGCCATTGCTCAAGGGTCTTCTGAACGCTCAATCTCTGTCGTGGTAAATAACGATGATGCGACCACTGGCGTACGCGTTACCCACCAGATGCTGTTCAATACCGATCAGGTTATCGAAGTGTTTGTGATTGGCGTCGGTGGCGTTGGCGGCGCGCTGCTGGAGCAACTAAAGCGTCAGCAAAGCTGGCTGAAGAACAAACACATCGATTTACGCGTTTGCGGCGTTGCTAACTCGAAGGCGCTGCTGACTAATGTGCATGGCCTTAACCTGGATAACTGGCAGGAAGAACTGGCGCAGGCCAAAGAGCCGTTCAACCTTGGGCGCTTAATTCGCCTGGTGAAAGAATATCATTTGCTGAATCCGGTGATTGTCGATTGCACTTCCAGCCAGGCGGTGGCGGATCAATATGCCGACTTCCTGCGCGAAGGTTTCCATGTGGTGACCCCGAACAAAAAGGCCAACACCTCGTCGATGGATTTCTACCATCAGCTGCGTTACGCGGCGGAAAAATCACGGCGTAAATTCCTTTATGACACCAACGTCGGTGCGGGGTTGCCGGTCATTGAGAACTTGCAAAACCTGCTAAACGCGGGTGATGAATTGATGAAGTTCTCTGGCATTCTTTCTGGTTCGCTTTCTTTCATCTTCGGTAAGTTAGACGAAGGGATGAGCTTCTCCGAGGCCACCACGCTGGCAAGAGAAATGGGCTATACCGAACCGGACCCGCGAGATGATCTTTCTGGTATGGATGTGGCGCGCAAGCTGTTGATTCTCGCTCGTGAAACAGGACGATCACTGGAACTGGCGGATATCGAAATCGAATCTATGCTGCCCGCAGAGTTTAACGCGGAAGGCGATGTTGCGACTTTTATGGCGAATCTGTCACAGCTCGACGATCTCTTTGCCGCGCGCGTAGCGAAGGCCCGTGATGAAGGAAAAGTTTTGCGCTATGTTGGCAATATTGATGAAGATGGCGTCTGTCGCGTGAAGATTGCTGAAGTGGATGGCAACGATCCGCTGTTCAAAGTGAAAAACGGCGAAAACGCATTGGCCTTCTATAGCCACTATTATCAGCCACTGCCGCTGGTCCTGCGCGGATACGGTGCGGGTAATGACGTTACAGCTGCCGGTGTCTTTGCCGATCTGCTGCGCACCCTCTCATGGAAGTTAGGAGTCTAAAATGGTTAAGGTTTATGCTCCGGCTTCCAGTGCCAATATGAGCGTCGGGTTTGATGTGCTCGGGGCGGCGGTGGTGCCTGTTGATGGTTCCTTGCTGGGAGATGTAGTGACGGTTGAGTCAGCAGAGCGCTTCAGTCTCAACAATCTTGGACGGTTTGCAGGCAAGCTGCCGTCAGAACCGCAGGAAAATATCGTTTATCAGTGCTGGGAGCGTTTTTGCCAGGAAGTGGGTAAGCAAATTCCGGTGGCGATGACCCTGGAAAAGAATATGCCGATCGGTTCTGGCTTAGGTTCCAGCGCCTGTTCGGTGGTCGCGGCGCTGGTGGCGATGAATGAACACTGTGGTAAGCCGCTCAATGATACCCGCCTGCTGGCCTTGATGGGCGAACTGGAAGGGCGTATCTCCGGCAGCATTCATTACGACAACGTAGCACCGTGTTTTCTTGGCGGCATGCAGTTGATGATCGAAGAAAACGGCATCATCAGCCAGCAGGTACCAGGATTTGATGAGTGGTTATGGGTGTTAGCGTATCCGGGGATTAAAGTCTCGACGGCAGAAGCACGGGCTATTTTACCGGCGCAGTATCGCCGCCAGGATTGCATTGCTCACGGGCGACACTTGGCGGGCTTCATTCATGCCTGCTATTCCCGCCAGCCTGATCTGGCCGCAAAGCTGATGAAAGATGTTATCGCCGAGCCGTATCGTGAACGTTTACTGCCAGGTTTCAGACAGGCACGACAGGCGGTCGCGGAAATCGGTGCGCTAGCGAGCGGTATCTCTGGCTCGGGGCCGACCTTGTTCGCCCTGTGCGATAAACAGGATACCGCCCAGCGAGTTGCCGACTGGTTAGGTAAGAATTACCTGCAAAATCAGGAAGGTTTTGTTCATATTTGCCGGCTGGATACGGCGGGCGCACGAGTACTGGAAAACTAAATGAAACTCTACAATCTGAAAGATCACAATGAGCAGGTCAGTTTTGCGCAAGCCGTAACGCAGGGATTGGGCAAAAATCAGGGGTTGTTTTTCCCTCATGAGCTACCGGAATTCAGCCTGACCGAAATTGATGAGATGCTGAAACTGGATTTCGTCACTCGCAGCGCGAAGATCCTCTCGGCGTTTATTGGTGATGAGATCCCACAGGAAGTTCTGGAAGAGCGCGTGCGCGCGGCATTCGCTTTCCCGGCTCCGGTTGCCAAAGTTGAAAATGACGTCGGTTGTCTGGAGTTGTTCCACGGGCCAACGCTGGCATTTAAAGATTTCGGCGGTCGCTTTATGGCGCAAATGCTGACCCATATTGCGGGCGATAAGCCAGTGACTATTCTGACTGCGACTTCCGGCGACACCGGAGCGGCTGTGGCTCACGCTTTCTACGGTTTACCGAACGTTAAAGTGGTCATCCTTTACCCGCACGGCAAAATCAGTCCACTGCAAGAAAAACTGTTCTGTACGCTGGGTGGCAATATTGAAACCGTCGCCATCGACGGCGATTTTGATGCCTGCCAAGCTCTTGTTAAACAGGCATTCGATGATGAAGAACTAAAAGTGGCGTTGGGACTGAACTCTGCTAACTCTATTAACATCAGTCGTTTGCTGGCGCAGATTTGCTATTACTTTGAAGCCGTGGCGCAGTTGCCGCAGGAAGCGCGTAACCAGCTCGTTGTTTCAGTGCCGAGCGGAAACTTCGGCGATTTGACGGCAGGATTGCTGGCGAAATCACTCGGTCTGCCGGTGAAACGTTTTATCGCTGCTACTAACGTTAACGATACGGTGCCGCGTTTCCTGCACGACGGGCACTGGGCGCCTAAAGCTACCCAGGCGACATTATCTAATGCGATGGATGTCAGCCAGCCAAACAACTGGCCGCGAGTGGAAGAGTTGTTCCGCCGTAAAATCTGGCAACTGAAGGAGCTGGGTTATGCGGCGGTGGATGATGAAACCACCCGGCAGACAATGCGTGAGTTAAAAGCACTGGGCTATACCTCGGAACCGCATGCTGCCGTGGCTTACCGTGCGCTGCGTGACCAGCTTCATCCGGGAGAATATGGTCTGTTCCTCGGCACCGCGCACCCGGCGAAGTTTAAAGAGAGCGTGGAAGTGATTCTTAGTGAAACGCTGGAATTGCCAAAAGAGCTGGCAGAACGTGCTGATTTACCCTTACTTTCACATAGTTTGCCTGCCGATTTTGCTGCGCTGCGCAAACTCATGATGAATCATAATTAATATCTATTAAATTCCGAAAAAATAGCCGGGCTTGTGTTTATACAGCTCGGCTTTTTTGTGGAGAAAATATGAGAAAAATCGACAGAAAAAAAGGAGAAATTTTCAATAAATGCGGTGACTTAGATTGGATAATGACAACGAGGATTCTTTTACCGTAAGCTCCTTATATCGGCCCATAACTGGCAATGATAATAAGGAGTCACCTGTGAAAAAGATGCAATCTCTCTTACTCGCATTTTCCCTGATTCTGGTTGCTCCTATGGCAGCGCAGGCTGAGGAAATAATGCTGGTGCCATCAGTAAAGTTACAGATTGGCGATCGTGATTATCGCGGTTTCTACTGGGATGGCGGTTACTGGCGTGACCACGACTGGTGGCACAGAAATTATGAATGGCGAGGCAATCGCTGGCACCCATACGGACTGCAGCCGCACTATAATAATCATCGCGATCATCGTGACGATCATCGTCATGATCACCGGGATGATCATTATCCGGGGCCTGGCAGACATCACCGCTAAATATAAATGCCGGATGACCTCCGGCATTTACCGCAAACTTAACGCAGTTCGTAGCGTTTAAACACCAGTTCGCCATTGCTGGAAGAGGCTTCATCGAAGAAGTAACCTTCACTGTTAAAACCTGTCAGTTGCTCTGGCTTGGTCAGGCGATTTTTAATGATAAACCGACTCATCAGGCCACGCGCTTTTTTAGCATGGAAGCTGATGACCTTAAACTTGCCGTTCTTCTCATCGAGGAATATCGGCTTGATTATCTCGGCATTCAATTTCTTCGGCTTCACTGATTTAAAATACTCATCTGACGCCAGGTTAATCACCACCTGATCGCCTTGTGCTTCGAGCGCTTCGTTTAGCTTGTTGGTGATCACATCCCCCCAGAACTGGTACAGGTCTTTACCCCGCGCATTCTCAAGACGGATCCCCATCTCCAGACGGTATGGCTGCATTAAATCGAGCGGGCGCAGTACGCCGTACAAACCGGAAAGCATACGTAAATGCTGCTGGGCAAAAGCAAAATCTTCTTCACTAAAGGTTTCGGCTTGCAAGCCGGTATAGACATCGCCTTTAAATGCCAGAATTGCCTGCCGGGCATTCTCTGGCGTGAAATCTGGCTGCCAGTCATGAAAGCGGGTAGCGTTGAGATCGGCCAGCTTGTCACTGATTTTCATCAGTTTGCCAATCTGCGGTGCCGTTAGTTTTCGCGCTTCATGGATAAGCTGTTGGGAGTTGTCTAACAGCTCCGGCAGCGTGTAGCGTGTGGTGGCCAAAGGGCTTTGATAATCAAGTGTTTTAGCAGGTGAAATCAGAATCAACATATCCAGTCCTTGCAGGAAATTTACTGCGACTGTAGCAAAAAAAGTGGATGAGTTGATCGATAGTTGTGATTACTCCTGCGACAAATCATCCCACGCGTCAGGGGAAAGTTGCTGACTGATATCCGGGTAGCGCAGCGGATCAAACACCGGACGTACGCCGAGTTTACGCTGGCGCAGATAATCGCTGGCAATGATATGCACCACAGGGGAAAGCAGCAAAATCGCTGTCAAATTGGTGATTGCCATGCAGGCCATAATAATATCGGCCAGTTGCCACATCATCGGAAGGCTCAGTAGGGTGCCGCCAATGACTGTAACAAAGATACAGATACGCAGACTCCAGATAGCTTTCCGGTTGTTCAGCCGTAAAAAGAAGAGATTATTTTCGGCATAAATGTAGTTGGCGACGATCGAGCTGAAGGCAAATAGAATCACTACTATCGTGACAAATTCTGCCCCCCAGGAACCCATTAATACACGCATCGCTTTCTGAATGAGTTGGATACCTTCCAGTGGCAAATAGGTGGTGCCGTTACCAGCCAGCAATATCAGCATGGCGCTTGCCGTACAAATCACCATCGTGTCGATAAAGATGCCGATCATCTGGACAATACCTTGCGCTGCCGGATGCGGTGGCCATGATGCCGCCGCCGCCGCTGCGTTCGGTGTTGATCCCATCCCCGCCTCATTGGAAAACATACTGCGCTGAAAGCCGTTAGTAATCGCCTGACTCAGGGTATAACCCGCCGCGCCGCCTGCCGCTTCCTGCCAGCCAAAGGCGCTTTCAAAAATAGACCAAATAACGTGTGGAAGTTGCCCGATATTCATTGCGCAAATGACCAGGCTGGCGAGTACCCAGATTAACGCCATAATAGGGACAAACCATTGCATTAACCGGGCGACGCCATGAATGCCGTGAGTTATCGCCAACAAGGTAAAAATGGCGAGAATGACACCCGTTACTAACGGAGGGAAATCAAATGCAAAACTCATCGCGCGAGCGACAGCATTTGCCTGAACACCGCTGAAAATCAGTCCGTAGGCGATGAGCAAAAAGACGGCGAACAGAACGCCCATCCAGCGCATCCCTAACCCACGCGCCATATACCATGCCGGTCCGCCGCGAAACTGCCCATTGACGTCACGTTCTTTATAAAGCTGGGCAAGGGAACATTCAGCAAAAGAGGTCGCCATGCCAATAAACGCGGCAACCCACATCCAGAAAACAGCACCCGGTCCACCGGCGGTGATAGCCAGCGCAACGCCTGCCAGGTTGCCGCTGCCGACGCGCGCGGCGAGACTGGTACACAATGATTGAAAAGAAGTTAAACCGCCTCGTTGCGGATGAATGCTATTTTTAAGACTTTTGCCAAACTGACGAATATAGCGAAATTGAACGAACCCAGAACGAAAAGTGAACCAACAGCCTGCGCCGAAGAGCAGGTAGATCATCACTGATCCCCATAGTACGTTGTTAATAAAAGAGAAAAAATCAGGCATTCGTATCCCTCTTGTCGCCGGCGCGCGGTTACATTCCTGTGTAAACGTTACCAATTGATTAAGAATTATATACGATGTGCATTGGTTGATAACGTCTGTGTAGCATACATGAGGTTTTGTTTAAAAATGGCGGGTGATATCAACGCCATGTCAGAAATCCGAAACAGTCTTGCCTGGTGATAACCCTTTTGTCTGCGGTTGCGCTGTCGTTACGTCGTGATATCATCAGGGCAGACCGGTTACATCCCCCTAACAAGCTGTTTAAAGAGAAATACTATCATGACGGACAAATTGACCTCCCTTCGTCAGTACACCACCGTAGTGGCCGACACTGGGGACATCGCGGCAATGAAGCTGTATCAACCGCAGGATGCCACAACCAACCCTTCTCTCATTCTTAACGCAGCGCAAATTCCGGAATACCGTAAGTTGATTGATGATGCTGTCGCCTGGGCGAAACAGCAGAGCAACGATCGCGCGCAGCAGATCGTGGACGCGACCGACAAACTGGCAGTAAATATTGGTCTGGAAATCCTGAAACTGGTTCCGGGCCGTATCTCAACTGAAGTTGATGCGCGTCTTTCCTATGACACCGAAGCGTCAATTGCGAAAGCAAAACGCCTGATTAAGCTCTACAACGATGCAGGTATTAGCAACGATCGTATTCTGATCAAACTGGCTTCTACCTGGCAGGGTATCCGTGCTGCAGAACAGCTGGAAAAAGAAGGTATCAACTGTAACCTGACTCTGCTGTTCTCCTTCGCTCAGGCACGTGCTTGTGCGGAAGCGGGCGTGTTCCTGATTTCTCCGTTTGTTGGCCGTATTCTTGACTGGTACAAAGCCAATACCGATAAGAAAGAGTACGCTCCGGCAGAAGATCCGGGTGTCGTTTCTGTATCTGAAATCTACCAGTACTACAAAGAACACGGTTATGAAACCGTGGTTATGGGCGCAAGCTTCCGTAACATCGGCGAAATTCTGGAACTGGCAGGCTGCGACCGTCTGACCATCGCACCGGCACTGTTGAAAGAGCTGGCTGAGAGCGAAGGGGCTATCGAACGTAAACTGTCTTACACTGGTGAAGTGAAAGCGCGTCCGGCGCGTATCACCGAGTCTGAGTTCCTGTGGCAGCACAACCAGGACCCAATGGCAGTTGATAAACTGGCGGAAGGTATCCGTAAGTTTGCTGTTGACCAGGAAAAACTGGAAAAAATGATCGGCGATCTGCTGTAATCATTCTTAGCGTGACCGGGAAGTCGGTCACGCTACCTCTTCTGAAGCCTGTCTGTCACTCCCTTCGCAGTGTATCATTCTGTTTAACGAGACTGTTTAAACGGAAAAATCTTGATGAATACTTTACGTATCGGCTTAGTTTCCATCTCTGATCGCGCGTCCAGCGGCGTTTATCAGGATAAAGGCATCCCTGCGCTGGAAGAATGGCTGACATCGGCGCTAACCACGCCGTTTGAACTGGAAACTCGCTTAATCCCCGATGAGCAGGCGATCATTGAGCAAACGTTGTGTGAGCTGGTGGATGAAATGAGTTGCCATCTGGTGCTGACAACCGGCGGTACTGGCCCGGCGCGCCGTGACGTAACGCCCGATGCGACGCTGGCAGTAGCGGACCGCGAGATGCCAGGCTTTGGTGAACAGATGCGCCAGATTAGCCTGCATTTTGTGCCAACTGCGATCCTTTCGCGCCAGGTGGGGGTGATTCGTAAGCAGGCACTGATCCTTAACTTACCCGGTCAGCCGAAGTCCATCAAAGAGACACTAGAAGGCGTGAAGGATGCCGAGGGTAAGGTCGTGGTACATGGCATTTTCGCCAGCGTACCGTACTGCATTCAGTTGCTGGAAGGACCTTACGTTGAAACTGCACCGGAAGTGGTGGCAGCATTCAGACCGAAGAGTGCAAGACGCGAAGTTAGCGAATAAAAAAATCCCCCCAGGCGGGGGATGAGACTGATGACAAACGCAAAACTGCCTGATGCGCTACGCTTATCAGGCCTACGAGTTTCCTGCAATATATTGAATTTGCACGATTTTTTAGGCCGGGTAAGGCGTTCACGCCGCATCCGGCATAAACAAAGCGCACGTTGTCAACAAACTGATATCCCCCGAGCGGGGGATATCAAGCAATTAGTGGGATTCACCAATCGGCAGAACGGTGCGACCAAACTGCTCGTTCAGCACTTCACCCATTGCCAGATAAATTGCGCTGGCACCGCAGATCAGGCCAATCCAGCCTGCGAAGTGGATGATTGCTTCGTTACCGGCAATGTTACCGATCGCCAGCAGGGCAAACAGCACGGTCAGGCTAAAGAATACGAATTGCAGAACGCGTGCGCCTTTCAGCGTGCCGAAGAACATAAACAGCGTAAACACGCCCCACAGACCCAGGTAGACACCAAGGAACTGCGCATTTGGCGCATCGGTCAGGCCCAGTTTCGGCATCAGCAGAATCGCAACCAGCGTCAGCCAGAAAGAACCGTAAGAGGTGAAGGCAGTTAAACCGAAAGTGTTGCCTTTTTTATACTCCAGCAGACCGGCAAAAATTTGCGCGATACCGCCGTAGAAGATGCCCATAGCGAGAATAATACCGTCCAGAGCGAAATAACCCACGTTGTGCAGGTTAAGCAGAATGGTGGTCATGCCGAAGCCCATCAGGCCCAGCGGTGCCGGATTAGCCAACTTAGTGTTGCCCATAATTCCTCAAAAATCATCATTGAATGAATGGTGAAATAATTTCCCTGAATAACTGTAGTGTTTTCAGGGCGCGGCATAATAATCAGCCAATGGAGTAGTGTCCATGATCTTTTGAGGGGAAAATGAAAATTTTCCCCGATGTGAGGGATTAGGCCTGAGTGGCGCTGACAATTCGACGCAGGCAGGCAATTTGCAGGACCGCCGGAATAGTAACGCGATAGGCGCTACCGCTGACGGCTTTAACTCCGTTTAATGCCGCGCCCACCGGGCCACCAAGCCCCGCACCACGTAGTAGGCCATGCCCGAGAACGCTCATTGCTGCGTGGGTACGTAAAATGCGGGTAAGCTGGCTGGAAAGCAGATGCGACACGCCTTTTGCCAATAATTTGTCTTTCATCAGCAGCGGTAATAGCTCTTCCAGCTCGTTGACTCTGGCATCGACCGCCTTGAGAAATTCCTGCTTATGTTCCTCGTCCATTTTCTTCCAGGTATTACGCAGAAATTGTTCCAGTAATTGTTGCTCAATTTCAAACGTAGACATCTCTTTGTCGGCTTTTAGCTTCAGCCGTTTTGAGACGTCGAGCAAAATGGCCCGGTACAGTTTACCGTGTCCGCGAAGTTTGTTAGCGATACTATCGCCGCCAAAATGCTGTAATTCTCAGGCAATTAGCTGCCAGTTGCGGCGATGTTGCTCGGGATGCCCTTCCATCGATTTGAACAGTTCATTACGCATCAGAACGCTGGAGAGGCGAGTTTTGCCTTTTTCGTTATGGGTGAGCAAACGGGCGAAATTGGTCAGTTGCTCCTCACTACAATGCTGGAGAAAATCCAGATCTGAATCATTCAGGTAATTAACATTCATTTATTGTGGCTTCTCTGTTCAAGCGTTAATCGTCGCCGATAATTTTCAGCGTGGCCATATCGGACGAGTTCACTGTATGACCGGAAAAGGTGATTTTTGACACGCAGCGTTTGTTGTCGTTATCGCTGTTAATGTTGATCCAGCTGGTGGTTTGCCCTTCTTTAATTTCGGCGGGAACATTCAGGCTTTGACTGGCGCTACGGGCGGCTTTGAAATAAACCGACGCGCCGCTCAACTGTAAATCGCCGTGGTCGGCGGTGAGTTGGATACGTTTTACGATGCGGCAAACGGGGAGTTTCAGTGCCAGATCGTTGGTTTCGTTACGCGGCATCGCAATGACGCCGAGGATTTTATGGTCGTTAGCTTGCGCCGTGCAGCACAGCATAAGGCTAAGTACCAGGCTGGCGGAAATCGTAAAAACGGATTTCATAAAGATTCTCTTAGCGGGGGAGCAGTAGGGGATGAATAGCCACTAGTTTACTGCTGGCGAAAAGAAGATTCAGGTATGTAATCTTTTCTTTTTATTACAATTTTTTGGTGAATCTCTTGTGTTGGATTCATTCTTTATATGAATGAAATTGCCGTCTGTTTCATGTCTTCTTACGGCATATCACGAAATTTCTGCGCAAAAGCACAAAAAATTTTTGCATCTCCCCCTTGATGACGTGGGTTACGACCCCATTTAGTAGTCAGCCGCAGTGAGTGAGTCTGCAAAAAAATGAAATTGGGCAGTTGAAACCAGACGTTTCGCCCCTATTACAGACTCATACCACATGATGACCGAATATATAGTGGAGACGTTTAGATGGGTAAAATTATTGGTATCGACCTGGGTACTACCAACTCTTGTGTAGCGATTATGGATGGCACCACTCCTCGTGTGCTGGAGAACGCCGAAGGCGATCGCACCACGCCTTCTATCATTGCCTATACCCAGGATGGTGAAACTCTGGTTGGTCAGCCGGCTAAACGTCAGGCAGTGACGAACCCGCAAAACACCCTGTTTGCGATTAAACGCCTGATTGGCCGCCGCTTCCAGGACGAAGAAGTACAGCGTGATGTTTCCATCATGCCGTTCAAAATTATTGCTGCTGATAACGGCGACGCATGGGTCGAAGTTAAAGGCCAGAAAATGGCACCGCCGCAGATTTCTGCTGAAGTGCTGAAAAAAATGAAGAAAACCGCGGAAGATTACTTGGGCGAACCGGTAACTGAAGCTGTTATCACTGTACCGGCATACTTTAACGATGCTCAGCGTCAGGCAACCAAAGACGCAGGCCGTATCGCTGGTCTGGAAGTAAAACGTATCATCAACGAACCGACCGCAGCTGCGCTGGCTTACGGTCTGGACAAAGGTACTGGTAACCGTACTATCGCGGTTTATGACCTGGGTGGTGGTACTTTCGATATTTCCATTATCGAAATCGACGAAGTTGACGGCGAAAAAACCTTCGAAGTTCTGGCTACCAACGGTGATACCCACTTGGGTGGTGAAGACTTTGACAGCCGCCTGATCAACTACCTGGTTGAAGAATTCAAGAAAGATCAGGGCATTGACCTGCGCAACGACCCGCTGGCAATGCAGCGTCTGAAAGAAGCGGCAGAAAAAGCGAAAATCGAGCTGTCTTCCGCTCAGCAGACCGACGTTAACCTGCCGTACATCACTGCAGACGCGACCGGTCCGAAACACATGAACATCAAAGTGACTCGTGCGAAACTGGAAAGCTTGGTTGAAGACCTGGTAAACCGTTCCATCGAGCCGCTGAAAGTTGCACTGCAGGACGCTGGCCTGTCCGTATCTGATATCGACGACGTTATCCTCGTTGGTGGTCAGACTCGTATGCCAATGGTTCAGAAGAAAGTTGCTGAATTCTTTGGTAAAGAACCGCGTAAAGACGTTAACCCGGACGAAGCTGTAGCAATCGGTGCTGCTGTTCAGGGTGGTGTTCTGACTGGTGACGTAAAAGACGTACTGCTGCTGGACGTTACCCCGCTGTCTCTGGGTATCGAAACCATGGGCGGTGTGATGACGACGCTGATCGCGAAAAACACCACTATTCCGACCAAGCACAGCCAGGTGTTCTCTACCGCTGAAGACAACCAGTCAGCGGTAACCATCCACGTGCTGCAGGGTGAACGTAAACGTGCGGCTGATAACAAATCTCTGGGTCAGTTCAACCTGGATGGTATCAACCCGGCACCGCGCGGTATGCCGCAGATCGAAGTTACCTTCGATATCGATGCTGACGGTATCCTGCACGTTTCCGCGAAAGACAAAAACAGCGGTAAAGAGCAGAAGATCACCATCAAGGCTTCTTCTGGTCTGAACGAAGATGAAATCCAGAAAATGGTACGCGACGCAGAAGCGAACGCCGAAGCAGACCGTAAGTTTGAAGAGCTGGTACAGACCCGCAACCAGGGCGACCATCTGCTGCACAGCACCCGTAAGCAGGTTGAAGAAGCAGGCGACAAACTGCCGGCTGACGACAAAACTGCTATCGAGTCTGCGCTGACTGCACTGGAAACTGCTCTGAAAGGTGAAGACAAAGCCGCTATCGAAGCGAAAATGCAGGAGCTGGCACAGGTTTCCCAGAAACTGATGGAAATCGCCCAGCAACAACATGCCCAGCAGCAGACTGCCGGTGCTGATACTTCTGCAAACAACGCGAAAGATGACGATGTTGTCGACGCTGAATTTGAAGAAGTCAAAGACAAAAAATAATCGCCCTATAAACGGGTAATTATACTGACACGGGCGAAGGGGAATTTCCTCTCCGCCCGTGCATTCATCTAGGGGCAAATCAAAAAAGATGGCTAAGCAAGATTATTACGAGATTTTAGGCGTTTCCAAAACAGCGGAAGAGCGTGAAATCAAAAAGGCCTACAAACGCCTGGCCATGAAATACCACCCGGACCGTAACCAGGGTGACAAAGAGGCCGAAGCGAAATTTAAAGAGATCAAGGAAGCTTATGAAGTTCTGACCGACTCGCAAAAACGTGCGGCATACGATCAGTATGGCCATGCGGCGTTTGAGCAAGGCGGCATGGGCGGCGGCGGTTTTGGCGGCGGCGCAGACTTCAGCGATATTTTTGGTGACGTTTTCGGCGATATTTTTGGCGGCGGACGTGGTCGTCAACGTGCGGCGCGTGGTGCTGATTTACGCTATAACATGGAGCTCACCCTCGAAGAAGCTGTACGTGGCGTGACCAAAGAGATCCGCATTCCGACTCTGGAAGAGTGTGACGTTTGCCACGGTAGCGGTGCAAAACCAGGTACGCAGCCGCAGACCTGTCCGACCTGTCATGGTTCTGGTCAGGTGCAGATGCGCCAGGGCTTCTTCGCCGTACAACAGACCTGTCCACACTGTCAGGGCCGCGGTACGCTGATCAAAGATCCGTGCAACAAATGTCATGGTCATGGTCGTGTTGAGCGCAGCAAAACGCTGTCCGTTAAAATCCCGGCAGGGGTGGATACCGGAGACCGCATCCGTCTTGCGGGCGAAGGTGAAGCGGGCGAACACGGCGCACCGGCAGGCGATCTGTACGTTCAGGTTCAGGTTAAACAGCACCCGATTTTCGAGCGTGAAGGCAACAACCTGTATTGCGAAGTCCCGATCAACTTCGCTATGGCGGCGCTGGGCGGTGAAATCGAAGTGCCGACCCTCGATGGTCGCGTCAAACTGAAAGTGCCTGGCGAAACCCAGACCGGTAAGCTGTTCCGTATGCGCGGTAAAGGCGTCAAGTCTGTCCGCGGCGGTGCGCAAGGTGACTTGCTGTGCCGCGTAGTGGTCGAAACACCGGTAGGTCTGAACGAGAAGCAGAAACAACTACTGCAAGAGCTGCAGGAAAGCTTCGGTGGCCCAACCGGCGAGCACAACAGTCCGCGTTCGAAGAGTTTCTTTGATGGCGTGAAGAAGTTTTTCGACGACCTGACTCGCTAACCTCCCCAAAAGCCTGCCCGTGGGCAGGCCTGGGTAAAAACCAGGGTGCGTTGAAGATATGCGAGCACCTGTAAAGTGGCGGGGATCACTCCCCGCCGTTGCTCTTACTCGGATTCGTAAGCCGTGAAAACAGCAACCTCCGTCTGGCCAGTTCGGATGTGAACCTCACAGAGGTCTTTTCTCGTTACCAGCGCCGCCACTACGGCGGTGATACAGATGACGATCAGGGCGACAATCATCGCCTTATGCTGCTTCATTGCTCTCTTCTCCTTGACCTTACGGTCAGTAAGAGGCACTCTACATGTGTTCTGCATATAGGGGGCCTCGGGTTGATGGTAAAATATCACTCGGGGCTTTTCTCTATCTGCCATCCAGCTAATGCCTGAGACAGATAGCCTCAAGCACCCGCCGCTATTATACCGCTCTCTTTAACCCACTCTGTTTTATCGATTCTAATCCTGAAGACGCCTCGCATTTTTATGGCGTAATTTTTTAAGGATTTAATTATTTAACTTTAATTTATCTCTTTATCGCAATTATTGACGACAAGCTGGATTATTTTTGAAATATTGTCCTAACAAACGACGCCGACTTACAACAAATTAATTATTACTTTTCCGAATTAATCCCTCAGAAATCCAGACCTTAAGCTATGATTATCAGGGCTTGAGGTCATCAGCCACCGCTTTCGAGCGCCAAAAACACTTCCTCTGCTGGTGACTTAATCTTCTTTATAGATCGTAAAAAACGAATTATTCCTACACTATAATCTGATTTTAACGATGATTCGTGCAGAGTAAAATAGTAAAAACGATCTATTCACCTGAAAGAGAAATAAAAAGTGAAACATCTGCATCGATTCTTTAGCAGTGATGCCTCGGGAGGCATTATTCTCATCATTGCCGCTGTTCTGGCGATGATTATGGCCAACAGCGGCGCAACCAGTGGATGGTATCACGACTTTCTTGAGACGCCGGTTCAGCTCCGGGTTGGTTCTCTTGAGATCAATAAAAACATGCTGTTATGGATAAATGACGCGTTAATGGCGGTATTTTTCCTGTTGGTTGGTCTGGAAGTTAAACGCGAGCTGATGCAAGGATCGCTGGCCAGTTTGCGCCAGGCGGCATTTCCAGTTATTGCCGCAATCGGCGGGATGATTGTCCCGGCATTGCTCTATTTGGCCTTTAACTACGCCGATCCTGTTACTCGTGAAGGGTGGGCGATCCCGGCGGCAACTGACATTGCTTTTGCGCTGGGGGTTCTGGCGTTATTGGGAAGTCGTGTACCGTTGGCGCTGAAGATCTTTTTGATGGCGCTGGCTATTATCGATGATCTTGGGGCCATCATAATCATTGCCTTGTTTTACACTAATGATTTGTCGATGACCTCTCTTGGCGTTGCAGCTGTAGCAATTGCGGTGCTCGCGGTGCTGAACATTTGTGGTGTTCGCCGTACGGGAGTTTATATTCTGGTCGGCGTGGTGCTGTGGACCGCAGTGTTGAAATCAGGTGTCCACGCAACGCTGGCAGGTGTCATTGTCGGTTTCTTTATTCCATTGAAAGAGAAGCATGGCCGTTCTCCGGCGAAGCGCCTGGAGCATGTATTGCATCCATGGGTGGCTTATCTGATTTTGCCGCTGTTTGCTTTTGCCAATGCCGGCGTTTCTCTGCAAGGCGTGACGTTGGATGGCCTGACCTCCATCCTGCCATTAGGGATCATCGCCGGTTTGCTGATTGGCAAGCCGTTGGGTATTAGTTTGTTCTGCTGGTTGGCGCTGCGTTTGAAACTGGCTCATTTGCCAGAGGGAACCACTTATCAGCAAATTATGGCGGTTGGGATCTTGTGCGGTATCGGTTTTACTATGTCTATCTTTATTGCCAGCCTGGCTTTTGGTAGCGTAGATCCAGAACTGATTAACTGGGCGAAATTGGGCATTCTGGTTGGCTCAATCTCTTCGGCAGTAATTGGATATAGCTGGTTACGCATTCGTTTACGTCCATCAGTTTGACAGGACGATGTACCGGGGAGCCATAAATGGCTCCCTTTTCATTCTTATCAGGGAGAGAAATGAGCATGTCTCATATCAATTACAACCACTTGTATTACTTCTGGCATGTCTATAAAGAAGGTTCTGTGGTTGGCGCAGCGGAGGCGCTTTATTTAACACCACAAACCATTACTGGGCAGATCCGGGCGCTGGAAGAGCGCCTGCAAGGGAAACTATTTAAGCGTAAAGGACGTGGTCTGGAACCCAGCGAACTGGGGGAACTGGTCTATCGCTACGCCGATAAAATGTTCACCTTGAGCCAGGAAATGCTGGACATTGTGAACTATCGCAAAGAGTCCAATTTGTTGTTTGATGTTGGCGTGGCAGATGCTCTTTCCAAACGCCTGGTCAGTAGTGTTTTGAATGCCGCAGTGGTGGAAGACGAGCAGATCCATTTACGCTGTTTTGAATCGACGCACGAGATGCTGTTGGAGCAACTGAGTCAGCATAAGCTGGATATGATCATCTCTGACTGCCCGATAGACTCCACCCAGCAGGAAGGGCTGTTTTCCATAAAAATTGGCGAGTGTGGTGTCAGTTTCTGGTGCACTAACCCGCTGCCAGAAAAGCCGTTTCCTGCCTGTCTGGAAGAGCGTCGCTTACTTATTCCGGGGCGTCGCTCAATGTTGGGACGCAAGCTATTAAACTGGTTTAACTCTCAGGGCTTAAACGTTGAAATTCTGGGGGAGTTTGATGATGCGGCGTTGATGAAAGCTTTTGGAGCGACGCATAACGCTATTTTCGTTGCACCTTCGCTTTACGCTAATGATTTCTATAACGATGACTCGGTTATGGAGATAGGCCGCGTTGAGAACGTCATGGAAGAGTACCACGCGATTTTCGCCGAAAGGATGATTCAACATCCTGCGGTACAGCGTATTTGCAACACAGATTACTCTGCGTTGTTTACTTCAGCTTCAAAATAACCATTTGTACTCTGCAGGCTGTAGTTTTGGCCTGCAGATGGGCATAAAAAAACCCGCTTGCGCGGGCTTTTTTACAAAGCTGACAACAAAAGGCGATTAAGCCAGTTTGTTGATCTGTGCAGTCAGGTTAGCCTTATGACGTGCAGCTTTGTTTTTGTGGATCAGACCTTTAGCAGCCTGACGGTCCACGATCGGTTGCATTTCGTTAAATGCTTTCAGTGCAGCAGCTTTGTCGCCAGCTTCGATAGCTGCGTATACTTTCTTGATGAAAGTACGCATCATAGAGCGACGGCTTGCGTTGTGCTTACGAGCCTTTTCAGACTGAATGGCGCGCTTCTTAGCTGATTTGATATTAGCCAAGGTCCAACTCCCAAATGTGTTCTATATGGACAATTCAAAGGCCGAGGAATATGCCCTTTTAGCCTTCTTTTGTCAATGGATTTGTGCAAATAAGCGCCGTTAATGTGCCGGCGCTCGTTACGTAGTGATGGCGCAGGATTCTACCAGCTTGCGGGGTGTGAATACAGCTTTTCCGCGATAAAAATTGCATCAGGCCGTGAGTTTCTGCCCGTGATTTGCGCCATGGCAATGAAAAGCCACTTCTTTCTGATTTCGGTACTCAATCGCCGGTTAACCTTGACCGCTGTACAAGGTATACTCGGACGATTTTCACTGTTTTGAGCCAGACATGAAGCTGATACGCGGCATACATAATCTCAGCCAGGCCCCGCAAGAAGGGTGTGTGCTGACTATTGGTAATTTCGACGGCGTGCATCGCGGTCATCGCGCGCTGTTGCAGGGCTTGCAGGAAGAAGGGCGCAGGCGAAACTTACCGGTGATGGTGATGCTTTTTGAACCTCAACCACTGGAACTGTTTGCTACCGATAAAGCCCCGGCACGACTGACCCGGCTGCGGGAAAAACTGCGTTACCTTGCAGAGTGTGGCGTTGATTACGTGCTGTGCGTACGTTTCGACAGGCGCTTTGCGGCGCTGACTGCGCAAAACTTCATCAGCGATCTACTGGTGAAGCATTTGCGGGTAAAATTCCTCGCCGTGGGTGATGATTTCCGCTTTGGCGCTGGTCGTGAAGGCGATTTCTTGTTATTACAGAAAGCTGGCGTGGAATACGGCTTTGACATTACCAGTACGCAAACTTTTTGCGAAGGTGGCGTGCGTATCAGCAGTACCGCTGTGCGTCAGGCGCTGGCAGACGATAATCTGGCTCTGGCAGAAAGTTTACTGGGGCACCCGTTTGCCATCTCCGGGCGTGTGGTCCACGGTGATGAATTAGGGCGCACGATAGGTTTCCCGACGGCGAATGTACCGCTACGCCGTCAGGTTTCCCCGGTGAAAGGGGTTTATGCGGTGGAAGTGCTGGGCCTCGGCGAAAAGCCGTTACCCGGCGTGGCAAACATCGGAACACGCCCAACGGTTGCCGGTATTCGCCAGCAGTTGGAAGTGCATTTGTTAGATGTTGCAATGGACCTTTACGGTCGCCATATACAAGTAGTGCTGCGTAAAAAAATACGCAATGAGCAGCGATTTGCGTCGCTGGACGAACTGAAAGCGCAGATTGCGCGTGATGAATTAACCGCCCGCGAATTTTTTGGGCTAACAAAACCGGCTTAAGCCTGTTATGTAATCAAACCGAAATACGGAACCGAGAATCTGATGAGTGACTATAAATCAACCCTGAATTTGCCGGAAACAGGGTTCCCGATGCGTGGCGATCTCGCCAAACGCGAACCGGGAATGCTGGCGCGTTGGACTGATGATGACCTGTACGGCATCATTCGTGCGGCTAAAAAAGGCAAAAAAACCTTCATTCTGCATGATGGCCCTCCTTATGCGAATGGCAGCATTCATATTGGTCACTCGGTTAACAAGATTCTGAAAGACATTATCGTGAAGTCCAAAGGACTTTCCGGTTATGACTCGCCGTATGTGCCTGGCTGGGACTGCCACGGTCTGCCGATCGAGCTGAAAGTAGAGCAAGAATACGGTAAGCCGGGTGAGAAATTCACTGCTGCCGAGTTCCGCGCCAAGTGCCGCGAATACGCTGCGACCCAGGTTGACGGTCAGCGCAAAGACTTTATCCGTCTGGGCGTGCTGGGCGACTGGTCGCACCCGTACCTGACCATGGACTTCAAAACTGAAGCCAATATCATCCGCGCGCTGGGCAAAATCATCGGCAACGGTCACCTGCACAAAGGCGCGAAGCCGGTGCACTGGTGCGTTGACTGCCGTTCTGCACTGGCAGAAGCGGAAGTTGAGTATTACGACAAAACGTCTCCGTCCATCGACGTTGCTTTCCAGGCGGTCGATCAGGATGCGCTGAAAGCAAAATTTGGCGTCAGCAACGTTAACGGCCCAATCTCGCTGGTAATCTGGACCACTACGCCGTGGACTCTGCCTGCAAACCGCGCAATCTCTATTGCACCGGATTTCGACTATGCGCTGGTGCAGATCGACGGTCAGGCCGTGATTCTGGCGAAAGATCTGGTTGAAAGCGTAATGCAGCGTATCGGCGTGACCGATTACACCATTCTCGGCACGGTAAAAGGTGCGGAGCTTGAGCTGCTGCGCTTTACCCATCCGTTTATGGGTTTCGACGTTCCGGCAATCCTCGGCGATCACGTTACCCTGGATGCTGGTACCGGTGCCGTTCACACCGCGCCTGGCCACGGTCCGGACGACTATGTGATTGGCCAGAAATACGGTCTGGAAACCGCTAACCCGGTTGGCCCGGACGGCACTTATCTGCCGGGTACTTACCCGACGCTGGATGGCGTGAATGTCTTCAAAGCGAACGACATCGTCGTTGCGCTGCTGCAGGAAAAAGGCGCGCTGCTGCACGTTGAGAAAATGCAGCACAGCTATCCGTGCTGCTGGCGTCACAAAACGCCGATCATCTTCCGCGCGACACCGCAGTGGTTCGTCAGCATGGACAAAGAAGGTTTGCGCGCGCAGTCGCTGAAAGAGATCAAAGGCGTGCAGTGGATCCCAGATTGGGGCCAGGCGCGTATCGAGTCGATGGTCGCTAACCGTCCTGACTGGTGTATCTCCCGTCAGCGCACCTGGGGCGTACCGATGTCACTGTTCGTGCATAAAGACACGGAAGAACTGCATCCGCGTACCCTTGAACTGATAGAAGAAGTGGCAAAACGCGTTGAAGTTGACGGCATCCAGGCGTGGTGGGATCTCGATGCGAAAGAGATCCTCGGCGACGAAGCTGACCAGTATGTGAAAGTGCCGGATACGCTGGATGTATGGTTTGATTCCGGATCTACCCACTCTTCCGTTGTTGACGTGCGTCCTGAATTTGCTGGTCACGCAGCGGACATGTATCTGGAAGGTTCTGACCAACACCGCGGCTGGTTCATGTCTTCTCTGATGATCTCTACCGCGATGAAGGGCAAAGCGCCGTATCGTCAGGTACTGACCCACGGCTTTACCGTGGATGGTCAGGGTCGCAAGATGTCTAAATCCATCGGCAACACCGTTTCGCCGCAGGATGTGATGAATAAACTGGGCGCGGATATTCTGCGTCTGTGGGTGGCATCTACCGACTACACCGGTGAAATGGCCGTTTCTGACGAGATCCTGAAACGTGCTGCCGACAGCTATCGTCGTATCCGTAACACCGCACGCTTCCTGCTGGCAAACCTCAATGGTTTTGATCCGGCAAAAGATATGGTGAAACCGGAAGAGATGGTGGTACTGGATCGCTGGGCCGTAGGTTGTGCGAAAGCGGCACAGGAAGACATCCTCAAGGCGTACGAAGCATACGATTTCCACGAAGTGGTACAGCGTCTGATGCGCTTCTGTTCCGTTGAGATGGGTTCCTTCTACCTCGACATCATCAAAGACCGTCAGTACACCGCCAAAGCGGACAGTGTGGCGCGTCGTAGCTGCCAGACTGCGCTGTATCACATCGCAGAAGCGCTGGTTCGCTGGATGGCACCTATCCTCTCCTTCACCGCTGATGAAGTGTGGGGCTACCTGCCGGGCGAGCGTGAAAAATACGTCTTCACCGGCGAGTGGTACGAAGGCCTGTTTGGCTTGGCAGATGATGAGGAATTTAATGATTCCTTCTGGGACGATGTTCGTTACATCAAAGATCAGGTAAACAAAGAACTGGAAAATCAGAAGGCGAATGGCATCAAGTCTAATCTGGAAGCTAAAGTTACGCTGAAATATGCTGACGATGATCTGGGGACTATTGCGAAGCTAAAACGTCTGGGCGAAGAGGCGAGATTCATTTTCATTACGTCTCAATTCGTCATTTCTGATGAGGCTGGCGGTATCAATGATGAAAATATCCAGTATAACCCTGGTAATACAACCGTTCAGGCAGTTGTAACTCGTGCCGAAGGTGAGAAGTGTCCACGCTGCTGGCACTACACCCTGGATGTCGGCAAGGTGGCGGAACACGCAGAAATCTGCGGCCGCTGTGTCAGCAACGTCGCCGGTGACGGTGAAAAACGTAAGTTTGCCTGATGAGTCAATCGATCTGTTCAACAGGGCTACGCTGGCTGTGGCTGGTGGTAGTCGTGCTGATTATCGATCTGGGCAGCAAATACCTGATCCTCCAGAACTTTGCTCTGGGGGATACGGTCCCGCTGTTCCCGTCGCTTAATCTGCATTATGCGCGTAACTATGGCGCGGCGTTTAGTTTCCTTGCCGATAGCGGCGGCTGGCAGCGTTGGTTCTTTGCCGGTATAGCGATTGGTATTAGCGTGATTCTGGTAGTGATGATGTATCGCTCAAAAGCCACGCAGAAGCTAAACAATATCGCTTACGCGCTGATTATTGGCGGCGCGCTGGGCAATCTGTTCGACCGCCTGTGGCACGGCTTCGTTGTCGATATGATCGACTTCTACGTCGGCGACTGGCACTTCGCCACCTTCAACCTTGCCGATACTGCAATCTGTGTCGGTGCGGCACTGATTGTGCTGGAAGGTTTTTTGCCTTCTAAAGCGAAAAAACAATAATAAACCCTGCCGGATGCGATGCTAACGCATCTTATCCGGCCTACAGATTGCTGCGAAATCGTAGGCGCATCCGGCAAAAATCCTCAAAATATAAGAGCAAACCTGCATGTCTGAATCTGTACAGAGCAATAGCGCCGTCCTGGTGCACTTCACGCTAAAACTCGACGATGGCACCACCGCCGAGTCTACCCGCAACAACGGTAAACCGGCGCTATTCCGCCTGGGTGATGCTTCTCTTTCCGAAGGTCTGGAGCAACACCTTCTGGGGCTGAAAGTGGGCGATAAAACCACCTTCTCGCTGGAGCCAGATGCGGCGTTTGGCGTGCCGTCACCGGACCTGATTCAGTACTTCTCCCGCCGTGAGTTTATGGATGCAGGCGAGCCAGAAATTGGCGCAATCATGCTTTTTACCGCAATGGATGGCAGTGAGATGCCTGGCGTGATCCGCGAAATTAACGGTGACTCCATTACCGTCGATTTCAACCATCCACTGGCCGGGCAGACCGTTCATTTTGATATTGAAGTGCTGGAAATCGATCCGGCACTGGAGGCGTAACATGCAGATCCTGTTGGCCAACCCACGTGGTTTTTGTGCCGGGGTAGACCGCGCTATCAGCATTGTTGAAAACGCGCTGGCCATTTACGGCGCACCGATTTATGTCCGTCACGAAGTGGTGCATAACCGCTACGTGGTCGATAGCCTGCGCGAGCGCGGGGCTATCTTTATTGAGCAGATCAGCGAAGTGCCGGACGGCGCGATCCTGATTTTCTCCGCACATGGTGTTTCCCAGGCAGTCCGCAACGAAGCGAAAAGTCGCGATTTGACGGTATTTGACGCGACCTGTCCGCTGGTGACCAAAGTGCATATGGAAGTCGCGCGCGCCAGCCGTCGTGGCGAAGAGTCGATTCTCATCGGCCACGCCGGGCATCCGGAAGTGGAAGGTACGATGGGCCAGTACAGTAACCCGGAAGGGGGAATGTATTTGGTCGAATCGCCGGACGATGTGTGGAAACTGACGGTCAAAAACGAAGAGAAACTCTCCTTTATGACCCAAACCACGCTGTCGGTGGATGACACGTCTGATGTGATCGACGCGCTGCGTAAACGCTTCCCGAAAATTGTCGGGCCGCGCAAAGATGATATCTGCTACGCCACCACCAACCGTCAGGAAGCGGTACGCGCCCTGGCAGAGCAGGCAGAAGTGGTGCTGGTGGTCGGATCGAAAAATTCCTCCAACTCCAACCGTCTGGCGGAACTGGCCCAGCGCATGGGCAAACGGGCGTTTTTGATTGACGATGCGACAGATATCCAGGAAGAGTGGGTAAAAGAGGTGAAATGCGTCGGTGTGACTGCTGGCGCATCGGCTCCGGATATTCTGGTACAGAACGTAGTCGCACGTTTACAGCAGCTTGGCGGTGGCGAAGCCATTCCGCTGGAAGGCCGCGAAGAAAATATCGTTTTCGAAGTGCCGAAAGAGTTGCGTGTCGATATTCGTGAAGTTGATTAAGTCATTAGCAGCCTAAGTTATGCGAAAATGCCGGTCTTGTTACCGGCATTTTTTATGGAGAAAACATGCGTTTACCTATTTTCCTCGATACAGACCCCGGCATTGACGATGCCGTCGCCATTGCCGCCGCGATTTTTGCCCCCGAGCTCGACCTGCAACTGATGACCACCGTCGCAGGTAATGTCTCGGTTGAGAAAACTACCCGCAACGCCCTGCAACTGCTGCATTTCTGGAATGCGGAGATTCCGCTTGCCCAGGGAGCTGCCGTGCCGCTGGTACGCGCACCGCGTAATGCAGCATCTGTGCACGGTGAATCGGGAATGGCTGGCTACGACTTTGTCGAGCACAACAGAAGCCCACTGGACAAACCCGCATTTCTGGCTATTCGGGATGCCCTGCTGCGTGCGCCTGAGCCTGTTACTCTGGTAGCCATCGGCCCGTTAACCAATATTGCGCTGTTACTTTCACAATGCCCGGAATGCAAACCGCATATTCGCCGTCTGGTGATCATGGGTGGTTCTGCCGGACGCGGCAACTGCACACCAAACGCCGAGTTTAATATCGCTGCCGATCCAGAAGCGGCTGCATGTGTCTTCCGTAGCGGCATCGAAATCGTCATGTGCGGTCTGGATGTCACCAATCAGGCGGTGTTAACTCCTGATTATCTTGCTACATTGCCGGAGTTGAATCGTACCGGAAAAATGCTGCACGCCTTGTTTAGTCACTACCGTAGCGGCAGTATGCAAAGCGGCCTGCGTATGCACGATCTCTGCGCCATCGCCTGGCTGGTGCGCCCGGACTTATTCACTCTCAAGCCGTGTTTTGTGGCAGTGGAAACGCAGGGCGAATTTACCTCAGGTACTACGGTTGTTGATATCGACGGTTGCCTGAGTAAACCTGCAAACGTGCAGGTGGCACTGGATCTGGATGTGAAAGGCTTTCAGCAGTGGGTGGCGGAAGTGCTGGCCCTGGCGAACTAATCAGAAAACAAGGAAGTGTTCTATGACGTATGGAGAAGCGTATTTGGAAGGGTGGAAAAACATCTTTAATTATGAAGGTGTCGCCACCCGTTTTGAGTTCTGGTCGTTTATGATCGGTAGTGTCGTTATCTGTCTGCTACCGCTTTTATGCTGGTGGTTTGCGGAAACAATGAACAATGACTATGGTGTTTTCATTTTTTTTGCGCTGCCCGCGTCATTTATTTTAACGTTGATTTTTGCCGTACCGGCGATGGCGCTAGCCGTCAGAAGGATGCACGATATCGGATATCCAGGGTGGTGGGTCATTATTGTCGTGTTGATCCCTGTTACGGGCGTAATTCTGCTTATACTTTGCTGCCTGCCGTCAAAGTCACAAGACCAGGCATAATGACAGATGGTATGACGCATCACTTTCTGCGTCATGCCTTTCACTGATATCCCTCCCTGTTTATCATTAATTTCTAATTATCAGCGTTTTTGGCTGGCGGCGTAGCGATGCGCTGGTTACTCTGAAAACGGTCTATGCAAATTAACAAAAGAGAATAGCTATGCATGATGCAAACATCCGCGTTGCCATCGCGGGAGCCGGGGGGCGTATGGGCCGCCAGTTGATTCAGGCGGCGCTGGCATTAGAAGGCGTGCAGCTGGGCGCGGCGCTGGAGCGCGAAGGATCTTCTTTACTGGGCAGCGACGCTGGTGAACTGGCCGGCGTCGGAAAAACAGGCGTTACCGTGCAAAGCAGCCTCGACGCGGTAAAAGATGATTTTGATGTGTTTATCGATTTTACCCGTCCGGAAGGTACGCTGAACCATCTCGCTTTTTGTCGCCAGCATGGCAAAGGGATGGTGATTGGTACAACGGGTTTTGATGACGCTGGCAAACAAGCGATTCGTGACGCTGCCACAGATATTGCGATTGTCTTTGCCGCTAATTTTAGCGTTGGCGTTAACGTCATGCTTAAGCTGCTGGAGAAAGCCACTCAGGTAATGGGTGACTACACCGATATTGAAATTATCGAAGCACATCATAGACATAAAGTCGATGCGCCGTCAGGCACTGCGCTGGCGATGGGGGAGGCGATTGCCCACGCTCTTGATAAAGACCTGAAAGATTGCGCGGTCTACAGTCGTGAAGGCCATACTGGTGAACGTGTTCCTGGCACCATTGGTTTTGCCACTGTACGTGCGGGTGACATTGTGGGTGAACATACCGCCATGTTTGCTGATATCGGCGAACGTCTGGAGATTACCCATAAGGCGTCCAGCCGCATGACATTTGCTAACGGTGCGGTAAGATCGGCATTGTGGCTAAATGGCAAGGAAAATGGTCTTTTTGATATGCGAGATGTGCTGGATCTCAATAGATTATAACCACAAAACATTTCTATTGATGCAAAAGTAACATATCTAATTTATTGATTGTAAAGGGCTTTAATTTTTAGCCCTTTTATTTTGTGGTTTTTTCTTAATTGTTGATACAAATTGCTAAAAATATAAAGTTTTGTCTGTGATTTTTGTTGTTTTAATGTAAATTCTGACCATCTGGTCCACTTTTTTCCGAGTGAATTTTGTTTTTACATTCTTCTCGCTGTGCAAGCGTTTTCCTGACTACGTTAGGTGATCTTTTTGTCGCTTAATGCCATAAAAATATGCATGACGCATAAAATCATATAATAAATACCGCGATTGAGTTGACTTTTAGCGCCCATATCTCCAGAATGCCGCCGTTTGCCAGAAATTCGTCGGTAAGCAGATTTGCATTGATTTGCGTCATCATTGTGAATTAATATGCAAATAAAGTGAGTGAATATTCTCTGGAGGGTGTTTTGATTAAGTCAGCGCTATTGGTTCTGGAAGACGGAACCCAGTTTCACGGTCGGGCCATAGGGGCAACAGGTTCGGCGGTTGGGGAAGTCGTTTTCAATACTTCAATGACCGGTTATCAAGAAATCCTCACTGATCCTTCCTATTCTCGTCAAATCGTTACTCTTACTTATCCCCATATTGGCAATGTCGGCACTAATGACGCCGATGAAGAATCTTCTCAGGTACATGCGCAAGGTCTGGTGATTCGCGACCTGCCGCTGATTGCCAGCAACTTCCGCAACACCGAAGACCTCTCTTCTTACCTGAAACGCCATAACATCGTGGCGATTGCCGATATCGATACCCGTAAGCTGACGCGTTTACTGCGCGAGAAAGGCGCACAGAATGGCTGCATTATCGCGGGCGATAACCCGGATGCGGCGCTGGCATTAGAAAAAGCCCGCGCGTTCCCAGGTCTGAACGGCATGGATCTGGCAAAAGAAGTGACCACCGCAGAAGCCTATAGCTGGACACAAGGGAGCTGGACGCTGACCGGCGGCCTGCCAGAAGCGAAAAAAGAAGACGAGCTGCCGTTCCATGTTGTGGCTTATGATTTTGGTGCCAAGCGCAACATCCTGCGGATGCTGGTGGACAGAGGTTGTCGCCTGACCATCGTTCCGGCGCAAACTTCTGCGGAAGATGTGCTGAAAATGAATCCAGACGGCATCTTCCTCTCCAACGGTCCTGGCGACCCGGCCCCGTGCGATTACGCTATTACTGCCATCCAGAAATTCCTCGAAACCGATATTCCGGTATTCGGCATCTGCCTCGGCCATCAGTTGCTGGCGCTGGCGAGCGGTGCGAAGACCATTAAGATGAAGTTCGGACACCACGGCGGCAACCATCCGGTGAAAGATGTTGAGAAAAACGTGGTGATGATCACCGCCCAGAACCACGGTTTTGCGGTGGATGAAGCAACATTACCTGCAAACCTGCGTGTCACGCATAAATCCCTGTTCGACGGTACGTTACAGGGGATTCATCGCACCGATAAACCGGCGTTCAGCTTCCAGGGTCACCCGGAAGCCAGCCCTGGTCCGCACGACGCAGCGCCGTTGTTCGACCACTTTATCGAGTTAATTGAGCAGTACCGTAAAACCGCTAAGTAATCAGGAGTAAAAGAGTCATGCCAAAACGTACAGATATAAAAAGTATCCTGATTCTGGGTGCGGGCCCGATTGTTATCGGTCAGGCGTGTGAGTTTGACTACTCTGGCGCGCAAGCATGTAAAGCCCTGCGCGAAGAAGGTTACCGCGTCATTCTGGTGAACTCCAACCCGGCGACCATCATGACCGACCCGGAAATGGCTGATGCGACCTACATCGAGCCGATTCACTGGGAAGTGGTACGCAAGATTATTGAAAAAGAGCGCCCGGACGCAGTGCTGCCAACGATGGGCGGTCAGACGGCGTTGAACTGCGCGCTGGAGCTGGAGCGTCAGGGGGTGCTGGAAGAGTTCGGTGTCACCATGATTGGTGCTACCGCCGATGCGATTGATAAAGCAGAAGACCGCCGCCGTTTCGACGTAGCGATGAAGAAAATCGGTCTGGAAACTGCGCGTTCCGGTATTGCACACACGATGGAAGAAGCGCTGGCGGTTGCCGCTGACGTGGGCTTCCCGTGCATTATTCGCCCATCCTTTACCATGGGCGGTAGCGGTGGCGGTATCGCTTATAACCGCGAAGAGTTTGAAGAAATCTGCGCCCGCGGTCTGGATCTCTCCCCGACCAAAGAGCTGCTGATTGATGAGTCGCTGATCGGCTGGAAAGAGTACGAGATGGAAGTGGTGCGTGATAAAAACGACAACTGCATCATCGTCTGCTCTATCGAAAACTTCGATGCAATGGGCATCCACACCGGTGACTCCATCACTGTCGCGCCAGCCCAAACGCTGACCGACAAAGAATATCAAATCATGCGTAACGCCTCGATGGCGGTGCTGCGTGAAATCGGCGTTGAAACCGGTGGTTCCAACGTCCAGTTTGCGGTGAACCCGAAAAACGGTCGCCTGATTGTTATCGAAATGAACCCGCGCGTGTCGCGTTCTTCGGCGCTGGCGTCGAAGGCGACCGGCTTCCCGATTGCTAAAGTAGCGGCGAAACTGGCGGTGGGTTACACCCTCGACGAACTGATGAACGACATCACTGGCGGGCGTACTCCGGCGTCCTTCGAGCCGTCTATCGACTACGTGGTTACCAAAATTCCTCGCTTCAACTTCGAGAAATTCGCTGGTGCGAACGACCGTCTGACCACTCAGATGAAATCGGTTGGCGAAGTGATGGCGATTGGTCGCACGCAGCAGGAGTCCCTGCAAAAAGCGCTGCGCGGCCTGGAAGTGGGCGCAACTGGCTTCGACCCGAAAGTGAGCCTGGATGACCCGGAAGCGTTAACCAAAATCCGTCGCGAACTGAAAGATGCAGGCGCAGAGCGTATCTGGTACATCGCCGATGCTTTCCGTGCGGGCCTGTCTGTGGACGGCGTCTTCAACCTGACCAACATTGACCGCTGGTTCCTGGTACAGATTGAAGAGCTGGTGCGTCTGGAAGAGAAAGTCGCAGAAGTGGGCATCACTGGCCTGAACGCTGACTTCCTGCGCCAGCTGAAACGCAAAGGCTTTGCCGATGCGCGTCTGGCTAAACTGGCGGGCGTTCGCGAAGCGGAAATCCGCAAGCTGCGCGACCAGTATGATCTGCACCCGGTTTATAAGCGCGTGGATACCTGTGCGGCAGAATTTGCCACCGACACCGCTTATATGTACTCCACTTATGAAGAAGAGTGCGAATCGAATCCGTCTACCGACCGTGAAAAAATCATGGTGCTTGGCGGCGGCCCGAACCGTATCGGTCAGGGTATCGAATTCGACTACTGCTGCGTACACGCCTCGCTGGCGCTGCGTGAAGACGGTTACGAAACCATTATGGTGAACTGTAACCCGGAAACCGTCTCCACCGACTACGACACTTCCGACCGCCTCTACTTCGAGCCGGTAACCCTGGAAGATGTACTGGAAATCGTGCGTATCGAGAAGCCGAAAGGCGTTATCGTCCAGTACGGTGGTCAGACTCCGCTGAAACTGGCGCGCGCGCTGGAAGCCGCTGGCGTCCCGGTTATCGGTACCAGCCCGGATGCTATCGACCGTGCGGAAGACCGTGAACGCTTCCAGCATGCGGTTGACCGTCTGAAACTGAAACAACCGGCGAACGCCACCGTTACCGCTATTGAAATGGCGGTTGAGAAGGCAAAAGAGATTGGCTACCCGCTGGTGGTGCGCCCGTCTTACGTTCTCGGCGGTCGGGCGATGGAAATCGTCTACGACGAAGCTGACCTGCGTCGCTACTTCCAGACGGCGGTCAGCGTGTCTAACGATGCGCCAGTGTTGCTGGATCACTTCCTTGATGACGCGGTAGAAGTTGACGTGGACGCCATCTGCGATGGCGAAATGGTGCTGATTGGCGGCATTATGGAGCACATCGAGCAGGCGGGCGTGCACTCCGGTGACTCCGCATGTTCTCTGCCAGCCTACACCTTAAGTCAGGAAATTCAGGATGTGATGCGCCAACAGGTGCAGAAACTGGCCTTCGAATTGCAGGTGCGCGGCCTGATGAACGTGCAGTTTGCGGTGAAAAACAACGAAGTCTACCTGATTGAAGTTAACCCGCGAGCGGCGCGTACCGTCCCGTTCGTTTCCAAAGCCACCGGCGTACCGCTGGCAAAAGTGGCGGCGCGCGTGATGGCAGGCAAATCGCTGGCTGAGCAGGGCGTGACTAAAGAAGTCATCCCGCCGTACTACTCGGTGAAAGAAGTGGTGCTGCCGTTCAACAAATTCCCGGGCGTTGACCCGCTGTTAGGGCCAGAAATGCGCTCCACCGGGGAAGTGATGGGCGTGGGTCGCACCTTCGCTGAAGCGTTCGCCAAAGCGCAGCTGGGCAGTAACTCCACCATGAAGAAACAGGGCCGTGCGCTGCTCTCCGTGCGTGAAGGCGACAAAGAACGCGTGGTGGACCTGGCGGCAAAACTGCTGAAACAGGGCTTCGAGCTGGATGCGACCCACGGCACGGCGATTGTGCTGGGCGAAGCGGGCATTAATCCGCGTCTGGTAAACAAGGTGCATGAAGGTCGTCCGCACATTCAGGACCGTATCAAGAATGGCGAATACACCTACATCATCAACACCACCTCAGGTCGTCGCGCGATTGAAGACTCCCGCGTGATTCGTCGCAGTGCGCTGCAATATAAAGTGCATTATGACACCACCCTGAACGGTGGTTTCGCTACCGCGATGGCGCTGAATGCCGATGCGACCGAAAAAGTTATTTCGGTGCAGGAAATGCACGCACAGATCAAATAATAGCGTGTGATGGCGGATATGTTTTATTCGCCAATTTGATCGAATAACTAATACGGTTCTCGAAAGAGGACCGTTTTTTTATCTGTAAGACAAAACTTTGTTGGAATTCATATTTTTGATGGCGTAAGCAGGATTTTGCTCACACTAATCCTTCGTTAGGTTGCATACTATCGATATATCCACAATTTTAATATGGCCTTGTTTAATTGCTGCAAAACGAGTCATAGCCAGTCTTTTAATTTGTGAAACTGGAGTTCGTATGTGTGAAGGATGTGTTGAAAAACCACTCTATTTGTTAATCGCCGAATGGATGATGGCTGAAAACCGGTGGGTGATAGCAAGAGAGATCTCTATTCATTTCGATATTGAACACAGCAAGGCGGTTAATACCCTGACTTATATTCTGTCGGAAGTCGCAGAAATAAGCTGCGAAGTTAAGATGATCCCTAATAAGCTGGAAGGGCGGGGATGCCAGTGCCAGCGACTGGTAAAAGTGGTCGATATCGATGAGCAAATTTACGCGCGCCTGCGCAATAACGGCCGGGATAAATTAGTCGGCGTAAGAAAGACGCCGCGTATTCCTGCCGTTCCGCTCACGGAACTTAACCGCGAGCAGAAGTGGCAGATGATGTTGTCAAAGAGTATGCGTCGTTAATGTCATTTCGTTGATACCGTGCGACCTGGTCGCCGGATGCGATGCTGGCGCATCTTATCCGGCCTACGGTTGCTCTCCAGCAGGGTTGGATAAGGCGTTTATGCCGCATCCGACAGCTATCGCCGGATGCGATGCTGGCGCATCTTATCCTGCCTACGGGGGCTTTCCTGCCGGGTTGGATAAGGCGTTTATGCCGCATCTGACGATGTTACCGTTTCGGCGTCACATCCGTCGTCCCCTGCAAACGGGGGCGATTTTCCTCCATTTGCCTCAACGGCTGCGTTTCATGTAACGATGCATGACAACGCCCGACAAGATCATGATATTCTTTGGTATTTAACCGCTTCCAGTGTAACTCGTCGTCACTCACACTGCGTACAGCGCGGGCTGGCGTCCCCATCAACAACTGGCGTTTCTCGCCGCTAAAGCCTGCTTTGACAAAACTCATGGCGGCAACAATGCTCTCTTCGCCAATGACCGCGCCATCCATAATCACGCTGTTCATCCCGACCAATGCATCGCGACCAATCACACAACCATGCAGGATCGCTCCGTGCCCGATATGGCCGTTTTCTCCAACGATGGTGTCAGTGTCGCAGTAGCCATGCATAATGCAGCCATCCTGAATATTGGCTCCCGCTTGCACGATCAAACGCCCGTAGTCACCACGCAGCGAGGCGAGGGGGCCGATGTAGACTCCGGCCCCCACAATCACATCGCCAATCAATACTGCGCTGGGATGGACAAACGCCGTCGGGTGAACCACTGGAATTAACCCTTCAAAGGCGTAATAGCTCACGGTTGTTAACGTCCTTTCCACACCGGATCGCGCTTCTCGGCAAACGCCAGCGGCCCTTCAAGGGCATCTTCCGAATGCAGAACTGATGGGTAGTGTTTCAACACGCCGCTGCGAATATAGCGATACGCTTCTTCTACTGGCATTTCGCTGGTGGTGCGGTAGATCTCTTTCAGCGCCGCGATCGCCAGCGGGGCGCTGTCAACCAGTTGCTGCGCCAGTTCGCGGGCGTTATCCATCAGTTCCGTCTGGCTAACTACGCGGTTGACTATCCCCCAACGCAGCGCCTCTTCTGCGCCCATTCTTCTGCCGGTCATCACCATTTCATTGACGATGGCAGGCGGCAGGATCTTCGGCAGACGCAGCACACCGCCGCTGTCAGGAACGATGCCCAGTTTGGCTTCCGGCAGGGCGAAGCTGGCGTTATCGGCACAAACAATAAAATCTGCCGCCAGCGCCAGTTCGAAACCGCCGCCAAAGGCGTATCCGTTCACGGCTGCGATGACCGGTTTATCCAGATTGAAAATTTCGGTTAAGCCCGCAAAACCACCCGGACCAAAGTCAGCATCCGGTGCTTCGCCTTCTGCTGCTGCTTTTAAATCCCAGCCTGCGGAAAAGAATTTCTCTCCGGCACCGGTAATAATGGCGACACGTAATTGCGGATCGTCACGGAAATTTAGAAATACTTCGCCCATTTCAAAGCTGGTTTTCGCATCAATAGCATTCGCTTTTGGGCGATCTAGGGTAATTTCCAGAATTGATCCGTTGCGGGTCAGATGTAATGATTCGCTCATTCCTTTTCTCCATTTTTGCTTTTTCAGGGACGACAACGGCCCTGCAAAAAAATGCATATTATTGTTGAACGTGATTATTACCAGACAGAGTAGTACCCTGCTGTAGTGTTTATTTCAGCGCCTTTCTGATTATTTTCCCCGAGCAATTACGTGGCAGATCTTTTCTGATCTCCAGATAAGAGGGCACTTTAAATTTCGCCATATTCTGTTCGCAAAAGTAGAAGAATTCCTCTTCGCTCAATATTTCACCTTCATTCAGCACCACAAACGCTTTGATGGCTTCATCGCGAATCGAATCTTTAATACCAACAACCACTATGTCCTGAATTTTCGGGTGCGCGGCGATAATATTTTCCAGCTCTACGCAAGAGACATTCTCCCCACCGCGTTTGATCATATTGCAGCGACGATCGACGAAATAAAAAAAGCCCTCTTCGTCGCAGTATCCGGTATCGCCAGTATGCAGCCAGCCATCAGCTTCCAGCACTTTCGCAGTGGCTTGCGGGTTGAGAAAGTACTCTTTGAAGATGGTTTTTCCCGGTACGCCTTTAATGCAGATTTCACCGATCTCACCAGCCGGGAGCGGACGATTGTGATCGTCGCGAATCTCCGCTTCGTAGCAAAACCCCGCCCGACCAATCGACGGCCAGCGTCGTTTATCGCCAGGGCGATCGCCGATAATGCCAACAATGGTTTCCGTCATCCCATAAGAGGTCAGCAAGCGAACGCCGAAGCGTTCACAAAACGCATCTTTTTCCTGCTCCGACAGGTTGAGATAAAACATTACTTCCCGCAGATGGTGTTGCTGATCGCTCGCTGAAGGCGGTCGCACCATCAACGTACGGATCATCATCGGAATACATTCGGTAACGGTGGCGCGATACTTCTGTACCTGTCCCCAGAAGGCGCGGGCGCTGTATTTCTCGACCAGCACAAAGGTGGCTCCGGCAGAAAACGCCGCCATCGCCGCAGTACACTGGCAATCGATATGAAACGCAGGCATTACCGTCAGGTAGACGTCATCGTCACGCAGTGCGCACTGCCAGGCAGAGTAATATCCAGCGAAGCGCAGGTTGTAATGGGTAATCACCACCCCTTTCGGTCGGGAAGTGGTACCGGAGGTAAAGAGAATTTCCGCCGTATCGTCGGTCGTTAGCGGCGGTGCATAGCACAAGGTGGCAGGTTGTTGATTTTTCAGTTGAGTAAACGAACTCACACCATCATCAGCGGGAAGCGCCACATCTGTCAGGCAAATGTGCCGCAACTGCGTGGCATCTTCCTGCTGAATCTGTTGATACATAGGATAGAATTGCGCACTGGTCACCAGCAGGCACGCCTGGCTATTTTGCAGGATCCACGCGCTTTCCTCGCGCAACAGGCGGGCGTTAATCGGCACCATAATCGCGCCAATTTTTGCCAGCCCGAACCAGCAAAAGATAAATTCCGGGCAGTTGTCGAGATGTAGAGCAACCTTGTCGCCTTTGCGAATCCCCAGCGTATAAAACAGGTTTGCCGTGCGGTTAATCTCCTGATTTAACTCAAGATAACTATACCGGTTAACGACTCCGCCGCTGGATTCACAAATCAGCGCCGTTTTATGACCGTAAACGTCCGCCAGATCGTCCCACATTTGACGTAGATGTTGTCCGCCAATGATATCCATTGCACCTCTATCCATTTTGTTCGTTTGTTATTGGGCGGGCGCTAGTCAGGCAAGCCGACTGGCGCCACGCGTTTAGTCCTCAACTTTGGCCAGACCTTTGCTGACCAACTCCTGAATGTCGTTTTCGCTGTAGCCGATAGTTTTCAAAATGGCAGCCGTATCCATGCCATGTGATGGCATTCCGCGCCAGATTTGGCCTGGGTTATTTTTGAATTTCGGCATCACGTTTGGCCCTTTGCAGGTGCGACCATCCATCGTTTGCCACTGGGTGATTGATTCACGAGCCACATACTGTGGATTGCTTTCCAGTTCCGGTACGGTCAGCACTTTGGCGCAGGCGATATTCAGTTCAGCAAAGCGTTCTTTAACTTCCGCGATGGTGTGCGCCGCCAGCCAGGCATCGAGTTTCTCTTCTACCAGTGGTCCGTAAGGGCATTCGATACGGTGGATAAGCTGGGTGCCTTCCGGGATTTCCGGCGTGCCGAGCAGATGTGCGAGGCCGATATCTTTAAAGCATTCTGCAATCTGAGTAATGCCCACCAGTTCCATCACAATGTAGCCGTCGGCGCATTTGTACAGACCGCAACCGGCGTAGTAGGGATCTTTACCTTTGGTCATGCGCGGGCACATTTCGCCGCCATTGAAGTAATCCATCATGAAGTACTGGCCCATACGCAGCATCACTTCATACATGGCGATGTCGATGCTTTCGCCTTTACCGGTTTCACGCACTTTATGCAGTGCTGCCAGCGCCGCCGTGGTGGCGGTCAGGCCAGAAAAGTAATCGGCGGTATACGGGAAGGCAGGCATTGGCTGGTCAACATCACCGTTCTGAATCAGGTAACCACTGAAGGCCTGGGCGATGGTGTTATAGGCCGGAAGATTGGTGTACTCCTCGGTGCCGTACTGACCAAAACCGGACAGGTGAGCGATAACCAGTTTCGGGTTGTGCTGCCACAGGACTTCATCGGTAATGCCACGACGGGCAAAGGCCGGACCTTTACTGGCTTCGATGAAGATATCGGTGGTTTCCATTAATTTCAGAAACGCTTCGCGGCCTTCATCTTTGAAAATATTTAACGACAGCGCGTGCAAATTGCGACGAGAGAGCTGCGGGTAGTTAGGTTGAACGCGAATGGTGTCGGCCCAGGCGACGTTCTCGATCCAGATAACTTCCGCCCCCCATTCTGCGAACATTTGCCCGGCGAACGGCCCGGCGATTTCGATACCGGAGAAGACAACGCGCAATCCGGCCAGCGGCCCGAATTTCGGCATGGGTAGATGATCCATTATTAGCTCCTGAAAAATTGTGTAGCGCATGACTGCCGGATGCGGCGTAAACGCCTTATCCGGCCGACATTCGTGCTCCCGTAGGCCTGATAAGACGCGGCCGCGTCGCATCAGGCAGCGCACGGACTTAGCGGTATTGCTTCAGCACCGCACGACCCAGCGTCAGGATCTGCATTTCGTCAGATCCGCCAGAGACGCGGTCTACACGCAGATCACGCCAGAAGCGGCTGATGCGGTGGTTGCCCGCAATCCCGACACCGCCCAGCACCTGCATTGCGCTATCCACCACTTCAAATGCCGCATTAGCGCAGAAGTATTTGCACATCGCTGCATCACCAGAGGTGATGGTGCCGTTGTCTGCTTTCCACGCTGCTTCATACAGCATGTTTTTCATGGAGTTTAATTTGATCGCCATGTGGGCGAATTTTTCCTGAATCAACTGGAAACGACCAATAGCCTCGCCAAACTGCACGCGCTGGTTGGCGTAGCGCGCCGCATCTTCAAAGGCGCACATCGCCGTACCGTAGTTGGTCAGGGCTACCAGGAAACGTTCATGGTCGAACTCTTCTTTGACGCGGTTAAAGCCGTTACCTTCCCGACCGAACATGTCTTTCTCGTCCAGTTCCACATCGTCAAAGGTGATTTCACAGCAGCTATCCATACGCAGACCGAGCTTCTCAAGTTTGGTCACTTTGATGCCCGGTTTGCTCATATCGACAAACCATTCGGTGTAGACAGGTTTGTCCGGAGAAGCCCCGTCGCGCGCCATCACCACGATGTACGGGGTGTAGGCGCTGCTGGTAATAAAACACTTACTGCCATTAAGATAAATCTTACCATCTCTACGGGTATAAGTCGTTTTCAGGCTACCCACGTCGGAGCCCGCGCCCGGTTCGGTAATCGCTGAGTTCCACATCTGCTTACCGGTACCACGAAACGCCATAATCTTGTCGATCTGCTCTTGTGTGCCTTCACGCAGGATGGTGTTAAACCCGCCAGGCAACTGATACAACACGTAGGTTGGCGCCCCCAAACGACCCAGTTCCATCCACACGGCGGCGAGGGTAACAAACCCCGCATCCAGACCACCGTGCTCTTCCGGGATCAGCAGGCTGTCGATATCCATATCCGCCAGTGCTTTGACAAAACGTTCCGGGTAGACGCTGTCACGGTCGCACTCGGCAAAATAGGCCTCCCAGTTTTCGCTGGCCATCAGTTCGCGGATACCGGCGACAAACAGTTCCTGCTCATCATTTAAATTAAAATCCATCTTTCAACCTCTTGATATTTTGGGGGTTAATTAATCTTTCCAGTTCTGTTTCGCGTCTTTAATAAAGGAGAGCGTCACCATAATGTTGACGAAGAACAGCGGGCATCCTCCGGCGATGATGGCGGTTTGAATCGGTTTCAGGCCGCCGAGCGCCAGCAGAACAATGCCGATAACACCAACCAACACTGACCAGCCGATACGCACCAGCAGCGGCGGCTCTTCGCCGTCGCGTACTTCGCGGCAGGTGGACATCGCCAGGGTGTAAGAGCAGGCGTTAATCAGGGTAACGGTGGCAATAAAGCAGAGAATGAAGAAGCCCCACATGGTGGCAGTGCTGAGCGGCAGAGCGGCCCATGTTTCGATGATGGCGCGCGCCACACCGTACTGTTCGATCAGGTTTGGAATGTTGATGATGTTTTTATCCATCAACAGCAGAGTGTTACTACCAAGTACGGTCCACAGGATCCAGGTGGATGCTGTCAGCCCCATCACCATACCGAAGCACAGTTCACGCACGGTACGACCACGGGAAATACGCGCGAGGAAGATACTCATCTGGATGGCGTAAATCACCCACCATGCCCAGTAGAACACGGTCCAGCCCTGCGGGAAGCCGCCTTTGCCAACGGCATCGGTATAGAACAACATGCGCGGCAGATACATCAGCAACATCCCCACCGAGTCGGTGAAGTAGTTCATGATGAAGCTGGCGCCGCTGACGATGAATACCCAGCCGAGCATCAGGAAACTCAGATAGCTGCGCACATCGCTGGCGATTTTCACCCCTTTTTGCAGACCACAGGCGACGCAGATAGCGTTGAGGATGATCCAGCAGGTAATGATGATAGCGTCCAGTTGCAGGGTATGCGGAATACCAAACAGGTACTGCATACACTCGGTCACCAGCGGCGTGGCAAGACCCAGACTGGTGCCCATTGCGAAGATCAGCGCCACCAGATAGAAGTTATCGACGATAGTGCCAAACAAGCCTTTGGCATGTTTTTCACCGACCAGCGGCACCAGAGTGGAGCTGGGGCGAATCACATCCATTTTGCGGACAAAGAAGAAGTACGCGAAGGCGACGGAAAGGAAGCTGTAAGTGGCCCACGGTAGCGGTCCCCAGTGGAACAAACTGTAGGCCAGCCCCAGTTCTTTCGCGCCAGTAGAGTTTGGCGCTAAAGCAAATGGCGGTGTGGAGATGTAGTAGTAGATCTCAATCGATCCCCAGAACAGTACGGCGGCTGACGTACAGGAGGCGAACATCATAAAGATCCAACTGGCGGTGCTAAACTCTGGCGGCTCGTTACCTAAACGCTTTTTGGCATACGGGCCAAACACCAGCCAGAACCAGCCGAAAAGCATCACCACCATATACCATTCAAATGCCCATCCCCATACATTGGTGACGTAACTGAATACAGCATTAATAACGACATTCGCCGCATCCAGATCCCTTACGGTAAGCCAACAAAGTATGCCAACGATTATTAATGGCGGAAAGAACACCTTCGGTTCTATTCCCGTTTTACTCTTTTCTTTTGTCATGAGTTAATTCCACTGTGAAAACGAATATTTATTTTGCGTTCCCGTTTGTTTTATTTTTGTTAACATTTAATATAATTATTATTAACCTCGTGGACGCGTTAATGGCTAACTCATAATGGGTATTCAATTGGCTGCATTCTGTGATGTAAATCACAGTTTTTCATCGGGTAAAAACAGAGTGTCTTTGTGTAAATATCCATTATTAATCAATATGATGGATTTGATTGTGAGTAAAAAAATAGCATCTGACTTTCAATATTGGTGATCCATAAAACAATATTGAAAATTTCTCTTTGCTACGCCATGTTTTCAATATTGGTGAGGCGCTTAACAATATTGAAAGTTGGATTTATCTGCGTGTGACATTTTCAATATTGGTGATTAAAGTTTTATTCCTGAATTAAAGGACGTGCTATCTGTAATTAACACCACCGATATGAACGACGTTTCCTTCATGATTTCTGGAGATGCAATGAAGATTATTACTTGCTATAAGTGCGTGCCTGATGAACAGGATATTGCGGTCAATAATGCTGATGGTTCGTTAGACTTCAGTAAAGCCGATGCGAAAATAAGCCAATACGATTTGAACGCTATTGAAGCGGCTTGCCAGTTAAAACAGCAGGCGGCAGAGGCGCAGGTGACGGCCTTAAGTGTGGGCGGTAAAGCCCTGACCAACGCCAAAGGGCGTAAAGATGTGCTATCGCGCGGCCCGGATGAACTGATTGTGGTGATTGATGACCAGTTCGAGCAGGCACTGCCGCAACAAACGGCGGCTGCATTGGCTGCCGCGGCACAGAAAGCTGGCTTTGATCTGATCCTGTGCGGCGACGGTTCTTCCGACCTTTATGCCCAGCAGGTTGGTCTGCTGGTGGGCGAAATCCTCAATATTCCGGCAGTTAACGGCGTCAGCAAAATTATCTCCCTGACGGCAGATACCCTCACCGTTGAGCGCGAACTGGAAGATGAAACAGAAACCTTAAGCATTCCGCTGCCTGCGGTTGTTGCTGTTTCCACTGATATCAACTCCCCACAAATTCCTTCGATGAAATCCATTCTCGGCGCGGCGAAAAAGCCAGTCCAGGTGTGGTCGGCGGCGGATATCGGTTTTAACGCGGAGGTTGCGTGGTCTGAACAACAGGTTGCCGCGCCGAAACAGCGCGAGCGTCAGCGCATCGTGATTGAAGGCGACGGCGAAGAACAGATCGCCGCATTTGCTGAAAATCTTCGCAAAGTCATTTAATTACAGGGGATGCTATGAACACGTTTTCTCAAGTCTGGGTATTCAGCGATACCCCTTCTCGTCTGCCGGAACTGATGAACGGTGCGCAGGCTTTAGCTAATCAAATCAACACCTTTGTCCTCAATGATGCCGATGGCGTACAGGCAATCCAGCTCGGCGCTAATCATGTCTGGAAATTAAACGGCAAACCGGACGATCGGATGATCGAAGATTACGCCAGTGTTATGGCTGACACTATTCGCCAGCACGGCGCAGACGGCCTGGTACTGCTGCCAAACACCCGTCGCGGCAAATTACTGGCGGCAAAACTGGGTTATCGCCTTAAAGCGGCGGTGTCTAACGATGCCAGCACCGTCAGCGTACAGGACGGTAAAGCGACGGTGAAACACATGGTTTACGGCGGCCTGGCAATTGGCGAAGAACGCATTGCCACGGCGTATGCGGTACTGACCATCAGCAGCGGCACGTTCGATGCGGCTCAGCCAGACGCGTCACGCACTGGCGAAACGCACACCGTGGAGTGGCAGGCTCCGGCTGTGGCGATTACCCGCACGGCAACGCAGGCGCGCCAGAGCAACAGCGTCGATCTCGACAAAGCCCGTCTGGTGGTCAGCGTCGGTCGCGGCATTGGCAGCAAAGAGAACATTGCGCTGGCAGAACAGCTTTGCAAGGCGATAGGTGCGGAGCTGGCCTGTTCTCGTCCGGTGGCGGAAAACGAAAAATGGATGGAGCACGAACGCTATGTCGGTATCTCCAACCTGATGCTGAAACCTGAACTGTATCTGGCGGTGGGGATCTCCGGGCAGATCCAGCACATGGTTGGCGCTAACGCGTCGCAAACCATTTTCGCCATCAATAAAGATAAAAATGCGCCGATCTTCCAGTATGCGGATTACGGCATTGTTGGCGACGCCGTGAAGATCCTTCCGGCGCTGACCGCAGCTTTAGCGCGTTGATCCACTCTGGCAGGGCTGCATTTCGGCCCTGCCGCTGACAGGGAGTTCTTATGTCCGAAGATATCTTTGACGCCATCATCGTCGGTGCTGGGCTTGCCGGTTCGGTTGCCGCACTGGTGCTCGCCCGCGAAGGGGCGCAAGTGTTAGTTATCGAGCGTGGCAATTCCGCAGGTGCCAAGAACGTCACTGGCGGGCGTCTCTATGCCCACAGTCTGGAACACATTATTCCTGGTTTCGCCGAATCCGCCCCCGTAGAACGCCTGATCACCCATGAAAAACTCGCGTTTATGACGGAAAAGTCAGCGATGACCATGGACTACTGCAATGGTGATGAAACCTCGCCATCCCAGCGTTCTTACTCCGTTTTGCGCAGTAAATTTGATGCCTGGTTGATGGAGCAGGCCGAAGACGCGGGCGCGCAGTTAATTACCGGGATTCGCGTCGATAACCTCGTACAGCGCGATGGCAAAGTTGTCGGCGTAGAAGCCGATGGCGATGTGATTGAAGCGAAAACAGTGATCCTTGCTGATGGGGTGAATTCCATCCTTGCCGAAAAGCTGGGGATGGCAAAACGCGTTAAACCGACGGATGTGGCGGTTGGCGTGAAGGAACTGATCGAGTTACCGAAGTCGGTTATCGAAGACCGTTTTCAGTTGCAGGGTAATCAGGGTGCGGCTTGCCTGTTTGCGGGATCACCCACCGATGGCCTGATGGGCGGCGGCTTCCTTTATACCAATGAAAATACCCTGTCGCTGGGGCTGGTTTGTGGTCTGCATCATCTGCATGACGCAAAAAAATCGGTGCCGCAAATGCTGGAAGATTTCAAACAACATCCGGCCGTTGCACCGCTGATCGCGGGCGGCAAGCTGGTGGAATATTCCGCTCACGTAGTGCCGGAAGCAGGTATCAACATGCTGCCGGAGTTGGTTGGTGACGGCGTATTGATTGCCGGTGATGCCGCCGGAATGTGTATGAACCTCGGTTTTACCATTCGCGGTATGGATCTGGCGATTGCCGCCGGAGAAGCAGCAGCAAAAACCGTGCTTTCAGCGATGAAAAGCGACGATTTCAGTAAGCAAAAACTGGCGGAATATTGTCAGCGTCTGGAGAGTGGCCCGCTACGCGATATGCGCATGTACCAGAAACTACCGGCGTTCCTTGATAATCCACGCATGTTTAACGGCTACCCGGAACTGGCGGTGGGCGTGGCGCGTGACCTGTTCACCATTGACGGCAGCGCGCCGGAATTGATGCGCAAGAAAATCCTCCGCCACGGCAAGAAAGTGGGCTTCATCAATCTAATCAAGGATGGCATGAAAGGAGTGACTGTTTTATGACTTCTCCCGTCAATGTGGACGTCAAACTGGGCGTCAATAAATTCAATGTTGATGAAGAGCATCCGCACATTGTTGTGAAGGCCGATGCCGATAAACAGGCGCTGGAGCTGCTGGTGAAAGCGTGCCCCGCAGGTCTGTACAAGAAGCAGGATGACGGCAGTGTGCGCTTTGATTACGCCGGATGTCTGGAGTGTGGCACCTGCCGCATTCTGGGGCTGGGGTCGGCGCTGGAACAGTGGGAATACCCGCGCGGCACCTTTGGTGTGGAGTTTCGTTACGGCTGATGTTGGTTTGATACGTAACGCCGTACTGACTCTCATTGCAAAAAAACAGGAATAACCCATGCAACCGTCCAGAAACTTTGACGATCTTAAATTTTCCTCTATTCACCGCCGCATTTTGCTGTGGGGAAGCGGGGGGCCGTTTCTGGATGGTTATGTACTGGTAATGATTGGCGTGGCACTGGAGCAACTGACTCCGGCGCTGAAGCTGGACGCTGACTGGATTGGCTTGCTGGGCGCGGGAACGCTCGCCGGGCTGTTCGTTGGCACATCGCTGTTTGGCTATATCTCCGATAAAGTCGGACGGCGCAAAATGTTCCTCATTGATATCATCGCCATCGGCGTGATATCGGTGGCGACGATGTTTGTCTCATCCCCCGTCGAACTGTTGGTGATGCGGGTACTCATCGGCATTGTTATCGGCGCAGATTATCCCATCGCCACCTCAATGATCACCGAGTTCTCCAGTACCCGTCAGCGGGCGTTTTCCATCAGCTTTATCGCCGCCATGTGGTATGTCGGCGCGACCTGCGCCGATCTGGTCGGCTACTGGCTTTATGATGTGGAAGGCGGCTGGCGCTGGATGCTGGGCAGCGCAGCGATCCCCTGTTTGTTGATTTTGATTGGTCGATTCGAACTGCCTGAATCTCCCCGCTGGTTGTTACGCAAAGGGCGAGTGAAAGAGTGCGAAGAGATGATGATCAAACTGTTTGGCGAACCGGTGGCTTTCGAGGAAGAGCAGCCGCAGCAAACCCGTTTTCGCGATCTGTTTAATCGCCGCCATTTTCCTTTTGTTCTGTTTGTTGCCGCCATCTGGACCTGCCAGGTGATCCCAATGTTCGCCATTTACACCTTTGGCCCGCAAATCGTTGGTTTGTTGGGATTGGGTGTTGGCAAAAACGCGGCGCTGGGGAATGTGGTGATTAGCCTGTTCTTTATGCTCGGCTGTATTCCGCCGATGCTGTGGTTAAACACTGCCGGACGGCGTCCATTGTTGATTGGCAGCTTTGCCATGATGACGCTGGCGCTGGCGGTTTTGGGGCTGATCCCGGATATGGGGATCTGGCTGGTAGTAATGGCTTTTGCGGTGTATGCCTTTTTCTCTGGCGGGCCAGGTAATTTGCAGTGGCTCTATCCTAATGAACTCTTCCCGACGGATATTCGTGCTTCAGCCGTGGGCGTGATTATGTCATTAAGCCGTATTGGCACCATTGTTTCGACCTGGGCGCTGCCAATCTTTATCAATAATTACGGTATCAGTAGCACCATGCTGATGGGGGCGGGGATCTCGCTATTTGGCTTGTTGATTTCCGTAGCGTTTGCCCCGGAAACACGTGGGATGTCACTGGCGCAGACCAGCAATATGACGATTCGCAGGCAGCGAGCGGGGTAATTTATTCAGATTTCTCTCTTTTCTGAATCAATATTATTGACTATAAGCCGCGTGAATATATGACTACACTTTGTGGGAAAACAAAGGCGTAAACACGCGGGCTAATAACTATGATCCTCATAATTTATGCGCATCCGTATCCGCATCATTCCCATGCGAATAAACGGATGCTTGAACAGGCAAGGACGCTGGAAGGCGTCGAAATTCGCTCTCTTTATCAACTCTATCCTGACTTCAATATCGATATTGCCGCCGAGCAGGAGGCGCTGTCTCGCGCCGATCTGATCGTCTGGCAGCACCCGATGCAGTGGTACAGCATTCCACCGCTCCTTAAACTTTGGATCGATAAAGTCTTCTCGCACGGCTGGGCTTACGGTCATGGCGGCACGGCGCTGCATGGCAAACATTTGCTGTGGGCGGTGACGACCGGCGGCGGGGAAAGCCATTTTGAGATTGGTGCGCATCCGGGCTTTGATGTGCTGTCGCAGCCGCTACAGGCGACGGCAATCTACTGCGGGCTGAACTGGCTGCCACCGTTTGCCATGCACTGCACCTTTATTTGTGATGACGAAACCCTCGAAGGGCAGGCGCGTCACTATAAGCAACGTCTGCTGGAATGGCAGGAGGCACATCATGGATAGCCATACGCTGATTCAGGCGCTGATTTATCTCGGTTCGGCGGCGCTGATTGTCCCCATTGCGGTACGTCTTGGTCTGGGATCGGTACTTGGCTACCTGATCGCGGGTTGTATTATTGGCCCGTGGGGGCTGCGACTGGTGACCGATGCCGAATCTATTCTGCACTTTGCTGAAATCGGCGTGGTGCTGATGTTGTTTATTATCGGCCTCGAACTCGATCCACAAAGGCTGTGGAAGCTGCGTGCGGCAGTGTTCGGTGGTGGCGCATTACAGATGGTGATTTGTGGCGGCCTGCTGGGGCTGTTCTGCATGTTACTTGGACTGCGCTGGCAGGTAGCGGAACTGATCGGCATGACGCTGGCGCTCTCATCAACGGCGATTGCCATGCAGGCGATGAATGAACGCAATCTGATGATGACGCAGATGGGCCGCAGTGCCTTTGCGGTGCTGCTGTTCCAGGATATCGCGGCGATCCCGTTGGTGGCGATGATCCCGCTACTGGCGGCGAGCAGTGCCTCAACGACGATGGGCGCATTTGCCCTGTCGGCGTTAAAAGTGGCGGGCGCGCTGGTGCTGGTGGTACTGCTGGGGCGCTATGTCACGCGTCCGGCGCTGCGTTTTGTTGCCCGCTCTGGCTTGCGGGAAGTGTTCAGCGCCGTAGCTTTATTCCTCGTGTTTGGCTTTGGTTTGCTGCTGGAAGAGGTCGGCTTGTCGATGGCGATGGGCGCGTTTCTGGCGGGCGTACTGCTGGCAAGCTCGGAATATCGTCATGCGCTGGAAAGCGATATCGAACCATTTAAAGGTTTGCTGTTGGGGCTGTTTTTCATCGGTGTTGGCATGTCGATAGACTTTGGCACGCTGATTGAAAACCCATTGCGCATTGTCATTTTGCTGCTTGGTTTCCTCATCATCAAAATTGCCATGCTGTGGCTGATTGCCCGACCGTTGCAGGTGCCAAATAAACAGCGTCGCTGGTTTGCGGTGCTGTTAGGGCAGGGCAGTGAGTTTGCCTTTGTGGTATTTGGTGCAGCGCAAATGGCGAATGTGCTGGAGCCGGAGTGGGCGAAATCGCTGACCCTTGCGGTGGCGCTGTCGATGGCGGCAACGCCGATCCTGCTGGTGATCCTCAATCGCCTTGAGCAATCTTCTACTGAAGAGGCGCGTGAAGCCGATGAGATCGACGAAGAACAGCCGCGGGTAATCATTGCCGGATTCGGTCGTTTTGGGCAGATCACCGGACGTTTACTGCTCTCCAGCGGGGTGAAAATGGTGGTGCTCGATCACGACCCGGACCATATCGAAACGCTGCGTAAATTCGGCATGAAAGTGTTTTACGGCGACGCCACGCGGATGGATTTACTGGAATCTGCCGGAGCGGCGAAAGCGGAAGTGCTGATTAACGCTATTGATGATCCGCAAACCAACCTGCAACTGACGGAGATGGTGAAAGAACATTTCCCGCATTTGCAGATTATTGCCCGCGCCCGTGATGTCGACCACTACATTCGTTTGCGTCAGGCAGGCGTTGAAAAGCCGGAGCGTGAAACCTTTGAAGGTGCGCTGAAAACCGGGCGTCTGGCACTGGAAAGTTTAGGTCTGGGGCCGTATGAAGCGCGAGAACGCGCCGATGTGTTCCGCCGCTTTAATATTGAAATGGTGGAAGAGATGGCAATGGGCGAAAACGATACCAAAGCCCGCGCGGCGGTCTATAAACGCACCAGCGCGATGTTAAGTGAGATCATTACCGAGGACCGGGAACATCTGTCACTCATCCAACGGCATGGCTGGCAGGGTACTGAAGAGGGGAAACATACCGGTAATATGGCGGATGAACCGGAAACTAAGCCATCGTAATCAGAAAGTGTGATGTAGCACACGCTTTACAGCTAACTATTTGTTTTTATTTCATTGTAATGCGGCGAGTCCACGAACAGATTATGGACTCGCCAGCAAAATAAAAATTTTCCTCAACATCATCCTCTCGCCAGTCGACGAAGGTTTACGCTTTACGTATAGTGACGACAATTTTTTTTATCGGGAAATTTCAATGATCAGTTTGATTGCGGCGCTAGCGGTAGATCGCGTTATTGGCATGGAAAACGCCATGCCGTGGAATCTGCCTGCCGATCTCGCCTGGTTTAAACGCAACACCTTAAATAAACCTGTGATTATGGGCCGCCATACCTGGGAATCCATCGGTCGCCCGCTACCTGGACGCAAAAATATTGTCATCAGCAGCCAGCCGGGTACGGACGAGCGCGTAACGTGGGTGAAATCGGTGGATGAAGCCATTGCGGCGTGTGGTGACGTACCAGAAATTATGGTGATTGGCGGCGGTCGCGTTTATGAGCAGTTCCTGCCGAAAGCGCAAAAACTGTATCTGACGCATATCGACGCAGAAGTGGAAGGCGACACCCATTTCCCGGATTACGAGCCGGATGACTGGGAATCGGTATTCAGCGAATTCCACGACGCCGATGCGCAGAACTCTCACAGCTATTGCTTTGAGATTCTGGAGCGGCGGTAATTTTGTATAGAATTTACGGCTAGTGCCGGATTCGACGCCGGTCGCGTCTTATCCGGCCTTCCTGTATCAGGCTGTGTTTAAGACGCCGCCGCTTCGCCCAAATCCTTATGCCGGTTCGACGGCTGGACAAAATACTGTTTATCTTCCCAGCGCAGGCAGGTTAATGTACCACCCCAGCAGCAGCCGGTATCCAGCGCGTAAATACCTTCCGGCGTACCTTTGCCTTCCAGCGATGCCCAGTGACCAAAGGCGATGCTGTACTCTTCAGCGACAGGGCCAGGAATCGCAAACCACGGTTTCAGCGGGGCAGGGGCTTCTTCCGGCGATTCTTTGCTGTACATATCCAGTTGACCGTTTGGAAAGCAAAAGCGCATACGGGTAAAGGCGTTGGTGATAAAACGTAATCGCGCCAGACCACGCAAATCTGGTGACCAGTTGTTCGGCATATCGCCGTACATGGCATCGAGGAAGAAGGGGTAAGAGTCGCTTGACAGTACCGCTTCTACGTCACGTGCGCACTCTTTCGCGGTCGGTAAGTCCCACTGCGGCGTGATCCCCGCGTGGGCCATCACCAGCTTTTTCTCTTCATCGATTTGCAACAAAGGCTGACGACGTAGCCAGTTAAGCAGTTCATCGGCATCAGGCGCTTCCAGTAGCGGCGTGAGACGATCTTTGGGTTTGTTGCGGCTTATGCCTGAAAACACGGCCAGCAGATGCAGATCGTGATTGCCCAGCACCAGACGGACGCTGTCGCCTAAGGATTTCACATAGCGCAGAACATCAAGCGAACCAGGACCGCGCGCAACCAGATCGCCCGTCAGCCAGAGAGTATCTTTCCCAGGGGTAAATTCCACTTTATGCAGCAATGCGATCAGTTCATCGTAACAGCCATGAACATCGCCAATAAGGTATGTCGCCATAATTTTTTAATGAATGAATATTGGAACGGCGAGTCGGAATACGGGAATGTCGATGATAAAGGGAACGCCGTTCTCATCAATCATTTCGTAGTGACCCTGCATGGTGCCCAGCGGCGTTTCGATAATCGCGCCGCTGGTATACTGGTACTCTTCGCCAGGCGCGATATGCGGTTGGACGCCCACCACACCTTCGCCCTGGACTTCTGTTTCACGGCCATTACCGTTAGTGATCAGCCAGTAACGCCCCAACAACTGCACTGGCGCTCGCCCCAGATTGCGTATGGTTACGGTATAAGAAAAAACGTAACGTTCGTTATCAGGTGAAGATTGTGCCTCAATATAGACGCTTTGAACCTGAATACACACTCGGGGCGAATTGATCATCGTTAACTCTCCTGCAAAGGCGCGTTCTCCGCCAGATAGTTCGCCATCTGGCAATATTGCGCGACAGAGATATTTTCCGCTCGCATCGCTGGGTTGATCCCCATTCCCGTTAACACATCGGCGCTAAACAAGTTGCCGAGGCTATTACGAATGGTTTTACGACGCTGGTTAAAGGCTTCAGTGGTGATACGACTCAGCACGCGAATATCTTTAACCGGATAAGGCATCGTCGTGTGCGGAACCAGACGTACGACGGCGGAATCCACTTTGGGTGGTGGTGTAAAGGCTGATGGCGGCACTTCCAGCACCGGGATCACGTTGCAATAGTATTGCGCCATGACGCTTAATCGACCATACGCCTTGCTGTTCGGTCCTGCAACCAGACGATTCACCACCTCTTTTTGCAACATAAAGTGCATGTCGGCAATGGCATCAGTATAGCTAAACAGATGGAACATTAACGGCGTGGAAATGTTATACGGCAGGTTGCCGAAAACACGCAGCGGCTGGCCCATTTTCTCTGCCAGTTCACCGAAGTTGAAGGTCATCGCATCCTGCTGATAAATCGTCAGTTTCGGGCCTAAGAACGGATGCGTTTGCAGGCGCGCTGCCAGATCACGGTCAAGTTCGATGACTGTCAGCTGGTCCAGTCGTTCGCCAACCGGTTCGGTTAAAGCTGCCAGACCGGGGCCGATTTCGACCATTGCCTGGCCCTTTTGCGGGTTAATGGCAGAAACAATACTGTCGATCACGAACTGATCGTTGAGAAAGTTTTGCCCGAAGCGTTTACGGGCTAAATGGCCCTGGTGGACTCGATTATTCATTGGGTATTAACAATCATTTTGATGGCGAGATTAAGCGCCGTAATAAAACTGCCGACATCGGCTTTGCCACGTCCCGCCAGTTCAAGCGCGGTGCCGTGGTCCACTGATGTGCGAATAAAGGGCAGGCCCAGCGTAATGTTCACACCGCGCCCGAAGCCCTGGTATTTTAGCACGGGAAGACCCTGATCGTGGTACATCGCCAGCACGGCGTCGGCGTTGTCGAGATATTTCGGCTGAAACAGGGTATCGGCAGGCAACGGCCCGTTGAGTTTCATCCCCTGCGACCGCAGTTCGTCGAGAACGGGAATGATGGTGTCTATCTCTTCCGTGCCTATATGACCGCCTTCGCCCGCGTGCGGATTCAGGCCACAGACCAGAATGCGCGGTTCGGCAATACCAAATTTGGTTCGCAAATCGTGATGCAAAATAGCAATCACTTCGTGCAGAAGCGCAGGGGTGATGGCGTCAGCAATATCGCGCAGCGGTAAATGCGTTGTTGCCAGCGCCACGCGAAGTTCTTCGGTTGCCAGCATCATCACCACTTTTTTCGCCTGCGAACGCTCTTCGAAAAACTCGGTATGACCGCTAAACGGAATGCCTGCGTCGTTGATAACGCCTTTATGCACCGGACCTGTGATCAGCGCGGCAAATTCGCCGTTAAGGCAACCGTCGCACGCGCGTGCCAGCGTCTCCACCACATAATGCCCATTCTCAACTGCTAATTGTCCCGCTGTGGCAGGTACACGTAGTGCAATGGGAAGTAGCGTCAGCGTTCCCGCAGTTTGCGGTTGCGCAGGGGAGTTGGGGGAATAAGGGCGGAGGTTAAGCGGCAAACCGAGCATCGCTGCCCGGTCGGTAAGGAGAGTGGCATCGGCACAAACAACCAGTTCTACCGGCCACTCTCGTTGTGCAAGCTGGACAACTAAGTCCGGGCCAATCCCGGCGGGTTCGCCGGGAGTGATCACAACACGTTGGGGTTTAACCATTAGTTGCTCAAAATTTTCACATAAGCGCTGGCGCGTTGTTCCTGCATCCAGCTTGCTGCTTCTTCCGAGAACTTACGGTTCATCAGCATGCGGTATGCACGATCTTTTTGCGCCGCATCGGTTTTATCGACGTTACGGGTGTCCAGCAGTTCGATTAAATGCCAGCCGAATGAAGAGTGAACCGGTGCACTCATTTGACCTTTATTCATGCGGGTCAACGCATCACGGAAGGCTGGATCGAAAATATCTGGCGTAGCCCAACCGAGATCGCCGCCCTGATTTGCAGAGCCAGGATCCTGAGAGAACTCTTTTGCTGCGGCAGCAAATGTGGTTTTACCGCTCTTGATATCCGCAGCAATTTGTTCCAGTTTCACGCGGGCCTGTTCGTCAGTCATGATAGGCGACGGTTTCAGCAGAATATGGCGAGCATGAACTTCGGTCACCGAGATATTTTTGCTTTCGCCGCGCAGGTCGTTAACTTTCAGAATGTGGAAGCCAACGCCGGAACGAATAGGGCCAACAATGTCGCCTTTCTTCGCGGTGCTTAATGCCTGGGCGAAGATCCCCGGCAGCTCCTGAATGCGACCCCAGCCCATTTGGCCGCCGTTCAGCGCTTGCTGATCGGCAGAGTGAGCGATAGCCAGTTTGCCGAAGTCTGCACCGTTACGTGCCTGATCGACAATGGCACGCGCCTGAGTTTCCGCCTCATTCACTTGTTCAGAAGACGGGTTTTCCGGCAGTGGGATCAGGATGTGGCTTAAGTTCAGTTCAGTGCTGGCATCATTTTGATTACCGACTTGCTGCGCCAGAGCTTCAACTTCCTGTGGCAGGATAGTGATGCGACGACGCACTTCGTTGTTGCGCACTTCCGAGATAATCATCTCTTTGCGGATCTGATTACGATAGGTGTTGTAGTTCAAACCATCGTAAGCCAGACGGCTGCGCATCTGATCCAGCGTCATGTTGTTCTGTTTGGCAATGTTGGCAATCGCCTGATCAAGCTGCTCATCGGAGATTTTAACCCCCATTTTCTGCCCCATCTGCAGGAGGATTTGATCCATGATCAAACGTTCCATGATTTGGTGGCGCAGCGTAGCGTCATCAGGAAGTTGCTGCCTTGCCTGGGCAGCGTTCATTTTTACCGACTGCATTAATCCATCAACGTCGCTTTCCAGCACGACGCCGTTATTGACGACGGCTGCGACTTTATCGACTACCTGGGGGGCAGCGAAACTGGTATTCGCAATCATGGCGATACCGAGAAGCAGCGTTTTCCAGTTCTTCATACTTTTTCCATTTCAATTAACCGCACTGCGGATTACGTGGTAAATCAACAAATCACAAAGAGTTTTGATACGGCAGAATGTTCGAACGCAGCATCTCTTGCGTACCCAGACCGTAGTTGGAACTCAGGCCGCGAAGTTCGATGTTAAAGCCGATTGCGTTGTCATATATCGCATGTTGTTTATCGTTATCCCAACCGTTCAGCTTACGCTCATAACCGACGCGGATCGCATAGCAGCAGGAGCTGTATTGCACACCTAACATTGAGTCGGCTTGCTTGTTCGCGTTGGTGTCGTAGTAGTACGCCCCGACAATCGACCAACGATCGGCGATTGGCCAGCTAGCGACTGCACCCACCTGCGAAATGCCATTCTTATACTGCTCGGCAGTGGAATAGTATTTAGGCAGCGTAGCCTGAATATATTCCGGGCTGGCGTAGCGGTAGTTCAGCTGTACCAGACGGTCTTCATCCCGACGGTATTCAATGCTGGTGTTGCTGGTGGCTACGTTATCCAGACGAGTATCGTACTGAATGCCGCCACGCAATCCCCAGCGTTCGGAGATGCGCCAGTAGGTATCGCCTGCCCATACCAGTGAGCCCGTTTTGTCGTCATTCTCCCATGTTATGTTGTCATCGCCGGTGCGAGACTCCGTGAAATAGTAGATTTGACCAACGGAAATATTAAAACGTTCAACGGCTGCATCATCATATACGCGAGTTGTGATACCGGTCGTGACCTGGTTCGCGGAAGCAATACGGTCAAGACCGCCATAAGTCCGGTCCCGGAACAGGCCCGAGTAGTCGGATTGCAGCAATGAGGAGTCATAGTTATAGATGTCGCTCTGATCGCGATACGGCACATACAGGTATTGTGCGCGCGGCTCCAGCGTCTGGGTGTAACCCGGCGCCAGCATTTCCATATCACGTTCGAAGACCATTTTGCCGTCAACTTTAAATTGCGGCATTACGCGGTTAACAGAATCTGCCAACTTATTGTTTTGTGGGTTGCTGTTATACCAGTCGAGATTGGTCTGCTGATAATGGGTCGCCAGCAGCTTCGCTTCGGTATTGATACTGCCCCAGGTGTTGGATAACGGCAGGTTGATCGTCGGCTCCAGATGAACGCGAGTAGCCTCCGGCATATTGCTGTTTGTATTAACAAAATGCACTGCCTGACCATAAATACGGGTATCAAACGGGCCGAGATCGTTATGGTAGTAGTTGACGTCTAACTGCGGTTCCGCGGCATAGCTGTTGCCACTGGTATCATCAAAAACTTGGAATTGTTTCGTCGAAAGCGTGGCGTCAAAGTTCTGCACCGCATAGCCCACGCTGAATTTTTGCGTGGCATAACCATCGGTACTGGAACCATATTTATTGTCAAAATCATTGAAATAGGTCGGGTCGCTGACTTTGGTGTAGTCGATGTTAAAGCGCCAAACCTGATCCATCACTCCGGAGTGTTGCCAGTAGAACAACCAACGGCGTGAATTGCTATCTTCTGGATGTTCATCTTCATAGACTTTATCCGAAGGCAGATAGTCCAGTTCCATCAAGCCTGCGCCGGCCTGGGTGAGATAACGGAATTCGTTTTCCCACATAATGTTGCCACGACGATGCATATAATGCGGCGTGATGGTGGCATCCATATTTGGCGCGATGTTCCAGTAATACGGCAGGTAGAACTCAAAGTAGTTGGTGGTGGTGTACTTGGCGTTCGGGATCAAGAAACCAGAACGGCGTTTGTCACCCACCGGCAACTGTAAATAGGGGCTGTAAAAGATCGGAACCGGACCCACTTTAAAACGGGCGTTCCAGATCTCTGCAACTTGTTCTTCGCGGTCATGAATAATTTCGCTACCCACCACGCTCCAGGTATCAGAACCTGGCAGACAGGAGGTAAAAGTACCGTTATCCAGAATGGTGTAGCGGTTTTCGCCACGCTGTTTCATCAGGTCTGCTTTACCGCGCCCCTGACGCCCCACCATCTGATAATCACCTTCCCAGACGTTGGTGTCTTTGGTGTTCAGATTCGTCCAGCCTTTTGGCCCTTTGAGGATCACCTGGTTATCGTCGTAATGGACATTACCGAGCGCATCGACGGTACGTATCGGCTCCGGTTGTCCTGGCGCCTCTTTTTGATGAAGCTGTACTTCATCGGCCTGCAGACGGCTGTTACCCTGCATGATATCCACGCTGCCGCTAAACACGGCGTCATCGGGGTAGTTCCCCTTTGCATGGTCAGCATTAATCGTCACGGGTAAGTCATTGGTATCGCCCTGTACCAGAGGACGGTCATAGCTTGGCACGCCCAACATGCACTGTGAGGCGAGGTCGGCTGCCAGTCCCTGTTGACTATAAAGGGCGGTGGCAATCATGGTGGCCAGGAGAGTGGGGATACGTTTTTTCATACGTTGATTTTATTGTTCCATCATCGGTAACGTTGCGCGTGACAAACGGTCAGAGACTAACGTACTCGTCATCTCTACGCTAGTGTTAATCCTGTCCGAATAGCGTCTGTGGTGTTAGGCACGGCATTGAATGACAGGTATGATAATGCAAATTATAGGCGATGTCCCACAATTGACCGTAGCCGGAAAACGGTAAAAGCACCTTTATATTGTGGGAGATAGCGCTGGTTTCCGTAAGTCCATTTGGGGAATATATGCAGTATTGGGGAAAAATCATTGGCGTGGCCGTGGCCTTACTGATGGGCGGCGGCTTTTGGGGCGTAGTGTTAGGCCTGTTAATTGGCCATATGTTTGATAAAGCCCGTAGCCGCAAGATGGCGTGGTTCGCCAACCAGCGCGAGCGTCAGGCGCTGTTTTTTGCCACCACTTTTGAAGTGATGGGGCATTTAACCAAATCCAAAGGTCGCGTTACCGAGGCTGATATTCATATCGCCAGCCAGCTGATGGAGCGAATGAATCTGCATGGTGCTTCCCGTACTGCGGCGCAAAATGCGTTCCGGGTGGGAAAATCAGACAATTACCCACTGCGCGAAAAGATGCGTCAGTTCCGCAGTGTCTGCTTCGGGCGTTTTGATTTAATTCGTATGTTTCTGGAGATCCAGATTCAGGCGGCGTTTGCTGATGGTTCGCTGCATCCAAATGAGCGAGCGGTGCTGTATGTCATTGCTGAAGAATTAGGGATCTCCCGCGCCCAGTTTGATCAGTTTCTGCGCATGATGCAGGGCGGTGCACAGTTTGGCGGCGGTTATCAGCAGCAATCTGGCGGTGGTAACTGGCAGCAAGCGCAGCGTGGCCCGACGCTGGAAGATGCCTGTAATGTGCTGGGCGTGAAGCCAACGGATGAGGCGACCACCATTAAACGCGCCTACCGTAAGCTGATGAGTGAACACCATCCGGATAAGCTGGTGGCGAAAGGTTTGCCGCCTGAGATGATGGAGATGGCGAAGCAGAAAGCACAGGAAATTCAGCAGGCGTATGAGCTGATTAAGCAGCAGAAAGGATTTAAATAAGTTTCAAAGTGTAGACCTGATAAGACGCGGCCCGCGTCGCATCAGGCAATCGGCGCAAAATTGCCGGATGTGGCGTGAGCGCCTTCTCCGGCCTACCGAACTTCGCCAGCGTGACGATTAAAAATCCGCTGGCGCTTTAAACGTCATACTATTGCCATATGCCGGATGGGTAATCGTCAACATCTCTGCATGTAGCAACAAACGCGGTGCCATTGCTCTCGCTTCTGGTGAAGCATAAAAACGATCGCCGAGAATCGGATGACCCAGCGCCAGCATATGCACACGCAATTGATGTGAACGCCCGGTAATCGGCTTTAACACCACTCTTGCCGTGTTATCCGCCGCATACTCCACCACTTCATACTCCGTCTGCGCAGGTTTACCCGTTTCGTAACAGACTTTCTGTTTCGGGCGGTTTGGCCAGTCGCAAATCAGCGGCAGATCCACCAGACCTTCTGCGGGGGATGGATGCCCCCAGACGCGGGCCACATACTGCTTTTTCGGCTCGCGCTCGCGGAACTGGCGTTTTAATTCCCGCTCCGCGGCTTTGGTCAGCGCCACTACAATCACCCCGCTGGTAGCCATATCCAGACGATGCACCGATTCTGCCTGCGGATAATCACGCTGAATGCGCGTCATCACGCTGTCTTTGTGTTCTTCCAGACGACCCGGTACAGACAACAAACCGCTCGGCTTGTTGACCACCATAATGTGGTCATCCTGATACAGGATAACCAGCCAGGGTTCCTGCGGTGGATTGTAGTTTTCCATCCCCATTTTCGGCTCCGTTACTGATGCGTCACAACGATCAAACGCAGGGCATCCAGACGCCAGCCTGCCTGATCCAGGCTTTCCATTACCTGCTGACGGTTGCTTTCAATGGCGGTCAGTTCGTCGTCACGAATGTTCGGGTTCACCGCACGCAGCGCTTCCAGACGAGACAGCTCGGCAGACAGTTTTTCGTCGGCTTCGTTACGCGCCGCATCAATCAATGCACGGGCAGATTTCTCGATCTGCGCTTCACCCAGCTGAAGGATAGCGTGAACATCCTGCTGCACGGCGTTAACCAGTTTGCTGCCGGTGTGACGGTTAACCGCGTTAAGCTGACGGTTAAAGGTTTCAAACTCAACCTGCGCTGCCAGGTTGTTGCCGTTTTTATCCAGCAGCATACGTACCGGTGTCGGCGGCAGGAAGCGGTTAAGCTGCAACTGCTTCGGCGCCTGGGCTTCAACCACGTAAATCAGCTCTACCAACAGTGTACCTACCGGCAATGCTTTGTTTTTCAACAGTGAAATCGTGCTGCTACCAGTATCGCCAGAGAGGATCAGATCCAGACCGTTGCGGATCAGCGGATGCTCCCAGGTAATAAACTGCGCATCTTCACGCGCCAGCGCCACTTCACGATCAAAGGTGATGGTGATGCCATCTTCCGACAGACCAGGGAAGTCCGGCACCAGCATATGATCGGACGGCGTCAGCACGATCATGTTGTCGCCGCGATCGTCCTGATTGATACCGATAATATCGAACAGGTTCATGGCGAAGGCGATCAGGTTGGTATCGTCATCCTGCTCTTCAATGCTTTCTGCCAGTGCCTGGGCTTTTTCGCCACCGTTGGAATGGATTTCCAGCAGGCGGTCACGACCCTGTTCCAGCTGTGCTTTCAGCGCTTCATGCTGCTCGCGGCAGTTTTTGATCAGATCGTCAAAGCCTTCGGTTTGATCCGGTGAAGCCAGATAGTTAATCAGATCGTTGTATACGCTATCGTAAATAGTGCGTCCGGTCGGGCAGGTGTGCTCGAATGCATCCAGACCTTCGTGATACCAGCGCACCAGTACCGACTGAGCGGTTTTTTCCAGATAAGGCACATGGATCTGAATATCGTGCGCCTGGCCGATACGATCCAGACGACCAATGCGCTGCTCCAGCAGATCCGGGTTGAACGGCAGATCGAACATTACCATGTGGCTGGCGAACTGGAAGTTACGTCCTTCAGAGCCGATTTCCGAGCACAGCAGTACCTGCGCACCGGTGTCTTCTTCAGCAAACCAGGCGGCAGCGCGGTCACGTTCGATAATCGACATGCCTTCGTGGAACACCGCGGCGCGAATACCTTCACGTTCGCGCAGTACTTGCTCCAGTTGCAGCGCAGTGGCCGCTTTGGCGCAGATCACCAGCACTTTCTGAGAGCGATGGCTGGTCAGGTAGCCCATCAGCCACTCAACGCGCGGATCGAAGTTCCACCAGGTGGCGTTATCACCTTCAAATTCCTGATAAATACGCTCCGGGTAGAGCATATCGCGAGCGCGATCTTCTGCACTTTTACGTGCGCCCATAATGCCGGAGACTTTAATAGCCGTCTGATACTGCGTCGGCAGCGGCAGCTTAATAGTGTGCAGCTCGCGTTTCGGGAAGCCTTTCACACCGTTACGCGTGTTACGGAACAGCACGCGGCTGGTGCCGTGGCGATCCATCAGCATCGAAACCAGTTCCTGACGGGCGCTCTGTGCATCTTCGCTGTCGCTGTTTGCTGCTTGCAACAGCGGCTCGATATCCTGCTCGCCGATCATCTCGCCAAGCATGTTCAGTTCGTCATTGCTCAGTTTGTTACCTGCCAGCAGCATGGCAACGGCGTCTGCAACCGGACGATAATTTTTCTGCTCTTCAACGAACTGCGCGAAATCGTGGAAACGGTTCGGGTCCAGCAGACGCAGACGGGCGAAGTGGCTTTCCATTCCCAGCTGTTCCGGGGTTGCGGTCAGCAGCAGAACGCCCGGCACGTGCTCTGCCAGTTGTTCAATAGCCTGATATTCGCGGCTCGGCGCGTCTTCGCTCCACACCAGGTGATGCGCTTCATCGACCACCAGCAGGTCCCATTCGGCTTCACAGAGGTGTTCCAGACGCTGTTTGCTACGACGGGCAAAATCCAGCGAGCAAATCACCAGCTGTTCGGTGTCGAACGGGTTGTAAGCATCGTGCTGAGCTTCGGCATAACGCTCATCATCAAATAGCGCAAAGCGCAGGTTGAAACGGCGCAGCATTTCCACCAGCCACTGATGCTGTAAAGTTTCCGGTACGATAATCAGCACACGTTCAGCAGCGCCAGAGAGCAACTGCTGATGCAGGATCATCCCGGCTTCAATGGTTTTCCCTAAACCCACTTCGTCAGCCAGCAGAACGCGCGGCGCATGGCGGCGACCAACATCATGAGCGATGTTGAGCTGGTGCGGGATCAGACTGGTACGCTGACCGCGCAGGCCGCTGTACGGCATACGGAACTGTTCGCTGGAATACTTACGCGCGCGATAACGCAGCGCAAAGCGGTCCATACGGTCAATCTGCCCGGCAAACAAACGGTCCTGCGGTTTGCTGAACACCAGTTTGCTATCAAGGAAAACTTCACGCAGGGCCACGCCGGACTCTTCAGTATCCAGGCGAGTACCGATATAGGTCAGCAAGCCATTTTCTTCTTTTACTTCTTCGACTAGCATCTGCCAGCCGTCATGGCTGGTAATGGTATCACCAGGGTTGAACATCACGCGGGTCACGGGGGAATCACTGCGTGCGTACAGACGGTTTTCACCAGTAGATGGGAAAAGTAATGTGACAGTTCGCGCATCCACCGCGACAACGGTTCCAAGTCCTAATTCGCTTTCTGTATCGCTGATCCAGCGTTGACCAAGTGTAAAAGGCATATGTGTTTGGCTCTATATCTTTAATTGCAGGCAATAACTACCCGCTACCAGGCTAATGTGGTAGTGGTGTTATTCAGGTCCAGGAATGGAAAGGGCGCTATGGTACTGGATGGCAAGGCATTCGTCACGCATCAAAATGGTATCTGACGAACTCTTTTTTTGCTCAAAATAGCCCAAGTTGCCCGGTCATAAGTGTAGCAAAATTATCCTCAATAAAGGGGAGTATTCCTTCCGCCACAGGTTGAAGCTGGCGGGTCAGATAGTGTTCGTAATCCAGCGGCGAACGTCGATAGTCCAGCGGCTCCGGGCCGTTGGTGGTCCATACGTACTTAATGGTGCCACGGTTCTGGTATTGCAAGGGGCGACCACGTTTTTGGTTTTCTTCATCGGCAAGGCGTGCAGCGCGTACATGTGGCGGTACATTACGCTGATATTCGCTCAGCGGACGGCGAAGCCGTTTACGGTAAACCAGTTGCGCATCCAGTTCGCCCGCCATCAGTTTGTCGATAGTTTCACGCACGTACTCCTGATATGGCTCGTTGCGAAAGATGCGCAAGTACAGCTCCTGCTGAAACTGCTGGGCCAGCGGCGTCCAGTCGGTACGCACGGTTTCCAGCCCTTTAAACACCATCCGCTGTTTGTCGCCCTCCTGAATCAGCCCGGCGTAGCGTTTTTTGCTGCCGGTATCGGCTCCACGAATGGTCGGCATCAGAAAACGGCAGTAATGGGTTTCATACTCCAGTTCCAGCGCACTGGTCAGCCGTTGTTTTTGCAGCGTTTCCGCCCACCAGGCGTTAACGTGCTGCACCAGTGCACGACCGATTTTCGCCGCCTCTTCTTCCGAATGTGCGCCTTTCAGCCAAACAAACGTTGAGTCGGTATCTCCGTAGATCACGTCGTAGCCCTGCGCTTCAATCAATGCTTTGGTTTGCCGCATGATCTGATGACCACGCATGGTGATCGACGACGCCAGGCGCGGATCGAAGAAGCGGCAGGCAGTAGTGCCAAGCACGCCATAAAAGGCATTCATAATGATCTTCAGCGCCTGCGACAGCGGCTTGTTGCCCTGACGTTTGGCTTCATCGCGCCCGTGCCAGATGTTAGTCACAATCTCCGGCAGGCAATGTTTTTCCCGCGAGAACCAGGCATCGAGAAAACCTTCGGTGCTGTGCTCTGGATCAGGCTGCGCCATGCCTTCTACCAGCCCGACGGGATCAATCAGAAAAGTGCAGATGATTGACGGGTACAGGCTTTTGTAGTCCAGTACCAGCACCGAATCATAAAGCCCTGGCCGCGAATCCATCACGTAGCCGCCAGGGCTGGCGTGCGGCGGCACTTCGCCGAGATTAGGCGCGACATAACCAGCGCGGTGCATACGGGGAAAATAGAGATGACCAAACGCCGCCACCGATCCCCCGTGCCGATCTACTGGCAGGCCGTTCACCGTTGCTCGTTCGAGCAAAAACGGCATGATTTCTGTTTTATGGAAAATCTGAGTCACCAGTTCGCAATCTTTCAGGTTATAAGTCGCCAGCGCGGGCTTATCTTCGGCGAAACGACGGTCAATTTCGTCCATTCGATCCCACGGGTTATCGATAGATTTTCCTTCGCCTAATAGCTCCTGAGCGACAGTTTCCAGCGAGAATGAAGAGAAATTCCAGAACGCGGATTTCAGCGCCTCGATACCGTCGATAATTAGCCGGCCTTTGGCCTGGGCGAAAAAGACGCCGTCTTTAAAGCCGTGCTCGCGCCACTCCAGCTCGCTGTTATCGCGCCCCAGACGCAGCGGAATACGGTAACGCTCGGCATGTTTTTGCAGCATTCGCAGATCGAACTGCACCACGTTCCAGCCGATGATCACATCGGGATCGTGATTTGCAAACCAGGCGTTAAGTTTTTCCAGCAGCTGCGGGCGGCTGGCGACGTATTCCAGTTCGAAATCGAGCGCGGAGTCATCGCCATTCTCTGGCCCCAGCATATAAACAATGCGCTGCCCGCAACCTTCCAGGCCGATGCAGTACAGCTCACCGTGGCGAGTGGTTTCAATATCAATAGAAACCCACTTGAGTGGCGGACGATAGTCGGGATTCGGTTTCAGACGGGCATTAACGATAGCGCCATTGCGCATATCTCCCTCGACCCACACCGGAGCGGTGATGAAGCGCTCCATCAGATAGCGTTCTGGCGGGCGCACATCGGCCTCGTAGACGGTAACGCCACCTTCACGCAGGCGCTTTTCGTAACTCATCAACTGGCGATGGGCGCGACAGTAAAGGCCATACACCGGCTGACGGTGAAAATCCTTTAACGCCAGCGGTGTCAGGCGAAAGCCTTGTTCACCCTGCAAAATATGCTGAGCACGGGGAACCTGATCGGCGGGAATAAACGCCACGGACTCTTGCGGCGCAAGCGTAACGTGCAACGGCCCGTTGTCCGTTGCCAGCCAGAAAGAAACTTCGGTCCCTTGAGGGGTATCCCGCCAGTGTCGGGTTAAGATAAAACCTGCCTGCGCCACGCTGAAAATCCAATAAAAAACCAGGCTTGAGTATAGCCTGGTTTCGTTTGACCGGCTGTGGTTTTATACAGTCGTTACTGCCCGTAATACGCCTTTGCACCATGCTTACGCAGATAGTGTTTATCCAGCAAGGTTTGCTGCATATCAGGGAGCTGCGGGGCCAGCTGGCGGCAGAAAATCCCCATATAAGCGACCTCTTCCAGCACGATAGCGTTATGCACCGCATCTTCGGCGTTTTTACCCCACGCAAACGGACCGTGAGAATGGACCAGAACGCCGGGCATTTGCGCTGCATCGATACCCTGTTTTTCGAAGGTTTCTACGATGACGTTACCGGTTTCCCACTCATATTCGCCGTTGATTTCTGCGTCGGTCATTTTGCGGGTGCAGGGAATGGGACCGTAGAAATAGTCGGCGTGGGTGGTACCGGTTGCCGGAATTGACTGGCCCGCCTGCGCCCAGATGGTGGCGTGGCGCGAGTGCGTGTGCACAATGCCGCCAATGGACGGGAATGCCTGATAGAGCAGTCGGTGAGTTGGCGTGTCGGAGGAGGGCTTTTTCGTACCTTCAACCACTTCACCGGTTTCGATGCTGACCACGACCATATCGTCGGCGGTCATGATGTTGTAATCGACGCCGGAAGGTTTGATCACAAAGACGCCGCGCTCGCGATCAACGGCGCTGACGTTGCCCCAGGTCAGAGTGACCAGGTTGTGTTTTGGGAGCGCCAGGTTGGCTTCTAAAACCTGACGTTTGAGATCTTCTAACATGTTGACTCCTTCGTGCCGGATGCGCTTTGCTTATCCGGCCTACAAAATCGCAGCGCGCAGGCCTGATAAGACGCGGCAGCGTCGCATCAGGCGCTGAATGCCGGATGCGGCTACTTAGCGACGAAATCCGTAATACACTTCGTTCCAGCGCAGCGCGTCTTTAAACGCTGGCAGGCGGGTGTCGTTATCAATCACCGTGATTTCAATGTCGTGCATCTCGGCGAACTGGCGCATATCGTTAAGGTTCAGCGCATGGCTGAAGACGGTGTGGTGCGCACCACCAGCAAGGATCCACGCTTCGGAAGCGGTTGGCAGATCCGGTTGCGCTTTCCACAGCGCATTCGCCACCGGCAGTTTTGGCAGGGAGTGCGGTGTTTTCACCGTGTCGATGCAGTTAACCAGCAGACGATAACGATCGCCGAGATCAATCAGGCTGGCGACAATCGCCGGACCGGTTTGGGTATTGAAGATCAGGCGGGCAGGATCATCTTTACCACCAATACCGAGGTGCTGAACGTCGAGGATCGGTTTCTCTTCTACGGCGATCGACGGGCAGACTTCCAGCATGTGGGAGCCGAGCACCAGGTCATTACCTTTCTCGAAGTGGTAGGTGTAGTCCTCCATAAAGGAGGTGCCGCCCTGCAGACCGGTTGACATCACCTTCATGATGCGAAGCAGGGCGGCAGTTTTCCAGTCGCCTTCGCCCGCAAAGCCGTAGCCTTGCTGCATCAGACGCTGTACGGCCAGGCCAGGAAGCTGTTTCAGACCGTGCAAATCTTCAAAGGTGGTGGTGAACGCGTGGAAGCCACCTTGTTCCAGGAAACGCTTCATCCCCAGCTCAATACGCGCCGCTTCCAGCACGTTCTGTCGTTTTTCGCCGTGGATTTGTGTGGCAGGTGTCATGGTGTAGCTGCTTTCGTACTCATCGACCAGCGCGTTAACATCGCCGTCGCTGATGGAGTTCACCACCTGCACCAGATCGCCAACTGCCCAGGTATTGACGGAGAAACCGAACTTGATCTGTGCGGCAACTTTATCGCCATCAGTGACCGCCACTTCACGCATGTTATCGCCAAAACGGCAGACTTTCAGATGACGGGTATCCTGTTTAGATACCGCCTGACGCATCCAGGAGCCGATACGCTCATGTGCTTGTTTATCCTGCCAGTGACCGGTAACGACGGCATGTTGCTGACGCATACGCGCGCCGATGAAACCGAACTCGCGACCGCCATGTGCAGTCTGGTTCAGGTTCATAAAGTCCATGTCGATGCTGTCCCACGGTAGCGCCGCGTTAAACTGGGTGTGGAATTGCAGCAACGGTTTGTTGAGCATGGTCAGGCCGTTGATCCACATTTTGGCCGGGGAGAAGGTGTGCAGCCATACCACCAGACCCGCGCAACGATCGTCGTAATTGGCATCGCGGCAAATTGCGGTGATTTCGTCCGGCGTGGTACCCAGCGGTTTCAGCACCAGTTTGCAGGGCAGTTTCGCTTCCGTATTCAGCGCATTAACGACGTGCTCGGCATGTTGGGTGACCTGACGCAGGGTTTCCGGGCCATACAAATGCTGGCTGCCAATTACAAACCACACTTCATAATTATCAAAAATCGTCATTGTCGTGTCCTTATAGAGTCGGAACGGCCTGGGCAGCCTGTGCCGGGGCGGAAGTTGGAAGATAATGTTGTTCGGCGCTTATCGCCCATTGCTGATAGCGGCGATAAAGCTGTTCAAAGCGTTGTGCCTGTTCGGTACGTGGTTGCAGGGTTTTCTCTACCGCACTGGCCATTTTTTGCTGGGCTGATGGGATGTCGGCATGCACTTTTGCGGCGACGGCAGCAAAAATCGCCGCACCGAGCGCGCAACACTGATCAGAGGCAACAATTTGCAGCGGGCGATTCAGCACGTCGCAGCAGGCTTGCATAATCACCTGGTTTTTCCGTGCAATGCCGCCCAGCGCCATCACGTTGTTTACGGCGATTCCCTGGTTAGTGAAGCACTCCTGAATTGCGCGCGCGCCAAAAGCGGTAGCGGCAATTAAACCGCCGAACAATAGCGGAGCGTCGGTAGCGAGGTTCAGGTCGGTAATCACCCCTTTCAGGCGTTGGTTAGCGTTTGGCGTGCGACGACCATTAAACCAGTCGAGTACCACTGGCAGGTGATCCAGAGACGGGTTTTGAGCCCATGCTTCGGTCAGCGCCGGAAGCAGTTGTTTCTGGCTGGCTTTGATTTGCTCTTTCAGTTCCGGATGCTGGGCGGCAAGCTGTTCCAGCGGCCAGCCGAGTACGCGACCAAACCAGGCGTAGATATCACCAAACGCCGACTGACCTGCTTCCAGACCGATAAATCCAGGAACCACGCTGCCATCAACCTGACCGCAAATGCCTTTAACTGCACGCTCGCCAACGCTCTGTTTGTCGGCAATCAGAATGTCGCAGGTGGAAGTACCGATAACTTTTACCAGCGCGTTAGGCTGTGCGCCCGCGCCGACTGCGCCCATATGGCAGTCAAACGCGCCGCCGGAAATCACCACGCTTTCAGGCAGACCGAGACGCTGCGCCCATTCCGGGCATAAGGTGCCCACCGGAATATCGGCAGTCCAGGTGTCAGTAAACAGCGGGGAAGGCAAATGGCGATTGAGGATCGGGTCCAGCTCATCAAAGAAACTGGCTGGCGGTAAACCGCCCCAGCTTTCGTGCCACAGAGATTTATGCCCGGCGCTACAGCGTCCGCGGCGAATATCCTGCGGGCGTGTGGTGCCGGAGAGCAGGGCGGGTACCCAGTCGCACAGTTCAATCCACGATGCGGCAGATTGCGCCACGGCGCTATCCTGGCGAGTCACATGCAGGATTTTTGCCCAGAACCATTCGCTGGAATAAATACCGCCAATATAGCGAGAGTAGTCAGTTTTGCCCGGTGTATGACACAAGCGGGTGATCTCTTCCGCTTCTTCAACCGCCGTGTGGTCTTTCCACAAAACGAACATCGCGTTCGGGTTTTCGGCAAACTCCGGGCGCAGCGCAAGCACGTTGCCGTCGGCGTCGATTGGTGCAGGCGTGGAGCCGGTGGTGTCCACGCCAATCCCGACCACCGCTGCGCGCTGTTCGGCGCTAAGTTCTGCCAGCACGGTTTTCAGCGCCGCTTCCATTGACTCAATGTAGTCACGCGGGTGATGACGGAACTGGTTATTCGGGGCGTCACAAAATTGCCCTTCCTGCCAACGGGGATACCACTCTACGCTGGTGGCGATCTCTTCACCGGTGGCGCATTCCACCGCCAAAGCTCGCACAGAATCACTGCCAAAATCGAGGCCAATTGCAATCGCCATCGTTTCACTCCATCCAAAAAAACGGGTATGGAGAAACAGTAGAGAGTTGCGAAAAAAAGCGTCAGGCAGGATCCGCTAATCTTATGGATAAAAATGCTATTGCATAGCAAAGTGTGACGCCGTGCAAATAATCAATGTGGACTTTTCTGCCGTGATTATAGACACTTTTGTTACGCGTTTTTGTTATGGCTATTGCCCCCCTTTGTTACAAAATGCTTTTCACAAGCGGGGTTGCCGGTTGGATTAGCGAGAAGAGCCAGTAAAAGACGCAGTGACGGCAATGTCTGATGCAATATGGACAATTGGTTTCTTCTCTGAATGGCGGGAGTATGAAAAGTATGGCTGAAGCGCAAAATGATCCCTTGCTGCCGGGTTACTCGTTCAACGCCCATCTGGTGGCGGGTTTAACGCCGATTGAGGCCAACGGTTATCTCGATTTTTTTATCGACCGACCGCTGGGAATGAAAGGCTATATTCTCAATCTCACCATTCGCGGACAGGGCATAGTGAAAAACCAGGGGCGAGAATTTGTCTGCCGACCAGGCGATATTTTGCTATTCCCGCCGGGAGAAATTCATCACTACGGTCGTCATCCGGAGGCCCGCGAATGGTATCACCAGTGGGTTTACTTTCGCCCCCGCGCTTACTGGCACGAATGGCTTAACTGGCCGTCGATATTTGCCAATACCGGTTTCTTTCGCCCGAACGAAGCGCATCAGCCGCATTTCAGCGATTTGTTCGGGCAAATTATCAATGCCGGACAAGTGGAAGGGCGCTATTCGGAGTTGCTGGCGATAAATCTTCTTGAGCAATTGTTACTGCGGCGCATGGAAGTCATTAATGAGTCGCTACATCCGCCAATGGATAATCGGGTACGCGAGGCTTGTCAGTACATCAGCGATCACCTTGCGGACAGCAATTTTGATATCGCCAGTGTCGCACAGCATGTCTGCTTGTCTCCGTCGCGTCTGTCGCATCTGTTCCGCCAGCAATTAGGGATTAGTGTCTTAAGCTGGCGCGAAGATCAACGCATCAGTCAGGCGAAGCTGCTATTGAGCACGACTCGTATGCCTATCGCCACTGTCGGACGCAATGTTGGCTTTGACGATCAGCTCTATTTCTCGCGGGTATTTAAAAAATGTACAGGCGCCAGCCCGAGCGAGTTTCGTGCCGGTTGTGAAGAAAAAGTGAATGATGTAGCTCTCAGGTTGTCATAATTGGTAACGAATCAGACGATTGACGGCTTGACGGAGTAGCATTGGGTTTGCAGAATCCCTGCTTCGTCCATTTGACAGGCACATTATGCAAGCATTGCTGGAACACTTTATTACCCAATCCACTGTGTATTCATTGATGGCGGTGGTGTTGGTGGCCTTTCTGGAGTCACTGGCGCTGGTCGGTTTGATTCTGCCCGGTACGGTGCTGATGGCGGGGCTGGGGGCGCTGATAGGTAGCGGCGAGTTAAGTTTCTGGCACGCCTGGCTGGCGGGGATTGTTGGCTGCCTGATGGGCGACTGGATCTCCTTCTGGCTGGGCTGGCGGTTTAAAAAGCCGCTGCATCGCTGGTCATTTCTGAAGAAAAACAAAGCGTTACTCGATAAAACCGAGCATGCGCTGCATCAACACAGCATGTTTACCATTCTGGTCGGACGTTTTGTCGGGCCGACGCGCCCGCTAGTGCCAATGGTGGCGGGGATGCTGGATCTGCCTGTGGCGAAATTTATCACGCCAAATATTATCGGCTGCCTGTTATGGCCTCCGTTTTACTTCCTGCCGGGGATTCTGGCGGGCGCGGCGATCGATATTCCTGCCGGAATGCAGAGTGGCGAGTTTAAATGGTTGCTGCTGGCGACGGCGGTGTTTTTGTGGGTTGGCGGTTGGTTGTGCTGGCGATTATGGCGCAGCGGCAAGGTAACCGATCGTTTAAGTCATTATTTGTCGCGTGGTCATTTGTTGTGGCTGGCGCCGTTGATTTCTGCCATTGGCGTGGTGGCGCTGGTGGTGTTAATTCGCCATCCGTTGATGCCGATGTATATCGAGATTTTGCGTAAAGTGGTTGGGGTTTAGAGGATAGTCTTGTGCGGGGCGCCTGATGCGGACAAAACGTCGGATAAGGCGTTCACGCCGCATCCGACAGTGCATATTAACCTGTAATTCCCAACAGCGCCGAAGCACTCGCCTTACCACTCAACAACTCATCGGTCATACCCTGCCAGGCGATGCGCCCGTCGGCGACCACCACCGAGCGCGTGGCTATCCGCGCCGCATCTTCCACACTGTGCGACACCATCAATAACGTCATTTTTTGCTGCTGGCAGCTTGTACTGACCAGCGTCAACATCTCCTGACGTAACGCCGGATCGAGCGCCGAGAACGGTTCATCGAGCAATAAAATCGGCTGTTCGCGCACCAGACAACGCGCTAACGCCACGCGCTGCCGCTGACCGCCGGAAAGCTCGCCCGGTAACCGCGTTATTAAATTATCAATCCCCATCTGGCGTGCGATAGCATGCATTTTCTCCTGCTGTGCCGCGTTCAGCTTCAGTCCTGGATTAAGCCCCAGCCCGATGTTCTGCGCGACCGTCAGGTGACTGAACAGGTTGTTCTCCTGAAACAGCATCGATACCGGACGGCGTGACGGCGGCGTCGTGGTGTGATCAACGCCGTCGATAGTCAGCGAACCGCTGGCTGGCGTCAGAAAACCGGCGATCAAATTCAGTAGGGTACTTTTACCCGCGCCGCTTGGCCCGAGGATCGCCACCTGCTCGCCGTGCTCCACCGTTAAGCTAAAACGCATTGGCAAATGGTGATAAAGCCAGGTGATATCAGTCAGTTTTAACATTTCGCCCCGGTAGTTTTTCAATCACGGTAAACAGCATAAAACAGAGCAGCAGCAGAAGTAACGCGGTAACCGCGCCGTCCTGGCTGCGATAAGAGCCAATTTGCTGGTAGAGATAAAACGGCAGGGTACGGAAATCATCGTTACCGAACAACGCCACCACGCCAAAATCACCAATCGACAACACGCAGGCAAAGGCCAGCGCCTGCGCCAGCGGACGTTTCAGAGCGCGCAGCTCCACCACTTTTAAGCGCGACCAGCCTTCAATGCCCAGCGACTGACACAACATGCTGTAGCGGGCGGTGATATCGCGCATTGGGTTTTCCAGCACCTTCAGCGCGTAAGGGATCGCCATTAACGCATTGGTGAAAATCACAATGCCGTCAGCAGATTGTGGCAGGCCAATAGTGTTGTTGAGCAGCAAAAAGAAGCCCGTTGCCAGCACAATCCCCGGCATGGCGAGGATCAACATGCCGCTCATCTCCAGCGCCTGACCCGCCAGCATTTTTTGCCGCGCCCGCAGTTCGCGACTGCTCCATAGCAGCATCATGGTCAGCACTACGCACAATACACCTGCCGCCAGCGCAATACGCAACGAGGTCCACAGCGCCTGCCACAGCACCGGTTGTGCCAGCACTTCCGGCAACTGGCGATTTACCCCATCGACAATCACCGCCAGTAACGGTGGCAGCAACAGCAGCAGCGCCAGCACGATCAATACCGTATCGCAAATGCGGCTATGCAGACGATCGTCCGGGTCGCGCCAGCCTTGCAGCAGCGTGGTGCCGGGCGCAATGGCCTTACTTAGTCGCTGACTCAACAGCACCAGCCCAAGACAACACACCATCTGGATCAGCGCCAGCATCGCCGCGCGGGTGGGATCGTAGTCGTAACTCAGTGCCTGATAGATTGCCAGCTCGATAGTGGTCGCCTGCGGACCGCCCCCCAGCGATAGCACGGTGGCGAAGCTGGCGAAACAGAGCATAAAGATAAGTGCAGCAACCGGCGGAATTTGTCGCCGTAACCACGGCCATTCGACGAAACGAAAGAAGTGCCAGCCGCGCATCCCAAGCTGGGCAGCAAGCTGGCGCTGCTCGCCGGGAATGTTTTCCAGCGCCTGGAGTAATAAGCGGCTCGCCATCGGCAGATTAAAAAATACGTGCGCCAGCAAAATGCCTTGCAGGCCGTAGGGCGAAAAGGTCCACTCCAGACCAAGCGATTGCCAGAGCGATGCCAGCCAGCCCTGGCGACCATAGACGCTAAGAATGCCGAAAACGGCGACCAGCACCGGGAGGATCAAGGTCATTGCGCACAGACGCAACAGCGCCTGCCGCCCCAGAAAGCGCCTGCGGTAGAGGGCGCGGGCGAGGAAAATCGCAGGAACGACAGAGAGCAGCGCCGAAAGAAACGCCTGCCAGAAGGAGAAACGCACCACATGCCACAGGTAGCTGTCCTGCCAGATTGTTGCCCAGTCACCCTGCGGCGCGTTCCACCACAGGGCGAGAAACGCCGCCAGTGCAACCGCCACCACAAGCGTAGCAGCGCTTACACCTGGAATTAACCAGCCGGGAATTAACGGCTGACGGCGCGTTGCCATTCGCTAATCCAGGTCTGACGTTGTGCCGCCACTTCGGCTGGCGTGAACTCCAGCGTGGTTGCTGGTTTGGTCAATTGTTCAAACCCGGCAGGCAGCGTGACGTTTGCTACCGGATACATCCAGTTGCCAGTTGGAATCGCATTCTGGAAAGCCGGAGAAACCATAAACTGGAGGAATTTTTGCGCCAGCTCCGGCTGCTTGCTGGCAGCGGTGCGAGCGGCAACTTCCACCTGCAGATAGTGACCTTCGCTGAAGTTCGCAGCGGCGTAGTTATCTTTCTTCTCTTCGAGAATGTGATAAGCCGGAGAGGTGGTGTAGCTCAGTACCAGATCGCTTTCGCCTTTTAAAAACAGGCCGTAGGCTTCGCTCCAGCCTTTGGTGACCGTGACAGTTTTCTTCGCCAGCTTCTGCCAGGCTTGTGGGGCGTCATCGCCATAGACTTTTTGCATCCACAACAGCAGACCCAGCCCCGGCGTACTGGTACGCGGATCCTGATAAATCACTCGCCAGTTTTGATCGCTCTCAACCAGCTCCTTCAGGCTTTGCGGCGGATTTTTCAGTTTGTTTTTGTCATAGACGAAGGCGAAGTAGCCGTAATCAAACGGTACGAAAGTGTCATTATTCCAGCCGCCGGGAATGTTTACTGCATCCGTTGCCACACCGCTTTTGGCAAACAGTCCGGTTTTACTGGCGGCGTCTAACAGATTGTTATCCAGCCCCAGCACCACATCGGCTTTGCTGTTTTTGCCTTCCATCCGTAGACGGTTGAGAAGCGAAACGCCATCTTCCAGCGCCACCAGTTTCAGTTCGCAATTACAGTCGGCTTCAAAGGCTTTTTTGACCACCGGACCAGGCCCCCAGTCGGCGGCGAAGGAATCGTAGGTATAAACAGTCAGAACGGGTTTAGCGAAAACAGGCGCTGTGCACAGCAACAGCAGGGGAAGACATTTTTTTAACACTTTGCACCTCAAAAAAGAGTGGCAAAGGACTTGAGAAGGAGCCTCAAATCCCTTCGCCGGCGTTATCCGGATCAGGTTCGACGGGTATTTTCTCAGCGCACGCGTCTGCGTGGCACCCCGTTGAGAACGGCGTTAGTGTAGTGATTTTGTTATCAACCAGCAATCATGGATCCGGTGGCGCAAACCACGCTGATTTAAAATCGAACCAGCCGAGGGTGTTCATGCGCAGGCCGCGCATACTGCGTTGCCCCTGAATAATCAGCCAGTGGTGGATCAGCGGCACCATCGCTTTGCTGGCTACTAACCGCTGGCACCAGTTCGCCAGGTTCATCTCGCCGTTGCGCCAGCGCGTGGCGTCGGCTTGCCAGTCGAGAGGAATACAGTGTTGTAGCAGCGGTACTTCGTACAAATGCGCAAACAGCGAAAAATCCAGCGGCAGCGTAAAGTTGGCGCTGTTAAGCCAGATGTCGCTTTCGATCTCACCTTCGTGCCACTGATCGTAGCTGATCTCTTTGATTTCCAGGGTGACCTGGTGACTTGCCAGAATCTGCTGCATGATCCTGGCAATCACCCGATGTTCAATGTGATCCTGATAAAAGGTCAGGGTGAGATGTTCCAGTCCGGCAGGTTTTTCGCAATGTGTTGGGCGGGCGTGGTGCCAGCGGGGGAGCAGCCCATAGGCCGGAAACCACAGTTGCTGGTACTGTTCCTCGGCGAAATAAACCAGATTGGTCGGCGAAAGCACATAGCTTATCCAGTCTCTGACTTGCTGATTCGCTCCGCGATGGGTGCGACTGTCGAACAGTAGATAGTAGCAACCTTCTTCAAGGCGACTTTCAATCTCTTTTTCCTCGTCCTGCGGCCCTTTCAGCATCAGGCCTCCTGCGGGGTCATCGGCAATTTCCGGCAAGACCCAGACGTTAACTTCGTCGATTAATGCCCGATAACCGAAGAAATCATCGAATGCCTGAATTTTCAGTTGGTTAGTGCTGTTACGCATTACCGCATACGGACCGGTACCGATAGGGTGGCTGGCAAAATTGCTGAGGGTTTCCCATTCACGCGGCAGGATCATCGCCGGAACTTGCGCCAGCAGTAACGGCAACCAGCGATCTGGCTGAGTGAGATGAATATCCAGCGTCCAGGGCGTCGGCGACACAATTTCAGCGATGTGGGAATAGAGCGGCAGCGTATTGATCCGCTTCAACGAGGCGATCACATCGTCTATTTCCAGTTCACGACCATGATGAAAATGGACCCCGGGGCGCAAAAAGAAGCGCCAGTGGAGTGGGGAAATTTGCTGCCAGTGGTGGGCGATGTCCGCCTCCAGTTCCCCATTTTCCTCATTTATGCGGGTTAACGCGCTGAAGATTTGCCGGGCGATATGCGTTTCGGAACGGCGTAATGCGCTGCCAGGCAGCAGATTACGCAACGGGCGATAGTAGAGCACGCGCAGGATGTGCCGCCCCTGGCGGAAGCTGCGGCCCAGATGAGAAACCAGCATTTGCCGCACGGCAGTTTTATCACCGACTAACTGCACCAACTGGTCGATGCGATCCTGTTCAAGCAAATCTTCTGCCCGCTGTTGCTGAAGCGCCAGCCCGGTATACAGGAAGGTCAAACGTGAACGTTTACCGCGCCCAACTTCAGCTTCCCATGTTAACCAGCCGCGATCCTGCATGGTGTTGAGCAGGGTGCGCATATGACGACGGGAGCAGCTCAATAACTCCGCCAGTTCGTTGAGCGTCGTGTCCTGCGATTTACCCTCGCAGCATTGCCACAGGCGGATGAATTGTTGTTGCAGACGAGCTGATGGCATAAAAGGGGAACTCCTGCGCAAAAGTCAGCAATTTTATTTTCCCTATATTAAGTCAATAATTCTTAACGATGAAGCAAGGAGGTGTCCCATGCGTCAGTTTTATCAGCACTACTTTACCGCGACAGCGACGTTGTGCTGGCTGCGTTGGTTAAGCGTTCCACAACGATTAACCATGCTTGAAGAGCTGATGCAGTGGGAGGGGAGTGATTCTGAATACTGATTTGCGGACATCATGTGTGACTGAGTATTGGTGTTAATCGCCACGCCAGCAGTGATTATCTGCTGGCTTTTTTCTTTTTGGCGATTGAGTGCCGGACGGCGTACAAACTAACGCATAAATGCTGGTTGCTTCTCTTCATAAGTGGCAATAGCGTCGTCGTGCTGCAGCGTCAGACCGATGCTGTCCAGCCCATTCATCATGCAGTGGCGGCGGAAGGCATCGATGCTAAACCGATAGGTTTTCTCACCCGCTTTCACCTCTTGCGCTTCCAGGTCCACGTCGAAATGAATCCCCGGATTGGCTTTCACCAGCGCAAACAGCTCATCCACTTCGTCATCATTTAATTTCACCGGCAGCAGCTGGTTGTTGAAGCTGTTGCCGTAGAAGATGTCAGCGAAACTCGGCGCAATCACCACTTTAAAACCGTAATCGGTCAATGCCCACGGCGCGTGCTCACGCGAGGAGCCGCAGCCGAAGTTTTCCCGCGCCAGCAAAATGGAAGCGCCCTGATACTGCGGGAAGTTCAGCACGAAGTCCGGGTTTGGCTGTTGGCCTTTTTCATCCAGAAAACGCCAGTTGTTAAACAGATGCGCGCCAAAACCTGTACGCGTCACTTTCTGCAAAAACTGTTTCGGGATAATCGCATCGGTATCGACATTGGCGGCATCCAGCGGAACCACCAGGCCTGTATGTTTGATAAATTTCTCTGCCATGGTCTGCTCCTTATTTAATGTTGCGAATGTCGGCGAAATGTCCGGTCACAGCAGCGGCGGCAGCCATTGCCGGGCTGACCAGATGCGTGCGCCCGCCGCGCCCCTGGCGGCCTTCAAAGTTACGGTTGCTGGTGGAGGCACAACGTTCGCCCGGATTCAGACGGTCGTTATTCATCGCCAGACACATTGAGCAACCAGGCAAGCGCCATTCAAAACCGGCTTCAATAAAGATTTTGTCCAGACCTTCCGCTTCCGCCTGAGCTTTTACCGGGCCAGAGCCGGGAACCACCAGTGCCTGTACACCTGGCGCGACTTTTCGCCCTTTGGCGATTTCCGCCGCCGCGCGTAAATCTTCAATACGTGAGTTGGTACAAGAACCGATAAACACTTTATCGATAGCGACTTCGGTCAATGGAATACCCGGTTTCAGCCCCATATAGGCCAACGCTTTTTCTGCCGACGCGCGCTCAACCGGATCGGTAAACGAAGCCGGATCGGGAATATTGTCATTCACGGAGATCACCTGACCGGGGTTAGTTCCCCAGGTGACCTGCGGGGCGATCTCTTCTGCTTGCAGAGTCACAACAGTATCGAAAGTTGCACCTTCGTCGGTTTGCAGGGTTTTCCAGTAGGCGACGGCATCGTCAAAATCTTTGCCTTTCGGCGCATGCAGGCGGCCTTTGACATAGTTAAAGGTGGTTTCGTCAGGTGCAACCAGACCGGCTTTCGCGCCCATTTCGATTGCCATATTGCACAGGGTCATACGACCTTCCATGCTTAAATCACGGATTGCTTCGCCGCAAAACTCCACCACATGCCCGGTGCCGCCAGCGCTGCCGGTTTTACCGATAATTGCCAGCACGATATCTTTCGCGGTAATGCCCGGCGCGGCTTTGCCCTGGACTTCAATTTTCATGGTCTTCGCGCGGCCCTGTTTCAGGGTTTGCGTTGCCAGCACGTGTTCAACTTCAGAAGTACCGATACCAAACGCCAGTGCGCCAAAAGCGCCGTGGGTGGCGGTATGCGAGTCGCCGCAGACAATGGTCATCCCTGGTAAGGTGACGCCCTGTTCCGGCCCCATCACGTGGACGATCCCCTGATACGGGTGATTCAGGTCATACAGCTCGACGCCAAATTCTTTGCAGTTTTTGATCAGCTCCTGCATCTGGATCCGTGCCATTTCACCGCAGGCATTAATGTCTTTGGTCTGGGTGGAGACGTTGTGATCCATGGTGGCGAAGGTTTTCCCCGGCTGACGCACCGGGCGACCATGGGCGCGCAGGCCATCGAACGCCTGCGGTGAGGTCACTTCATGCACCAGGTGGCGGTCGATATATAACAGCGGGGTTTCGTTTTCGGCTTCGTACACTACGTGAGCGTCGAACAATTTTTCGTATAACGTCTTAGCCATGATTACACCCCTTCTGCCGCATAGCGGGCAATGATATCGCCCATTTCATCGGTACTAACGGCGGCAGCGCCACGGGCTAAATCCCCGGTGCGAATGCCTTCTTCTAATGCGCGGTTAATGGCGCGTTCAATGGCGCAAGCCGCATCATCGGCATCCAGGCTGTAGCGCAGCAGCAGCGCCAGCGACAGAATTTGCGCAATCGGGTTGGCGATGTTTTTGCCTGCGATATCTGGTGCCGAGCCGCCCGCCGGTTCATACAGACCAAAACCTTGCTCGTTCAGGCTAGCGGAAGGCAACATCCCCATCGAGCCAGTGATCATCGCACACTCATCAGACAGAATGTCGCCAAACAGGTTGGAGCACAGCAGAACGTCAAACTGTGATGGATCTTTAATCAGCTGCATGGTGGCGTTGTCGATGTACATATGCGCCAGTTCGACATCCGGATATTCAATGGCGATCTCATTAACAATTTCCCGCCATAAAATAGAGGATTGCAGCACATTGGCTTTGTCGATTGAGGTGACTTTGCGACGACGCTTGCGGGCAGATTCAAACGCGATACGGGCGATACGTTCGATCTCAAAACGGTGATACACCTCGGTATCAAACGCTTTTTCATATTGTCCGCTACCTTCGCGGCCTTTTGGCTGACCAAAATAGATGCCGCCGGTCAGTTCGCGCACGCACAGGATGTCGAAGCCGTTAGCGGCAATGTCAGCACGCAGTGGACAGAATGCTTCCAGCCCCTGATACAGTTTTGCCGGACGCAGATTGCTGAATAATTTGAAGTGCTTACGCAAAGGCAACAGCGCGCCGCGTTCTGGTTGCTGGTCTGGTGGTAAATGTTCCCACTTCGGGCCGCCTACCGAGCCAAACAGCACGGCATCGGCTTGCTCGCAACCTTCAACCGTCGCAGGCGGTAGCGGCTGTCCGTGGTTATCAATGGCTGCGCCGCCTACATCGTAATGGCTGGTGGTGATGCGCATCGCAAAGCGGTTGCGCACGGCATCCAGCACTTTCAGCGCCTGGGTCATCACTTCCGGCCCGATCCCATCTCCGGGCAAAACGGCAATATGGTAATTCTTCGACATCACACGGTTTCCTTGTTGTTTTCGTTGTGTTGAGCTTTGCGTTGCAACTCTTTTTCGACTTCTGCGGCGCGCCAGATATTGTTCAGTACGTGCACCATGGCTTTGGCGGAGGACTCGACAATATCGGTGGCCAGGCCGACGCCGTGGAAGCGGCGACCGTTGTAGTTGGCGACGATATCCACCTGACCCAGCGCATCTTTACCGTGACCTTTGGCGGTCAGGCTGTATTTCACCAGTTCGACGTTATAGTCAGTGATACGGTTAATGGCCTGATAGACGGCATCGACCGGACCGTTACCGTTGGCGGCTTCCGCTTTGACTTCTTCGCCACAGACCAGTTTGACGGCGGCAGTGGCGATATCGTTAGAACCAGACTGCACGCTGAAGTAATCCAGACGGAAATGCTCCGGCTCTTCTTGTTGCTTACCGATAAAGGCCAGCGCTTCCAGGTCATAATCAAACACCTGACCTTTTTTATCTGCCAGCTTCAGGAAGGCGTCGTACAGATTGTCTAAATTATATTCACTTTCTTTATATCCCATCTCATCCATACGGTGTTTCACTGCCGCACGGCCTGAACGAGAGGTCAGATTCAGCTGGATTTGGTTCAGACCAATAGATTCTGGTGTCATGATTTCGTAGTTTTCGCGGTTTTTCAGCACGCCATCCTGGTGGATACCGGAGGAGTGTGCGAATGCGCCGCTACCAACAATGGCTTTGTTTGCCGGGATCGGCATATTACAAATCTGGCTAACTAACTGGCTGGTGCGCCATATCTCCTGGTGATTAATGGCGGTGTGGACGTTGAGGATATCCTTACGAACTTTGATCGCCATGATCACTTCTTCCAGCGAACAGTTTCCGGCGCGTTCGCCGATCCCGTTCATTGCGCCTTCTACCTGCCGCGCTCCGGCATGTACCGCCGCCAGTGAGTTACCTACTGCCAGGCCTAAATCGTCGTGGGTGTGTACGGAAATAATGGCTTTGTCGATGTTAGGCACGCGTTCATACAGGCCGCTGATGATTCCGGCGAACTCAAACGGCATGGTGTAGCCCACGGTGTCCGGAATGTTGATGGTGGTGGCACCGGCGTTAATCGCCGCTTCGACCACTCGCGCCAGATCGGCAATCGGGGTACGCCCGGCATCTTCGCAAGAAAATTCAACGTCATCGGTGTAATTACGGGCGCGCTTCACCATATAGATAGCGCGTTCGATCACTTCATCCAGCGTGCTGCGCAGCTTGGTGGCGATGTGCATTGGGGAGGTAGCAATAAAGGTATGAATACGGAAGGCTTCGGCGACTTTCAGAGATTCAGCCGCCACATCGATATCTTTTTCCACGCATCGAGCTAACGCACATACGCGGCTATTTTTGACCTGGCGAGCGATGGTTTGCACCGATTCAAAATCGCCCGGCGAAGAGACGGGGAAACCAACTTCCATTACGTCAACACCCATACGCTCAAGGGCCAGCGCAATTTGCAGTTTTTCTTTCGCACTCAGACTTGCCTGTAACGCCTGTTCACCGTCGCGTAATGTGGTATCGAAAATAATAACTTGCTGGCTCATGGTTTAGGTCCTTGTCTCTTTTAGAGCGCCTCGCTTCGGGCATAAAAAAACCCGCGCAATGGCGCGGGTTGTTTTTGACTGCGTGCTGGCTTAATGCTGGATGCCGCTCACTCGTCTACCGCGCAAAGAAGATGCGTTTAGTAGTAGTAGACCGATAAAGCGAACGATGTGAGTCATTAAATCAGCTCCAGATGAATGCGATATGCTTTTAGAGTTACTGGATACAAAAACGGATGTCAACCCTGTAGTAAGAAAAGCGGCTTTTCAGCGGTAATTTTGCATGTATCAAATTAGCTAATTGTGCTGTGTATACATAAACCAACAATATTAATTTCTGTCAGCCAGATCACACTTTTCATTAATTGACATACTTCAGCATAATTTATTGCATTTAATCAATAAGTGATATGCATATAGATAGTATCAATTACCTAACCCATCCTGATGATTTTTCTGTAATTATTTATTTGATGAATGTTTAATTATTGATGATGCTTATATTATTGATAAGTTAATAAGGAAGATATGGGTGATTAATATATAAATTTTTAATTAAAGTGGCGATTTTATACATATCATGGATGATTGAGCATTCATGGTGATTATGATTATATTGTTTGTGTGACAAAAACATTATAGATAATCATGCTGTGGTGGATGACTCTCTGCGCGGCGGTGGGTTTTGTTTTAAACAGAACTCTTATCTTTATGTTTTCCTAATTTTACTCATTTTCCTTTTTCTTATTTTATATGTATGGTAAATCATATTTTTCAGGATTATTTTTTTTCTGCATTCCGGTAAGGAAAAGGGAGTTAAGTGTGACAGTGGAGTTAAGTATGCCAGAGGTAAAAACAGATCATCCAGAACCAGCAGATTTTAGTAAGCCACAGCTGCGCATGGTCGATCTAAACTTATTAACTGTTTTCGATGCCGTGATGCAGGAGCAGAATATTACTCGTGCCGCTCATGTTCTGGGAATGTCGCAACCTGCGGTCAGTAACGCTGTTGCACGCCTGAAAGTGATGTTTAATGACGAGTTGTTTGTTCGTTATGGTCGTGGTATCCAACCGACTGCCCGCGCATTTCAGCTTTTTGGCTCTGTGCGCCAGGCGCTGCAATTAGTGCAAAACGAATTACCGGGTTCAGGTTTTGAGCCTGCCAGTAGCGAGCGGGTATTCCATCTCTGTGTTTGCAGCCCGTTAGACAGCATTCTGACCTCGCAGATTTATAATCACATTGAGCAGATTGCGCCAAATATACATGTTATGTTCAAGTCTTCATTAAATCAGAACACTGAACATCAGTTGCGCTATCAGGAAACGGAGTTCGTTATAAGTTATGAAGATTTCCACCGCCCTGAATTTACTAGTGTGCCGTTATTTAAAGATGAAATGGTGCTGGTAGCCAGTAAGAACCATCCGCATATTAAAGGTCCATTACTGAAACATGATGTTTATAACGAACAACATGCGGCGGTTTCGCTCGATCGTTTCGCCTCATTTAGTCAACCGTGGTACGACACAGTAGATAAGCAAGCCAGTATTGCTTATCAGGGCATGGCAATGATGAGCGTCCTTAGCGTGGTGTCGCAAACTCACCTGGTCGCTATTGCGCCTCGTTGGCTGGCTGAAGAGTTCGCCGAATCTTTAGAATTACAGATATTACCGCTGCCGTTAAAACAGAATAGCAGAACCTGTTATCTCTCCTGGCATGAGGCTGCCGGGCGCGATAAAGGCCATCAGTGGATGGAAGAGCAATTAGTCTCTATATGTAAACGCTAAACAAAAGCAGAATAAATCAGGCATTCCTTTCTGGTTTATTCTGCTTTTTTTATTAAATGTAGAATTTTGTTCTAAATGCATGTGCGCCAGATTTCATGAAAAATTAAAAAAATAGAGAAATTGCTGTAAGTAGCCGAATCTAGCCAATTTATTATCAATTTACGCCTTCATTCTGGAGTATTTTATCGTTTCTTTTCTCCTTTCCTCCTGTTTATTCTTATTTCTTCACGTTTGTGACTCTGTCTGCCAATTGCTTAAGCAAGATCGGACGGTTAATGTGTTTTACACATTTTTTCCGCCAAACAGTGAGGCAGGCCATGGAGATGTTGTCTGGAGCCGAGATGGTCGTCCGATCGCTTATCGATCAGGGCGTTAAACAAGTATTCGGTTATCCCGGAGGCGCGGTCCTTGATATTTACGATGCATTGCATACCGTGGGGGGTATCGATCACGTATTAGTTCGTCATGAGCAAGCGGCTGTGCATATGGCCGATGGCCTGGCACGTGCAACCGGGGAAGTGGGGGTCGTGCTGGTGACGTCGGGTCCTGGGGCGACTAACGCGATTACCGGTATCGCTACTGCTTATATGGACTCCATTCCCTTGGTTGTCCTTTCTGGTCAGGTAGCGACCTCGCTGATAGGCTACGATGCCTTTCAGGAGTGCGACATGGTGGGAATTTCCCGCCCGGTGGTAAAACACAGTTTCCTGGTTAAGCAAATGGAAGATATTCCTCAGGTGCTGAAAAAAGCATTCTGGCTGGCGGCAAGTGGTCGTCCTGGGCCAGTGGTGGTTGATTTACCGAAAGATATTCTTAATCCGGCGAACAAATTACCCTACGTCTGGCCGGAGTCGGTCAGTATGCGCTCTTATAACCCGACCACACTGGGTCATAAGGGGCAGATTAAACGCGCATTGCAGACACTGGCGGCAGCGAAAAAACCGGTAGTTTACGTTGGCGGCGGCGCCGTGACTGCGAGTTGCCATCAACAACTCAAACAGATTATTGAGCAGCTTAATCTTCCCGTCGTCTCTTCATTAATGGGACTGGGGGCGTTTCCGGCAACGCATCGTCAGGCGCTGGGGATGCTGGGAATGCACGGCACCTACGAAGCCAATATGACCATGCATAATGCCGATGTTATTTTTGCGGTCGGCGTGCGCTTTGACGATCGCACCACTAACAATCTGGCCAAGTACTGCCCGAATGCAACGGTTTTACATATTGATATCGATCCTACGTCGATCTCAAAAACCGTTACCGCCGACATTCCGATCGTTGGTGACGCGCGGTTGGTGCTGGATCAAATGCTGGAGTTGCTGGCACAAGAAACGGCTCACCAACCGTTGGATGAAATTCGTGACTGGTGGCAACAGATTGAACAGTGGCGCGCTCGCCAGTGCCTTAAATACGATACTCAGAGCGAAAAGATTAAACCGCAAGCGGTGATTGAGACACTCTGGCGGCTGACGAAAGGCGATGCATATGTCACGTCCGACGTCGGGCAGCACCAGATGTTCGCCGCGCTTTATTATCCTTTCGACAAACCGCGCCGCTGGATCAACTCCGGTGGCCTTGGCACTATGGGCTTTGGTTTGCCTGCGGCGCTGGGTGTCAAAATGGCATTGCCAGAAGAAACCGTGGTCTGTGTCACTGGCGACGGCAGCATTCAGATGAACATTCAGGAACTGTCTACCGCTTTGCAATATGAACTGCCGGTGCTGGTGGTGAATCTCAATAACCGCTATCTGGGGATGGTGAAGCAGTGGCAGGACATGATCTATTCTGGCCGCCATTCACAATCTTATATGCAGTCGCTACCGGATTTCGTTCGTCTGGCGGAAGCCTATGGCCATGTTGGGATCCAGATCTCTCATCCGCAAGAGCTGGAAAACAAACTTAGCGAGGCACTGGAACAAGTCCGCAATAATCGCCTGGTGTTTGTTGATGTCACTGTTGATGGCAGCGAGCACGTCTACCCGATGCAGATTCGTGGCGGCGGAATGGATGAAATGTGGTTAAGCAAAACGGAGAGAACCTGATTATGCGCCGGATATTATCCGTATTACTCGAAAATGAATCAGGCGCGTTATCCCGCGTGATCGGCCTCTTTTCCCAACGGGGCTATAACATTGAAAGCCTGACCGTTGCGCCAACCGACGATCCGACATTATCGCGTATGACTATCCAGACCGTGGGCGATGAAAAAGTGTTGGAGCAGATTGAAAAGCAATTACACAAGCTGGTCGATGTGCTGCGTGTTAGCGAACTGGGGCAGGGGGCGCATGTTGAGCGGGAAATCATGCTGGTGAAAATTCAGGCCAGTGGCTACGGACGTGATGAAGTGAAGCGAAATACGGAAATATTCCGTGGGCAAATCATTGATGTCACGCCATCGCTTTATACCGTTCAATTGGCGGGAACCAGCGATAAGCTTGATGCATTTTTAGCATCGATTCGCGATGTGGCGAAAATTGTGGAGGTCGCTCGTTCCGGCGTAGTAGGACTTTCGCGCGGCGATAAAATAATGCGTTGAGAATGATCTCAATGCGCAATTTACAGCCCAACATGTCACGTTGGGCTTTTTTTGCGAATTCAGTGGGAACCTGGAATAAAAGCAGTTGCCGCAGTTAATTTTCTGCGCTTAGATGTTAATGAATTTAACCCATGCCAGTACAATGGGTATGGTTTTTACATTTTACTCAAGGGGCAATTGTGAAACTGGATGAAATCGCTCGGCTGGCGGGAGTGTCGCGGACCACTGCAAGCTATGTTATTAACGGCAAAGCGAAGCAATACCGTGTGAGCGACAAAACCGTTGAAAAAGTCATGGCAGTGGTGCGTGAGCACAATTACCACCCAAATGCCGTGGCTGCTGGGCTTCGTGCTGGACGCACACGTTCGATTGGTCTTGTGATCCCCGATCTGGAGAACACAAGTTACACCCGTATCGCTAATTATCTTGAACGTCAGGCGCGGCAACGGGGTTATCAACTACTGATTGCTTGTTCCGAAGATCAGCCAGACAACGAAATGCGCTGTATTGAGCATCTTTTGCAGCGCCAGGTCGATGCCATCATTGTTTCGACGTCGCTGCCGCCGGAGCATCCTTTTTATCAACGCTGGGCTAACGACCCGTTCCCGATTGTCGCGCTGGACCGCGCCCTCGATCGTGAACACTTCACCAGCGTTGTGGGTGCCGACCAGGATGATGCAGAAATGCTGGCCGAAGAGTTACGTAAGTTTCCTGCTGAAACGGTGCTTTATCTTGGCGCGTTGCCGGAGCTTTCTGTCAGCTTCCTGCGCGAGCAGGGTTTCCGTACCGCCTGGAAAGATGATCCACGCGAAGTGCATTTCCTTTATGCCAACAGTTATGAGCGGGAAACCGCTGCCCAGTTATTCGAAAAATGGCTGGAAACGCATCCGATGCCGCAGGCGCTGTTCACCACCTCATTTGCGTTGTTGCAAGGCGTTATGGATGTCACGCTGCGCCGCGATGGCAAACTGCCTTCTGATTTGGCAATTGCGACCTTTGGTGACAACGAATTGCTCGACTTCTTACAGTGTCCGGTACTGGCGGTAGCCCAGCGTCATCGCGATGTTGCGGAACGCGTACTGGAGATTGTGCTCGCCAGTCTGGACGAACCGCGCAAACCAAAACCAGGCTTAACACGCATTAAACGTAATCTCTATCGTCGTGGTGTACTAAGCCGTAGATAAACATTACGAAAAGATGCGCCAGTGGATTTTACCTCTGGCGCATTGAGTACGTAATTGGACATCGATATCCATAATGTAAATAAGACTATTCTGGACAATTATCCATAAGCCCTCCTGAATATCCTGCCAATTAACTCCATTCGCTGCGTTGAATGATAATTAACTCGTAACGGTAGATTGCAATTGCATTATTTTGTTACAAGCAAATCGGCAATTGCCGATTAAACAAACACTTTTCTAAACTTTTGTTCAAAGTCGCTGGCATCAGGCATGGCGCACGTGCAACAGGGACTGTTATCCGGGGGAGATATGTCCTAAAATGCCGCTCGCGTCGCAAACTGACACTTTATATTTCCATTAAGGAAAATTGAGTCGTTTTTAAAACGGTAATGATGAATGGGATTTTTTCTTACAACTATTCATGACGTTAATTTGCTTCGTTTGTTGGGCGATTTTTAAACAATGCAGATATTAGCCGTAAACATTGGGTTTTTTGCTTCGGTAAGGAATGTTCCTGGCTTGACAAGCTTTTCCTCCGCTCCGTAAACTCCTTTTAGTGGGAATTTGTGGGATAAAGTGGTAATCGGGGGGAGACTGGCATGTTCCGGGGAGCAACGTTAGTCAATCTCGACAGTAAAGGGCGCTTATCGGTGCCTACCCGTTATCGGGAAGAACTGCTCGGGAGCGCTGCCGGTCAAATGGTGTGTACCATTGACATTCATCACCCGTGCCTGCTGCTTTACCCCCTTCCTGAATGGGAAATTATCGAGCACAAATTATCGCGTCTTTCGAGCATGAACCCTGTTGAACGTCGTGTTCAACGCCTTCTGTTAGGGCATGCCAGTGAGTGTCAGCTGGATAGCGCAGGTCGATTATTAATCGCGCCTGTGTTGCGGCAGCATGCCGGGCTGACGAAAGAAGTGATGCTGGTCGGGCAGTTCAATAAGTTCGAACTGTGGGATGAAACGACCTGGCATCAACAGGTCAGGGAAGATATCGACGCTGAACAGTCTGTTACCGAAAACTTGTCGGAGCGACTGCAGGACTTGTCTCTATAAAATGATGGAAAACTATAAACATACCACGGTACTGCTGGACGAAGCCGTAAATGGCCTCAATATCCGTCCTGACGGTATCTACATTGATGGAACTTTTGGTCGCGGTGGTCACTCACGTCTGATTCTTTCGCAACTTGGCGAAACGGGACGCTTGTTGGCAATCGATCGCGACCCGCAGGCTATTGCCGTCGCGAAGACTATTGATGATCCGCGCTTCTCCATCATTCATGGACCTTTCTCTGCGCTGGGCGAATATGTCGCCGAGCGCGATCTTATCGGTAAGATCGACGGCATTCTGCTCGATCTTGGCGTCTCTTCACCGCAACTCGATGATGCTGAACGCGGTTTTTCCTTTATGCGCGATGGCCCGTTGGACATGCGTATGGACCCGACACGCGGTCAGTCTGCCGCCGAATGGCTACAAACCGCAGAAGAATCCGATATTGCCTGGGTATTAAAAACCTATGGCGAAGAGCGTTTTGCTAAACGTATTGCACGCGCCATTGTCGAGCGTAACCGCGAACAGCCGATGACCCGCACTAAAGAACTGGCAGAAGTCGTTGCTGCCGCAACGCCGGTGAAAGACAAATTCAAACATCCCGCGACCCGTACCTTCCAGGCGGTGCGCATTTGGGTGAACAGTGAACTGGAGGAGATAGAGCAGGCGCTAAAAAGCTCGCTTAACGTGCTGGCCCCAGGCGGGCGGCTTTCGATCATCAGTTTTCATTCGCTGGAAGATCGTATTGTGAAACGCTTTATGCGTGAAAACAGTCGCGGTCCACAAGTTCCGGCAGGGTTACCGATGACTGAAGAGCAGCTCAAAAAACTGGGTGGCCGTCAGTTGCGGGCACTAGGTAAGTTGATGCCGGGCGAAGAAGAGGTGGCTGAGAACCCTCGTGCCCGTAGTTCAGTTCTGCGTATTGCAGAGAGGACGAACGCATGATCAGCAGAGTGACAGAAGCCCTCAGCAAAGTTAAAGGATCGATGGGAAGCCACGAGCGCCATGCCTTGCCTGGCGTTATCGGTGACGATCTTTTGCGGTTTGGGAAGCTGCCGCTCTGCCTGTTCATTTGCATTATTTTGACGGCGGTGACTGTGGTGACCACGGCGCACCATACCCGTTTGCTCACCGCTCAGCGCGAACAACTGGTGCTGGAGCGAGACGCTTTAGACATTGAATGGCGCAACCTCATTCTTGAAGAGAATGCGCTCGGCGACCATAGCCGGGTGGAACGGATCGCCACGGAGAAGCTGCAAATGCAGCATGTTGATCCATCACAAGAAAATATCGTAGTGCAAAAATAAGGATAAACGCGACGCATGAAAGCAGCGGCGAAAACGCAGAAACCAAAACGTCAGGAAGAACATGCCAACTTTATCAGTTGGCGTTTTGCGTTGTTATGCGGCTGTATTTTATTGGCACTGGCTTTCCTGCTGGGGCGCGTTGCCTGGTTGCAGGTAATCTCCCCGGATATGCTGGTGAAAGAGGGCGACATGCGCTCTCTTCGCGTTCAGCAAGTCTCCACCTCCCGCGGCATGATTACCGACCGTTCTGGTCGCCCGTTAGCAGTGAGTGTGCCAGTAAAAGCGATCTGGGCCGACCCGAAAGAAGTGCATGAAGCTGGTGGCATCAGCGTCGGCGACCGTTGGAAGGCGCTGGCTAACGCGCTCAATATTCCGCTGGATCAACTTTCCGCCCGCATTAATGCCAACCCGAAAGGGCGCTTTATCTATCTGGCGCGTCAGGTTAACCCTGACATGGCTGAATACATCAAAAAACTGAAGCTGCCAGGGATTCATCTGCGCGAAGAATCTCGCCGTTACTACCCGTCTGGCGAAGTGACCGCTCACCTCATTGGCTTTACCAACGTCGATAGCCAGGGGATTGAGGGCGTCGAGAAAAGTTTTGATAAATGGCTTACCGGGCAACCGGGCGAACGTATTGTGCGTAAAGACCGCTATGGACGTGTAATCGAAGATATTTCTTCTACCGACAGCCAGGCGGCGCACAACCTGGCGTTGAGTATTGATGAACGCCTGCAGGCGCTGGTTTATCGCGAACTGAACAACGCCGTGGCCTTTAACAAGGCTGAATCCGGCAGCGCCGTGCTGGTGGATGTCAACACCGGCGAAGTGCTGGCGATGGCCAACAGCCCGTCTTACAACCCCAACAATCTGAGTGGCACGCCAAAAGAGGCGATGCGTAACCGTACCATTACCGACGTGTTTGAACCGGGCTCTACTGTCAAACCGATGGTGGTGATGACCGCGTTGCAACGTGGTGTGGTGCGGGAAAACTCGGTGCTTAATACCGTGCCTTATCGAATTAACGGCCACGAAATTAAAGACGTGGCGCGCTATAGCGAATTAACCCTGACCGGGGTATTACAGAAGTCGAGTAACGTCGGTGTTTCCAAGCTGGCGTTAGCGATGCCGTCCTCAGCGTTAGTAGATACTTACTCACGTTTTGGGTTGGGAAAAGCGACCAATTTGGGGTTGGTCGGAGAACGCAGTGGCTTATATCCTCAAAAACAACGGTGGTCTGACATAGAGAGGGCCACCTTCTCTTTCGGCTACGGGCTAATGGTAACACCGTTACAGTTAGCGCGAGTCTACGCAACCATCGGCAGCTATGGCATCTATCGCCCGCTGTCGATTACCAAGGTTGACCCCCCGGTTCCTGGTGAACGTGTCTTCCCGGAATCCATTGTTCGCACCGTGGTGCATATGATGGAAAGCGTGGCGCTACCGGGCGGGGGTGGCGTGAAGGCGGCGATTAAAGGCTATCGTATCGCCATTAAAACCGGTACCGCGAAAAAGGTCGGGCCGGATGGTCGCTACATCAATAAATATATTGCTTATACCGCAGGCGTTGCGCCTGCGAGTCAGCCGCGCTTCGCGCTGGTAGTTGTTATCAACGATCCGCAGGCGGGTAAATACTACGGCGGCGCCGTTTCCGCGCCGGTCTTTGGTGCCATCATGGGCGGCGTATTGCGCACCATGAACATCGAACCGGATGCGCTGACAACGGGTGATAAAAACGAATTTGTGATTAATCAAGGCGAGGGGACAGGTGGCAGATCGTAATTTGCGCGACCTTCTTGCTCCGTGGGTGCCAAACGCACCTTCGCGAGCACTGCGAGAGATGACACTCGACAGCCGTGTGGCTGCGTCGGGCGATCTTTTTGTAGCTGTAGTAGGTCATCAGGCGGACGGGCGTCGATATATCCCGCAGGCGATAGCGCAAGGTGTGGCTGCCATTATTGCAGAGGCAAAAGATGAGGCGACCGATGGTGAAATCCGTGAAATGCACGGCGTACCGGTCATCTATCTCAGCCAGCTCAATGAGCGTTTATCAGCGCTGGCGGGCCGCTTTTACCATGAACCCTCTGACAATTTACGTCTCGTGGGCGTAACGGGCACCAACGGCAAAACCACCACTACCCAGCTTCTGGCGCAGTGGAGTCAGTTGCTTGGTGAAACCAGCGCGGTGATGGGGACCGTAGGTAACGGCCTGCTGGGTAAAGTTATTCCGACGGAAAACACGACCGGTTCGGCAGTCGACGTTCAGCATGAACTGGCGGGGCTGGTGGATCAGGGCGCGACTTTTTGCGCAATGGAAGTTTCCTCCCACGGGCTGGTACAGCACCGTGTGGCGGCATTGAAATTTGCGGCGTCGGTCTTTACCAACTTAAGCCGCGATCACCTTGATTATCATGGTGATATGGAACATTACGAAGCCGCAAAATGGCTGCTTTATTCTGAACATCATTGCGGTCAGGCGATAGTCAACGCCGATGACGAAGTAGGTCGTCGCTGGCTGGCAAAACTGCCGGATGCAGTTGCGGTGTCGATGGAAGACCATATCAATCTGAACTGTCATGGCCGCTGGTTGAAAGCGACCGACGTGAACTATCACGACAGCGGCGCAACCATTCGCTTTAGCTCAAGCTGGGGCGATGGGGAAATTGAAAGTCGCCTGATGGGCGCTTTTAACGTCAGCAACTTGCTGCTCGCGCTGGCGACGCTGTTGGCACTGGGGTATCCGCTGGCTGACCTGCTTAAAACCGCCGCGCGTCTGCAGCCGGTTTGCGGACGTATGGAAGTGTTTACTGCACCGGGCAAACCGACGGTGGTTGTGGATTACGCTCACACCCCGGATGCACTGGAAAAAGCCTTGCAGGCTGCACGACTTCACTGTGCAGGCAAGCTGTGGTGCGTCTTCGGCTGTGGCGGCGATCGTGATAAAGGCAAGCGTCCACTGATGGGGGCGATTGCTGAAGAGTTTGCCGACGTGGCGGTAGTAACTGACGATAACCCGCGTACCGAAGAACCGCGCGCCATCATCAACGATATTCTGGCGGGAATGTTAGATGCCGGACATGCCAAAGTGATGGAAGGTCGTGCCGAAGCGGTGACTTGCGCCGTTATGCAGGCTAAAGAGAACGATGTGGTGCTGGTCGCGGGCAAAGGCCATGAAGATTACCAGATTGTTGGCAATCAGCGCCTGGACTACTCCGATCGCGTCACGGTGGCGCGTTTGCTGGGGGTGATCGCATGATTAGCGTAACCCTTAGCCAACTTACCGATATTCTCAACGGTGAACTAAAAGGGGCAGATATCACCCTGGATGCCGTAACGACTGACACGCGGAAACTGACGCCAGGCTGTCTGTTTGTTGCCCTGAAAGGCGAACGTTTCGATGCCCACGATTTTGCCGACCAGGCGAAAGCTGGGGGCGCAGGCGCGCTCCTGGTCAGCCGTCCACTGGATATCGACCTGCCGCAGTTAATCGTTAAAGACACGCGTCTGGCATTTGGTGAACTGGCTGCATGGGTTCGCCAGCAAGTTCCGGCGCGCGTGGTTGCTCTGACCGGTTCCTCCGGTAAAACCTCCGTTAAAGAGATGACTGCGGCGATTTTAAGCCAGTGCGGCAATACGCTTTATACCGCGGGCAATCTCAACAACGACATCGGCGTGCCAATGACGCTGCTGCGCTTAACGCCGGAATACGATTACGCAGTTATTGAACTTGGCGCGAACCATCAGGGCGAAATTGCCTGGACTGTGAGTCTGACTCGCCCGGAAGCGGCGCTGGTCAACAACCTGGCGGCGGCGCATCTGGAAGGTTTCGGCTCGCTTGCTGGTGTCGCGAAAGCGAAAGGCGAAATCTTTACCGGCCTGCCGGAAAACGGTATCGCCATTATGAATGCCGACAACAACGACTGGCTGAACTGGCAGAGCGTAATTGGCTCACGCAAAGTGTGGCGTTTCTCACCGAATGCCGCCAATAGCGATTTCACCTCCACCAATATCCATGTGACTTCGCACGGTACGGCATTTACGCTACAAACCCCAACGGGTAGCGTCGATGTTCTGCTGCCGTTGCCGGGGCGTCACAATATTGCGAATGCGCTGGCAGCCGCCGCGCTCTCCATGTCCGTGGGCGCAACGCTTGATGCTATCAAAGCGGGGCTGGCGAATCTGAAAGCCGTTCCCGGGCGTCTGTTCCCCATTCAACTGGCGGAAAACCAGTTGCTGCTCGACGACTCCTACAACGCCAATGTCGGTTCAATGACCGCAGCAGTCCAGGTACTGGCTGAAATGCCTGGCTACCGCGTGCTGGTGGTGGGCGATATGGCGGAACTGGGCGCTGAAAGCGAAGCCTGCCATGTACAGGTGGGCGAAGCGGCGAAGGCGGCTGGTATTGACCGCGTGTTAAGCGTGGGTAAACAAAGCCATGTTATCAGCACCGCCAGCGGCGTTGGCGAACATTTTGCTGATAAATCCGCGTTAATTGCGCGTCTTAAATCACTGATTGCAGAGCAACAGGTGATTACGATTTTAGTTAAGGGTTCACGTAGTGCCGCCATGGAAGAGGTGGTACGCGCTTTACAGGAGAATGGGACATGCTAGTTTGGCTGGCCGAACATTTGGTCAAATATTATTCCGGCTTTAACGTCTTTTCCTATCTGACGTTTCGCGCCATCGTCAGCCTGCTGACCGCGCTGTTTATCTCATTGTGGATGGGCCCGCGTATGATTGCCCATTTGCAAAAACTCTCCTTTGGTCAGGTCGTTCGTAACGATGGCCCGGAATCGCACTTTAGTAAGCGCGGTACGCCGACCATGGGCGGGATTATGATCCTGACAGCGATTGTGATCTCCGTACTGCTGTGGGCTTATCCCGCTAACCCATATGTCTGGTGCGTACTTGTGGTGCTGGTGGGTTACGGCATCATTGGTTTTGTCGACGACTATCGCAAAGTGGTGCGTAAAGACACCAAGGGCCTGATTGCGCGCTGGAAGTATTTCTGGATGTCGGTGATCGCGCTGGGCGTCGCCTTTGCGCTGTATCTTGCGGGGAAAGACACGCCAGCAACGCAGCTGGTGGTGCCGTTCTTTAAAGATGTGATGCCGCAGCTGGGGCTGTTCTACATCCTGCTGGCTTACTTCGTCATTGTTGGTACCGGTAATGCGGTAAACCTGACCGATGGCCTCGACGGGCTGGCGATTATGCCGACCGTATTTGTCGCCGGTGGTTTTGCGCTGGTGGCGTGGGCAACCGGCAATATGAACTTTGCCAGCTACTTGCATATACCGTATCTGCGGCACGCCGGGGAACTGGTTATTGTCTGCACCGCGATAGTCGGGGCAGGGCTGGGCTTCTTGTGGTTTAACACCTATCCGGCGCAGGTCTTTATGGGCGATGTCGGTTCGCTGGCATTAGGCGGCGCGCTGGGCATTATCGCTGTGCTGCTGCGTCAGGAATTCCTGCTGGTGATTATGGGCGGTGTGTTTGTGGTTGAAACCCTGTCGGTTATTTTGCAGGTCGGCTCCTTTAAACTGCGCGGGCAACGTATTTTCCGCATGGCGCCGATTCATCACCACTATGAACTGAAAGGTTGGCCGGAACCGCGCGTCATTGTGCGCTTCTGGATTATTTCGCTGATGCTGGTCCTGATTGGCCTGGCAACGCTGAAGGTACGTTAATCATGGCTGATTACCAGGGTAAAAATGTCGTTATTATCGGCCTGGGCCTCACCGGGCTTTCCTGCGTGGACTTTTTCCTTGCTCGCGGCGTGACGCCGCGCGTTATGGATACACGTATGACACCGCCTGGCCTGGATAAATTACCCGAAGCGGTGGAACGTCACACTGGCGGTCTTAATGACGCGTGGCTGATGGCAGCCGATCTGATCGTCGCCAGCCCCGGTATTGCGCTGGCGCATCCATCTTTAAGCGCCGCTGCCGATGCCGGAATTGAAATTGTTGGCGATATCGAACTGTTCTGCCGCGAAGCGCAGGCACCGATTGTGGCGATCACCGGTTCTAACGGCAAAAGCACTGTCACCACCTTAGTGGGCGAAATGGCGAAAGCGGCAGGTGTTAACGTCGGCGTGGGGGGTAACATTGGCCTGCCTGCGTTGATGTTGCTGGATGCCGAGTGCGAACTGTACGTGCTGGAACTATCGAGCTTCCAGCTGGAAACCACCTCCAGCTTACAGGCGGTGGCGGCGACCATTCTGAACGTGACTGAAGATCATATGGATCGCTATCCGTTTGGATTGCAGCAATATCGTGCGGCAAAACTGCGCATTTACGAAAATGCGAAAGTTTGTGTCGTCAATGCCGATGATGCCTTAACGATGCCGGTTCGCGGTGCGGATGAACGCTGCGTCAGCTTTGGCGTCAACATGGGTGACTATCACCTGAATCATCAGCAGGGCGAAACCTGGCTGCGGGTGAAAGGCGAGAAAGTGTTGAACGTGAAAGAGATGAAACTTTCCGGGCAACACAACTATACCAATGCGCTGGCAGCGCTGGCGCTGGCTGATGCCGCAGGGTTACCGCGCGCCAGCAGCCTGAAAGCGTTAACCACGTTCACTGGTCTGCCGCATCGTTTTGAAGTGGTGCTGGAGCATAACGGCGTGCGCTGGATTAACGATTCGAAAGCCACCAACGTCGGGAGTACAGAGGCGGCGCTGAACGGCTTGCAGGTAGACGGTACGCTGCATTTATTGCTGGGCGGTGATGGCAAATCGGCGGATTTCAGTCCACTGGCGCGCTATCTGAATGGCGACAACGTGCGTTTGTACTGTTTTGGTCGTGATGGCGCCCAGTTAGCGGCGCTGCGCCCGGAAGTGGCAGAGCAAACCGAAACCATGGAGCAGGCGATGCTCTTGCTGGCGCCACGCGTGCAGCCAGGGGATATGGTGCTGTTGTCACCAGCCTGTGCCAGCCTCGATCAGTTCAAGAACTTTGAACAACGGGGCAATGAGTTCGCCCGTCTGGCGAAGGAGTTAGGTTGATGCGTTTATCTCTCCCTCGCCTGAAAATGCCGCGCCTGCCAGGACTCAGTATCCTGGTCTGGATCTCCACGGCGCTTAAAGGCTGGGTGATGGGCTCGCGGGAAAAAGATACCGACAGCCTGATCATGTACGATCGCACCTTGCTGTGGCTGACCTTCGGCCTCGCGGCGATCGGCTTTATCATGGTGACTTCGGCGTCAATGCCCATTGGGCAGCGCTTAACCAACGATCCGTTTTTCTTCGCGAAGCGTGATGGCGTCTATCTGATCCTGGCATTCATTCTGGCGATCATTACGCTGCGTCTGCCGATGGAGTTCTGGCAACGTTACAGCGCCACGATGCTGCTTGGATCAATCATCCTGCTGATGATCGTGCTGGTGGTAGGTAGCTCAGTTAAAGGGGCATCACGTTGGATCGATCTCGGCCTGCTGCGTATTCAGCCTGCGGAGTTGACCAAGCTGTCGCTGTTTTGTTACATCGCCAACTATCTGGTGCGCAAAGGCGACGAAGTACGTAACAACCTGCGCGGCTTCCTGAAACCGATGGGCGTGATTCTGGTGCTGGCAGTGTTACTGCTGGCACAGCCAGACCTTGGTACAGTAGTCGTATTGTTCGTCACCACACTGGCGATGCTGTTCCTGGCGGGGGCAAAATTGTGGCAGTTCATTGCCATTATCGGCATGGGGATTTCAGCTGTCGTGCTGCTGATCCTCGCCGAACCGTACCGTATCCGCCGTGTTACTGCGTTCTGGAACCCGTGGGAAGATCCCTTCGGAAGCGGCTATCAGTTAACGCAATCCCTGATGGCCTTTGGTCGTGGCGAATTGTGGGGGCAAGGTTTAGGCAATTCGGTACAAAAACTGGAGTATCTGCCAGAAGCTCACACTGACTTCATTTTCGCCATTATCGGCGAAGAACTGGGGTATATCGGTGTGGTGCTGGCGCTTTTAATGGTATTCTTCGTCGCTTTTCGCGCGATGTCGATTGGCCGTAAAGCGTTAGAAATTGACCACCGTTTTTCCGGTTTTCTCGCCTGTTCAATTGGTATCTGGTTTAGCTTCCAGGCGCTGGTTAACGTAGGCGCGGCAGCGGGGATGTTGCCAACTAAAGGTCTGACATTGCCGCTGATCAGTTACGGTGGTTCGAGCTTACTGATTATGTCGACAGCCATCATGATGCTGTTACGTATTGATTATGAAACACGTCTGGAGAAAGCGCAGGCGTTTGTACGAGGTTCTCGATGAGTGGTAAAGGGAAGCGATTAATGGTGATGGCAGGCGGTACTGGCGGGCACGTGTTCCCGGGACTGGCTGTTGCGCACCATTTAATGGCCCAGGGGTGGCAAGTTCGCTGGCTGGGTACTGCCGATCGTATGGAAGCGGACTTAGTGCCGAAGCACGGTATCGAGATCGACTTTATTCGTATTTCTGGTCTGCGCGGCAAGGGTATTAAAGCGTTGCTCGCGGCTCCGCTGCGGATCTTTAACGCCTGGCGTCAGGCGCGGGCGATTATGAAAGCTTACAAGCCCGATGTGGTGCTCGGTATGGGCGGCTATGTTTCCGGGCCTGGTGGTCTGGCAGCATGGTCGTTAGGCATTCCGGTCGTACTTCACGAACAAAACGGCATTGCTGGCTTGACCAATAAATGGCTGGCGAAAATTGCTACCAAAGTGATGCAGGCGTTTCCGGGGGCTTTCCCTGATGCCGAAGTTGTTGGTAACCCGGTGCGTACTGATGTGCTGGCGCTGCCGTTGCCACAGCAGCGTATGGCTGGTCGTGAAGGTCCGGTTCGTGTTCTGGTTGTGGGTGGTTCCCAGGGAGCGCGCATCCTTAACCAGACAATGCCGCAGGTTGCAGCAAAGCTGGGTGATTCAGTCACTATCTGGCATCAGAGCGGCAAAGGTTCGCAACAAACCGTTGAACAGGCTTATGCCGAAGCGGGGCAACCGCAGCATAAAGTGACGGAATTTATTGATGATATGGCGGCGGCCTATGCGTGGGCGGATGTCGTCGTTTGCCGTTCTGGCGCGTTGACGGTGAGTGAAATCGCTGCGGCAGGGCTACCTGCGTTGTTTGTGCCGTTTCAACATAAAGACCGCCAACAGTACTGGAATGCGCTGCCGCTGGAAAAAGCGGGCGCAGCCAAAATTATCGAGCAGCCGCAGCTTACTGTGGATGCCATCGCCAACACCCTGGCCGGGTGGCCGCGAGAAACCTTATTAACCATGGCAGAACGCGCCCGAGCTGCATCCATTCCGGATGCCACCGAGCGAGTGGCAAATGAAGTGAGCCGGGCTGCCCGGGCGTAATCGTAGCGATGCCTTTTGCATCGTATGAATTTGAGAAGTTAATGGCGTAAAGAATGAATACACAACAATTGGCAAAACTGCGTTCCATCGTGCCTGAAATGCGTCGCGTTCGGCACATACACTTTGTCGGCATCGGTGGTGCCGGTATGGGCGGTATTGCCGAAGTTCTGGCCAATGAAGGGTATCAGATCAGTGGTTCCGATTTAGCGCCAAACCCAGTCACGCAACAGCTAACGAACTTGGGAGCGACGATTTACTTCAACCATCGCCCGGAAAACGTGCGTGATGCCAGTGTGGTCGTAGTTTCCAGCGCGATTTCCGCCGATAACCCGGAAATTGTTGCCGCTCATGAGGCACGTATTCCGGTTATTCGTCGTGCTGAAATGCTGGCTGAGTTAATGCGTTTTCGTCATGGCATCGCCATTGCCGGGACGCATGGCAAAACCACAACCACCGCGATGGTTTCCAGCATCTACGCAGAAGCGGGCCTCGACCCGACCTTCGTGAACGGTGGGCTGGTAAAAGCGGCGGGTGTTCATGCACGTTTAGGCCACGGTCGTTACCTGATTGCTGAAGCTGATGAAAGCGATGCGTCGTTCCTGCATCTGCAACCGATGGTAGCGATTGTCACTAATATCGAAGCCGACCATATGGATACCTACCAGGGCGACTTTGAGAATTTAAAACAGACTTTTATTAATTTTCTGCACAACCTGCCGTTTTACGGTCGTGCGGTGATGTGTGTTGACGATCCGGTAATTCGCGAATTGTTACCGCGTGTAGGCCGTCAAACCACCACTTACGGCTTCAGCGAAGATGCTGACGTGCGTGTGGAAGATTATCAGCAGATTGGCCCGCAGGGACACTTTACGCTGCTGCGTCAGGACAAAGAGCCAATGCGCGTTACACTGAATGCGCCAGGTCGTCACAATGCCCTGAATGCTGCCGCTGCCGTTGCGGTCGCCACGGAAGAGGGGATTGAAGACGAGGCTATTTTGCGTGCGCTGGAGAGTTTCCAGGGAACCGGACGCCGCTTTGATTTCCTTGGTGAATTTCCATTGGAACCTGTGAATGGTAAAAGCGGTACGGCAATGCTGGTTGATGACTATGGTCACCACCCGACCGAGGTGGACGCCACTATTAAAGCGGCGCGAGCAGGTTGGCCGGATAAAAACCTGGTGATGCTGTTTCAGCCGCACCGTTTCACCCGCACGCGCGACCTGTATGATGATTTTGCCAATGTGCTGACTCAGGTGGATACCCTGCTGATGCTGGAAGTGTATCCGGCAGGCGAAGCGCCTATTCCGGGAGCGGACAGTCGTTCGTTGTGTCGTACAATCCGTGGCCGTGGGAAAATTGATCCGATTCTGGTGCCGGACCCGGCGCAGGTGGCCGAGATGTTAGCACCAGTATTAACTGGTAACGACCTGATCCTCGTTCAGGGGGCAGGAAATATCGGAAAAATTGCCCGATCTTTAGCTGAAATCAAACTGAAGCCGCAAACTACAGAGGAAGAGCGACATGACTGATAAAATCGCGGTCCTGTTGGGCGGGACCTCCGCAGAGCGGGAAGTTTCTCTGAATTCTGGCGCGGCAGTGTTAGCTGGGCTGCGTGAAGGCGGTATTGACGCGTATCCTGTCGACCCGAAAGAAATCGACGTAACGCAACTGAAGTCGATGGGCTTTCAGAAAGTGTTTATCGCTCTGCACGGTCGCGGTGGTGAAGATGGCACGCTGCAGGGTATGCTCGAGCTGATGGGCTTGCCTTATACCGGCAGTGGAGTGATGGCATCTGCGCTTTCAATGGATAAACTACGCAGCAAACTGCTTTGGCAGGGGGCTGGTTTACCGGTAGCGCCGTGGGTAGCATTAACCCGCGCAGAGTTTGAAAAAGGCATTAGTGATAAGCAGTTAGCAGAAATTTCTGCCTTAGGTTTGCCGCTTATCGTCAAGCCGAGCCGCGAAGGTTCCAGTGTGGGAATGTCAAAAGTAGTAGCAGAAAATGCTCTGCAAGATGCATTAAGATTGGCATTTCAGCACGATGAAGAAGTATTGATTGAAAAATGGCTAAGTGGGCCGGAGTTCACGGTTGCGATACTCGGTGAAGAAATTTTACCGTCAATACGTATTCAACCCGCTGGAACCTTCTATGATTATGAGGCGAAGTATCTCTCTGATGAGACACAGTATTTCTGCCCGGCAGGTTTAGAAGTGGCTCAAGAGGCAAATTTGCAGGCATTAGTGCTGAAAGCATGGACGACTTTAGGATGCAAAGGATGGGGACGTATAGACGTCATGCTGGACAGCGATGGACAGTTTTATCTGCTGGAAGCTAATACCTCACCGGGTATGACCAGTCACAGTCTGGTGCCGATGGCGGCACGTCAGGCGGGTATGAGCTTCTCGCAGTTGGTAGTACGAATTCTGGAACTGGCGGACTAATATGTCGCAGGCTGCTCTGAACACGCGAAACAGTGAAGAAGAGATTTCTTCTCACCGCAATAATGGAACGCGTCTGGCGGGGATCCTTTTCCTGCTGACCGTTTTAACGACAGTGTTGGTGAGCGGCTGGGTCGTGTTGGGCTGGATGGAAGATGCGCAACGCCTGCCGCTCTCAAAGCTGGTGTTGACCGGTGAACGCCATTACACGCGTAATGACGATATCCGGCAGTCGATCCTGGCATTGGGTGAGCCAGGTACCTTTATGACCCAGGATGTAAATATCATCCAGACGCAAATTGAACAACGCCTGCCGTGGATTAAGCAGGTGAGCGTCAGAAAGCAGTGGCCTGATGAATTGAAGATTCATCTGGTTGAATATGTGCCGATTGCGCGTTGGAATGATCAGCATATGGTTGACGCTGAAGGAAACACCTTCAGCGTTCCGCCAGATCGCACCAGCAAGCAGGTGCTCCCAATGTTGTATGGTCCGGAAGGCAGCGCAAATGAAGTGTTGCAGGGCTATCGCGAAATGGGGCAGATGCTGGCAAAGGACAGATTTACTCTGAAGGAAGCGGCGATGACCGCGCGGCGCTCCTGGCAGTTGACGCTGAATAACGATATTAAGCTCAATCTTGGCCGGGGCGATACGATGAAACGTTTGGCTCGCTTTGTAGAACTTTATCCGGTTTTACAGCAGCAGGCGCAAACCGATGGCAAACGGATTAGCTACGTTGATTTGCGTTATGACTCTGGTGCGGCAGTCGGCTGGGCGCCCTTGCCGCCAGAGGAATCTACTCAGCAACAAAATCAGGCACAGGCAGAACAACAATGATCAAGGCGACGGACAGAAAACTGGTAGTAGGACTGGAGATTGGTACCGCGAAGGTTGCCGCTTTAGTAGGGGAAGTTCTGCCCGACGGTATGGTCAATATCATTGGTGTGGGCAGCTGCCCGTCACGTGGTATGGATAAAGGCGGGGTGAACGACCTCGAATCCGTGGTCAAGTGCGTACAGCGCGCCATTGACCAGGCAGAATTGATGGCAGATTGTCAGATCTCTTCGGTATATCTGGCGCTTTCTGGTAAGCACATCAGCTGCCAGAATGAAATTGGTATGGTGCCTATTTCTGAAGAAGAAGTGACACAAGAAGATGTAGAAAATGTCGTCCATACCGCGAAATCGGTGCGCGTGCGTGATGAACATCGTGTGCTGCATGTGATCCCGCAAGAGTATGCGATTGACTATCAGGAAGGGATCAAAAATCCGGTAGGACTTTCTGGCGTGCGTATGCAGGCAAAAGTGCACCTGATCACATGTCACAACGATATGGCAAAAAACATTGTGAAAGCCGTTGAACGTTGTGGCCTGAAAGTTGACCAACTGATATTTGCCGGACTGGCATCAAGTTATTCGGTATTGACGGAAGACGAACGAGAACTGGGCGTCTGCGTCGTCGATATCGGTGGTGGTACAATGGATATCGCCGTTTATACTGGCGGGGCATTGCGTCACACCAAGGTAATTCCTTATGCTGGCAATGTCGTGACCAGTGATATCGCTTATGCCTTTGGCACACCGCCAAGCGACGCCGAAGCGATTAAAGTTCGTCATGGCTGCGCGCTGGGTTCCATCGTCGGTAAAGACGAGAGCGTGGAAGTGCCGAGTGTAGGTGGTCGTCCGCCGCGTAGTCTGCAACGTCAGACGCTGGCGGAGGTGATTGAGCCGCGCTATACCGAGCTGCTCAACCTGGTCAACGAAGAGATATTGCAGCTGCAGGAAAAGCTTCGCCAACAAGGCGTAAAGCATCACCTGGCTGCGGGTATTGTATTAACCGGTGGCGCGGCGCAGATCGAAGGTCTTGCCGCCTGCGCTCAACGCGTGTTTCATACGCAGGTGCGTATCGGCGCGCCGCTGAATATCACCGGTTTAACGGATTACGCTCAGGAGCCGTATTATTCAACGGCAGTGGGATTGCTTCATTACGGGAAAGAGTCACATCTTAACGGTGAAGCGGAAGTTGAAAAACGTGTTACAGCATCTGTTGGCTCGTGGATCAAGCGACTCAATAGTTGGCTGCGAAAAGAATTTTAATTTTTATGAGGCCGGCGGTGATTACGGCCTCAGGCGACAGGCACATATCGGAGAGAAACTATGTTTGAACCAATGGAACTTACCAACGACGCGGTGATTAAAGTCATCGGCGTCGGCGGCGGCGGCGGTAATGCTGTTGAACACATGGTGCGTGAGCGCATTGAAGGTGTTGAATTTTTCGCGGTAAATACCGATGCACAGGCGCTGCGTAAAACAGCGGTTGGGCAGACGATTCAGATCGGTAGTGGTATCACCAAAGGACTGGGAGCTGGCGCTAATCCAGAAGTTGGCCGTAATGCGGCTGATGAGGATCGTGATGCACTGCGTGCGGCGCTGGAAGGTGCAGACATGGTCTTTATTGCAGCGGGCATGGGCGGTGGTACCGGTACAGGTGCTGCGCCGGTTGTTGCTGAAGTGGCTAAAGATTTAGGTATTCTGACCGTTGCTGTTGTGACCAAGCCTTTCAACTTTGAAGGCAAGAAGCGTATGGCATTTGCGGAGCAGGGGATCACTGAATTATCCAAACATGTAGACTCACTGATCACAATCCCGAACGACAAACTGCTGAAAGTTCTTGGCCGCGGTATCTCCCTGCTGGACGCGTTTGGCGCAGCTAACGATGTGCTGAAAGGCGCTGTTCAGGGTATCGCCGAACTGATTACTCGTCCGGGTCTGATGAACGTGGACTTTGCAGACGTACGTACTGTGATGTCTGAAATGGGCTACGCAATGATGGGTTCTGGCGTGGCGAGCGGTGAAGACCGTGCGGAAGAAGCGGCTGAAATGGCTATCTCTTCTCCGCTGCTGGAAGATATCGACCTGTCTGGCGCGCGCGGCGTGCTGGTTAACATCACTGCGGGCTTCGACCTGCGTCTGGATGAGTTCGAAACCGTAGGTAACACCATCCGTGCATTTGCTTCGGACAACGCGACTGTGGTTATCGGTACTTCTCTTGACCCGGATATGAACGATGAACTGCGTGTAACCGTGGTTGCTACAGGTATCGGTATGGATAAACGTCCTGAAATCACCCTCGTGACCAATAAGCAAGTTCAACAGCCAGTGATGGATCGCTACCAGCAGCATGGTATGGCGCCGCTGACGCAAGAGCAGAAGCCCGTGGCCAAAGTGGTGAACGACAATACGCCACAAACCGTGAAAGAGCCGGATTATCTGGATATCCCGGCATTCCTGCGTAAGCAAGCTGACTAAGAATTAGCTGGAATTTGGGTTGCGAGGCTCTTTGTGCTAAACTGGCCTGCCGAATGTATAGTACACTTCGGTTGGATAGATAATTTGGCGAGATAATACGATGATCAAACAAAGGACACTTAAACGTATCGTTCAGGCGACGGGTGTCGGTTTACATACCGGCAAGAAAGTCACCCTGACCTTACGCCCTGCGCCGGCCAACACCGGGGTCATCTATCGTCGCACCGACTTGAATCCACCGGTAGATTTCCCGGCCGATGCCAAATCTGTGCGTGATACCATGCTCTGTACGTGTCTGGTCAACGAGCATGATGTACGGATTTCAACTGTTGAGCACCTGAACGCAGCGCTCGCGGGCTTAGGCATCGATAACATTGTTATCGAAGTTAACGCGCCGGAAATCCCAATCATGGACGGCAGTGCCGCTCCGTTTGTTTACCTGCTGCTTGATGCTGGTATCGACGAGCTGAACTGCGCCAAGAAATTTGTTCGCATCAAAGAGACTGTTCGCGTCGAAGATGGCGATAAGTGGGCTGAATTTAAGCCGTACAATGGTTTTTCGCTGGACTTCACCATCGATTTCAACCATCCGGCAATCGATTCCAGCAATCAACGCTATGCGATGAACTTCTCTGCTGATGCGTTTATGCGCCAGATCAGCCGTGCGCGTACGTTTGGTTTCATGCGTGATATCGAATATCTGCAGTCCCGTGGCCTGTGCCTGGGCGGCAGCTTCGATTGTGCCATCGTTGTTGACGATTATCGCGTACTGAACGAAGACGGCCTGCGTTTTGAAGACGAGTTTGTGCGTCACAAAATGCTCGACGCGATCGGTGATTTGTTCATGTGTGGTCACAACATTATCGGCGCATTTACCGCTTATAAATCCGGTCATGCACTGAATAACAAACTGTTGCAGGCTGTACTGGCGAAACAGGAAGCCTGGGAATATGTGACCTTCCAGGACGACGCAGAACTGCCGTTGGCCTTCAAAGCGCCTTCAGCCGTACTGGCATAACGACATCTATACTGTCGTATAAAATTCGACTGGCAAATCTGGCACTCTCTCCGGCCAGGTGACCCAGTCGTTTTTTTTTGAGTTTTTACAGCGTCGTAAGAAATCGGTGCGAACGCTGTTTTCTTAAGCACTTTTACGTGTTACTTATCTTGAATACTGCTGTGGACTTCTGGCTTTAATGATAAGATTTGTGCGCTAAAAACGTTGAATACGATCGGGATGGCAATAACGTGAGTGGAATACTGACGCGCTGGCGACAGTTAGGTAGACGCTACTTCTGGCCGCATCTCTTATTAGGGATGGTCGCGGCGAGTTTAGGTTTGCCTGCGCTCAGCAACGCCGCCGAGCCAAACGCGCCCGCAAAAGCGACAACGCGCAATCACGAGCCTTCCGCCAAAGTTAACTTTAGTCAGTTGGCCTTGCTGGAAGCAAACACACGCCGCCCGAACACGAACTATTCCGTTGATTACTGGCATCAACATGCTATTCGCACGGTAATCCGCCATCTCTCCTTTGCAATGGCGCCGCAAACGCTGCCCGTTGCCGAGGAATCTTTACCGCTTCAGGCGCAACATCTTGCTTTACTGGATACGCTCAGCGCGCTGCTGACCCAGGAAGGCACGCGGTCTGAAAATGGTTATCGCATTGATTATGCGCATTTTACCCCTCAAGCAAACTTCAGCACGCCCGTCTGGATAAGCCAGGCGCAGGGCATCCGTGCTGGCCCTCAACGCCTCAGCTAACAACGAGAAACCTTTACTTCATTTTATTTACTCCGCAATGCGGGGTGTTTGAGATTTTATTATGCTAATCAAATTATTAACTAAAGTTTTCGGTAGTCGTAACGATCGTACCCTGCGCCGGATGCGCAAAGTCGTCAACATTATCAATGCCATGGAACCGGAGATTGAAAAACTCTCCGACGAAGAACTGAAAGGAAAAACGGCAGAGTTCCGCGCGCGTCTGGAAAAAGGCGAAGTGCTGGAAAACTTGATTCCGGAAGCCTTCGCTGTCGTGCGTGAAGCCAGTAAGCGTGTTTTTGGCATGCGCCACTTCGACGTACAGCTGCTCGGCGGTATGGTTCTTAATGAACGTTGCATCGCGGAAATGCGTACAGGTGAAGGTAAAACCCTGACCGCAACGCTGCCTGCTTACCTGAACGCATTAACCGGTAAAGGCGTGCACGTTGTTACCGTCAACGATTACCTGGCGCAACGTGACGCCGAAAACAACCGTCCGCTGTTTGAATTCCTCGGCTTGACCGTCGGCATCAACCTGCCGGGCATGCCAGCACCGGCAAAGCGTGAAGCTTACGCGGCTGACATTACTTACGGTACGAACAACGAATACGGCTTTGACTACCTGCGCGACAACATGGCGTTCAGCCCTGAAGAACGTGTACAGCGTAAACTGCACTATGCGCTGGTGGACGAAGTGGACTCCATCCTGATCGATGAAGCGCGTACACCGCTGATCATTTCCGGCCCGGCGGAAGACAGTTCGGAAATGTATAAGCGTGTAAACAAAATCATTCCGTACCTGATCCGTCAGGAAAAAGAAGACTCCGAAACCTTCCAGGGCGAAGGCCACTTCTCGGTGGATGAAAAATCTCGCCAGGTGAACCTGACCGAACGTGGTCTGGTGCTTATTGAAGAGCTGCTGGTGAAAGAAGGCATTATGGATGAAGGTGAGTCGCTGTACTCTCCGGCCAATATTATGCTGATGCACCACGTAACGGCGGCGCTGCGTGCTCACGCGCTGTTTACTCGCGATGTCGATTACATCGTTAAAGATGGTGAAGTTATCATCGTTGACGAACATACCGGTCGTACCATGCAGGGTCGTCGCTGGTCTGATGGTCTGCACCAGGCTGTGGAAGCAAAAGAGGGTGTACAGATTCAGAACGAAAACCAGACACTGGCTTCGATCACCTTCCAGAACTACTTCCGTCTATATGAAAAACTGGCGGGGATGACCGGTACGGCTGATACCGAAGCCTTCGAATTCAGTTCCATCTACAAACTGGATACTGTAGTCGTTCCGACCAACCGCCCGATGATTCGTAAAGATCTGCCGGATCTGGTCTACATGACCGAAGCGGAAAAAATTCAGGCGATCATTGAAGATATCAAAGAACGTACTGCGAAAGGCCAGCCAGTGCTGGTGGGTACTATTTCAATCGAGAAATCGGAACTGGTATCAAACGAGCTGACCAAAGCCGGTATCAAACACAACGTTCTGAACGCTAAATTCCACGCCAACGAAGCGGCAATCGTTGCTCAGGCGGGCTATCCGGCTGCAGTGACCATCGCGACCAACATGGCGGGTCGTGGTACTGACATCGTGCTTGGTGGTAGCTGGCAGGCAGAAGTTGCCGCGCTGGAAAACCCGACCGCTGAGCAAATTGAAAAAATTAAAGCCGACTGGCAGGTGCGTCACGACGCGGTACTGGAAGCAGGTGGCCTGCATATCATCGGTACCGAGCGTCACGAATCTCGTCGTATCGATAACCAGCTGCGTGGCCGTTCTGGTCGTCAGGGTGATGCCGGTTCTTCCCGTTTCTACCTGTCGATGGAAGATGCGCTGATGCGTATTTTTGCCTCTGACCGCGTATCAGGCATGATGCGTAAACTGGGTATGAAACCCGGCGAAGCCATTGAGCATCCGTGGGTAACTAAAGCAATTGCCAATGCTCAGCGTAAAGTTGAAAGCCGTAACTTCGACATTCGTAAACAGCTGCTGGAATACGATGACGTAGCTAACGATCAGCGTCGTGCCATATACTCTCAGCGTAACGAACTGCTGGATGTCAGCGATGTGAGCGAAACCATCAACAGCATTCGTGAAGATGTGTTCAAAGCAACCATCGATGCCTACATTCCGCCACAGTCACTGGAAGAAATGTGGGACATTCCAGGTTTGCAAGAACGTCTGAAAAACGACTTCGACCTTGATTTGCCGATTGCCGAGTGGCTGGACAAAGAGCCAGAACTGCATGAAGAGACGCTGCGTGAGCGTATCCTGGAGCAGTCCATCGAAGTGTATCACCGTAAAGAAGAAGTGGTTGGCGCTGAGATGATGCGTCACTTCGAGAAAGGGGTGATGCTGCAAACGCTGGACTCCCTGTGGAAAGAGCACCTGGCGGCGATGGACTATCTGCGTCAGGGTATCCACCTGCGTGGCTATGCACAGAAAGATCCGAAGCAGGAATACAAACGTGAATCGTTCTCCATGTTTGCGGCGATGCTGGAATCGTTGAAATATGAAGTCATCAGCACGTTAAGCAAAGTACAAGTACGCATGCCGGAAGAAGTTGAAGAGCTGGAGCAGCAGCGTCGTATGGAAGCTGAGCGTTTAGCGCAAATGCAGCAGCTTAGCCATCAGGATGACGACTCTGCAGCTGCGGCTGCGCTGGCAGCGCAAACCGGCGATCGTAAAGTTGGACGTAACGATCCTTGCCCATGCGGTTCTGGTAAAAAATACAAGCAGTGCCATGGTCGCCTGCAATAAAAGCTAAGTGTTGAAATAAAAGGCGCAGGATTCTGCGCCTTTTTTATAGGCTTAAGACAATGAAAAAACTGCAAATCGCGGTAGGTATTATTCGCAACGAAAACAACGAAATCTTTATAACCCGTCGCGCCGCAGATGCGCACATGGCAAATAAGCTGGAGTTTCCGGGCGGTAAAATAGAAACGGGAGAAACGGCAGAACAAGCGATGGTACGGGAGCTTCAGGAAGAAGTCGGGGTTACCCCGCAACGTTTTTCGCTGTTTGAAAAGCTGGAATATCAGTTCTCTGACAGGCATATCACACTGTGGTTCTGGTTGGTCGAAAGCTGGGAAGGAGAACCGTGGGGGAAAGAGGGACAGCCCGGTGAGTGGATGGCGCTGGCCAGCCTCGATGCAGAAGATTTTCCGCCAGCCAATGAACCGGTAATTGCGAAGCTTAAGTGTCTGGAGGTCGGATAAGGCGTTTACGCCGCATCCGACATTTACACAAGATGCCTGATGCGACGCTGGCGCGTCTTATCAGGCCTACATGGTTTATTAACTCGTTGATAAATCAGATTTTGTAGGTCGGATAAGGCGTTTGCGCCGCATCCGACATTTACACACGATGCCTGATGCGACGCTGGCGCGTCTTATCAGGCCTACGTGGTTTATTAACTCGTTGATAAATCAGATTTTGTAGGTCGGATAAGGCGTTTGCGCCGCATCCGACATTTACACACGATGCCTGATGCGACGCTGGCGCGTCTTATCAGGCCTATGAGGTTTATTAACTCGTTGATAAATCAGGTTTTGTAGGTCGGATAAGGCGTTTGCGCCGCATCCGACATTTGCACAAGATGCCTGATGCGACGCTGGCGCGTCTTATCAGGCCTACGTGCGGCATCGGACAAATGTCACTGCTTTGGCTCTTCGCTCCAGTCATCGCTCTCAGAAAGATCGCCACTGCTGGGGATTCGTTTTTCTTCAGCAGCCCATTCTCCGAGGTCGATCAACTGGCAGCGTTTGGAACAAAATGGCCGAAATGGGCTGACTTCACCCCACACCACCGTTTTCCCGCAGGTGGGGCAATTCACCGTAATAGTTTCTGACATTTTTACTCCTTAGCAACAAGCCAGTTCGAAATCCAGACGTTCCGGTACTTGTCCATTTTCACTGTCCAGCGGCATAAAGCGAATGGCAAAACGGCTCTTATGACCGGATATTTGCGGGTAAAGCTGTGAATCGAGTGCCAGATTCAGGCGTAACAAATCGGCGTCTTCGCCGTTATCCTGATAAAAACCGTTCAGACTGGTCAGTTTGCGGAACGGTGCCGACTGACGAATCAAATCCAACACCATTGTAAGTGCCTGTGTCAGCGGGCTCAGGCTGGCAATCCAGGTTTCTACCTGACTGTCGCGCTGCGACTGGGGTAAATGCAACCAGATATGCAACGTAGGTAAATCAAAGCTGCAACAACCGCCGGGAATGCTCAGACGCTGGCGCACCAGGGCAATCATCCTGTCTTCACGCAGAAATTGCCCGATACGCGGCGCGGAAATCAGCACGCTACCTGCGGCCTTCAACTGCTGAATTAATGCTTCAATACGGGTCTGGTCCACGCCAGGCACACCAATCCAGGTCTGGAGTTTACGCTGTTGACGTTCTAGCTCTTTCAGTAGTTCGGTACGAACTTCTCCACGCTCGAACACATCCAGCAATTCACTAACATTACGGAAGAAATGCAGAGCACCAGCGTAGTCAGCAATAGGCAAATTTACGGTGAGTTGTTGAATTAAAAACTCAATGCGCAGCCATGTACGCATTTTTTCATTTAGTGGATGTTCAAAAAGGACCTGGGTCTGCATTAAGTTTTTTCCTGTGAGACAAACTGCGACGCGAGCTGCAAATAGTGTGCGTGCAGGCGGGCAACATCTGATGCAATAGCATCCGGTGTGCCGTTATTATCAATGACGTCATCTGCCACCGCAAGACGGGCTTCGCGCGTAGCCTGGGCAGCAAGAATTTGTTCGACATGCTCGCGAGTAACATCATCGCGCTGCATGGTGCGCTTAAGCTGCGTTTCTGGGCTGACATCCACCACCAGCACTCGATTCGCTTTTTTATACAGTGAGTTTTCTACCAGCAATGGCACAACCCATAACACATAAGGTGAAGTTGCTTGCTGGATCTGGCGTTGCGTCTCCTGCTGAATCAGAGGATGCAGCAGGGCATTAAGCCAGTTTTTCTCTTCCGGATAGGCAAAGATCCGCTCGCGCAAGGCGCGACGTTGCAATGTTCCATCAGCAGCAATCATATCCGCGCCAAAGTGTTCAGCAATGGCACGCAGTGCAGGTGTACCCGGTTCAACCACCTGACGCGCAATAATATCGGCATCAATGACATTAATTCCGAGGTCAGCAAATGCATTTGCAACGGTACTCTTGCCACTGCCAATGCCGCCTGTTAAGGCAACTGTATACCTCATAATATATATTCCTGGGAATTCATCATGATTATCAAAATGTTAATAAAGAGCGCGCGAAAGCGAAATTGATGAAACGTTCGCCCACTATTTACCAGGTAAATTTATGGGATTGTAGCGTAAAAAAAGACAATTTCGCAGTCTTGCGCCATATCGATTAGTGCGTATGATAGCGTCACTGGAGTTGCGCTCTTACCCTTATAGCCATTAACCCCAGGAATCTGCACATGCGTATCGAAGAAGATCTGAAGTTAGGTTTTAAAGACGTCCTCATCCGCCCTAAACGCTCTACTCTTAAAAGCCGTTCCGATGTTGAACTGGAACGTCAATTCACCTTCAAACATTCAGGTCAAAGCTGGTCCGGTGTGCCGATTATCGCCGCAAATATGGACACCGTAGGCACTTTTAGTATGGCTACGGCACTGGCTTCTTTCGATATTTTGACCGCTGTACATAAACATTACTCTGTTGAAGAGTGGCAAGCGTTTATCAACAATTCTTCTGCTGATGTGCTGAAACATGTGATGGTTTCTACCGGCACGTCGGATGCCGATTTCGAAAAAACTAAACAAATTCTTGACCTGAACCCGGCATTAAACTTCGTTTGTATTGATGTTGCAAATGGATATTCCGAGCACTTCGTGCAGTTTGTGGCGAAGGCGCGTGAAGCGTGGCCGACCAAAACTATTTGTGCAGGCAATGTGGTAACTGGCGAAATGTGTGAGGAGCTTATCCTCTCCGGTGCCGATATCGTTAAAGTTGGCATTGGTCCTGGCTCTGTTTGTACAACTCGCGTGAAAACGGGCGTCGGTTATCCGCAGCTTTCTGCGGTGATCGAATGCGCCGATGCCGCGCACGGTCTGGGCGGGATGATCGTCAGCGATGGCGGCTGTACCACACCGGGCGATGTGGCTAAAGCTTTTGGTGGCGGTGCCGATTTCGTAATGCTTGGCGGAATGCTGGCTGGTCACGAAGAGAGCGGCGGCCGTATTGTTGAAGAGAACGGTGAGAAATTTATGCTGTTCTACGGTATGAGCTCCGAGTCTGCGATGAAACGTCACGTTGGCGGCGTTGCGGAATATCGCGCTGCAGAAGGTAAAACCGTTAAGCTTCCTCTGCGCGGTCCGGTTGAAAATACCGCGCGTGATATTTTAGGCGGTCTGCGTTCAGCCTGCACTTACGTTGGGGCTTCACGCCTGAAAGAGCTGACCAAACGCACCACGTTTATCCGCGTACTGGAACAAGAAAACCGCATCTTCAATAATCTGTAATCACCTAATGCTGGCGTGGAGCAACACGCCAGCATTATCCCACTCCACTCATCGCATCGCCCAGATGGAAAATTGGCAGATACATTGCCACCACCAACGTACCGATAATTCCTCCAGTAATGACCAGCAACGCCGGTTCCAGTAAGGCGGCAAGGTTATCTGCCAGCGCCAGCGTGTTATCCCGATGATGATGGGCAAGATTCCCCAGCATGAGATCCAGCGACCCGGATGTCTCTCCTGTCCTCACTAACTGCAAACAGAGCGGGCTAAACTCCCCCGCATTTTTTAGCGCCAGCCAGATGGGGTGACCGTTACTGATATCATGCTGAATTTGTGTCAGAAGTTGCGCCCAGTACGGGCAGCGCATCGTCTCCCTGACGCTCTCCACTCCCTGCAAAAAAGTAATCCCTGCACTTTGTGTCAGCGCCAGAATCGTAAAGATCTGCGTGAGTTTTTGTCCCCGCATCAGGGCTCCCATTATTGGGATGCGTAATAACCATTTCTGCCGCGCAATAAGCCAGGTAGGGCGACGCATCAGCAGTTTGTTGGCTATCGCCAGCAGAAAGCCGAGCACTATCAGCAGCCAGCCCCATTTGCCACTAAAGTCTGCCAGCGTCATGATCCCCTGCGTTAGTGCCGGTAGTGGGGTGTTAAAGGTTTTATAGATAGCGGCAAACTCCGGCAGAACAAAATGCAGCATTGCCACAACCACCATGATTGCCATCGCTAAAATGATGATGGGATAACGCAACGCTGATTTCACTTTGTCGGCCAACTGGCGCTGGGCTTTTTGTTGACGCGCCAGTTCAAAACAGCATTCATCCAGCTTACCGGTCACTTCCCCCGTGCGGATCATCGCCTGATAGAGCGGCGGAAATACCTCTGACCAGGGTAATAAGGCACTGGAAAAGGCAATGCCCTGTTCGAGATCGTGCGCCAGCGATTGCAACAATGCCTGCCATTGCTTACTTGGATGCTGTTCAGCCAGCAGTGCCAGCCCTTCAGAAAGCGTTAACCCGGCTTTAAGTAGCGTCGCCAGTTGATGAATGACTTCCGCGCTTTTATCTCCTCGCCAATGCGCAGAATTGATGGCGATTCGCTTCAGGCTTAGTGGGGTAACCCTTTGCTGCTGTAGAGCCAAAAGCAGCAAAGCACGGCTCTCTGACCATTGCATCCCATCTTGCGCATTGCCGTCGCCGGTTATGCCATGCCATCGCCAGAGTTGCTTATTCGCCATGTGGCATCCCCAGCACGCGGATTAACTCTTCAAAGGTGGTTAAGCCTTGTTCAACGGCCAGGCAGCCGTTTTCAAAAAGTGTGCGCATACCTGTCCGCCTGGCGTGCGTTTCCAGCGATTCAACTTCAATATTAGAGGAAATAAGCTGGCGTATGGCTGGTGTAATGGGCAGGACTTCAAACAAGGCGGTACGACCATAAAAACCGTGGTAGCAATGTTCACAACCCGGTGCCTGCCAGCGGGACAGCGGAGATGACCATACATTGTCCGGAAGGCGGATCGGTTCCCCTTGCTGCTGGCGGCAATGCGGACAAAGTTTACGTACCAGGCGCTGGGCTATTACCAGAGTGAGGGCCGACGAGAGCATCCAGCGAGCAACGCCCATTTGCTGTAAACGCACCAGCGTTTCACAGGTGGAGTTGGTGTGTAGCGTGGACAATACCAGATGACCCGTTTGCGCGGCTTTAATGGCAATTTCTGCCGTTTCGCCATCGCGGATCTCTCCGATCATGATGACGTCAGGATCCTGGCGCAATAACGCACGCAAAACGCCCTGAAAGGTGAGTCCGGCACGCGGATGTATTTGTGTCTGGTTTAGCCCGGCGATGGGGATCTCAACCGGATCTTCCACGCTGCAAATATTAATATCGGCGGTATTCAGCGTTTGCAGTGCGCTATACAGCGTGACTGTTTTGCCGCTGCCGGTAGGGCCAGTTACCAGCACCAGTCCCTGTGGTTGCTGCAAGGCGTGGGTAAAGTCCGTCAGTTGTGACGGTTGCATCCCTAGCGTGTTGACATCAAGCGCCTGGTCCACCTGCTGTAACAACCGTAATACCACCTTTTCACCGCCGCGACATGGCAAGGTAGCAATACGAAATGAGACGGCGTTCCCGGCCAGTTCGACAGTGAATTGCCCGTCCTGCGGCAGGCGATGTTCCGCAATATCCAGGCTTCCCAGCACTTTTAACCTGGCGGTTAAAGCGACTCCGGCATCCAGTGAAACATCAGGTAAAGGATGCAGCACGCCGTCGATACGCAAGCGGATACGATAGCTATTGTCCGCTGGTTCGATATGAATATCTGACGCGCGTTGTTCCAGTGCAGATTGCAACGTATGAGCCAGCAATTCTGCTTTAGGCTGATGTTTCTCCTGAACGGCTACGGGCAATGTCTGTTGTGTGCGACTGGCGTGACCTTCCATCTGTTGGCGCGTCCAGCAGGTGAGCTCAATACGTTTGGTGGTAGCGAAATGCAATGCGTCCAGCAACTCATGTGAGGGGGCATCGACCACCGCAATATGAACCACTTCTTCGCTGGCATCCAGTAAGACCCCCTGGTAACGCAAACACAGGGCGGTGAGCTGTGAAATATTCATCGCCGCTCCTTAGTTGGCGTCATCAAAGCGGAAGACATCTTCGCAGGTTTGCTGCAATGCGCTGTCACTTTGAATATTGCAGTTGCGCGTCCAGCCGGTGACACCATTAGCGTTATCCCAACCGGGTGTCATAACGATGCTTAGCCCATTGAGACTCTCTTGCCCGGTCAGCGACACCACGCCCTTTGCCACACTCATGGCTGAAACATAGCGGGTGGTGGTAGGCGAGGGGATGCCATTGCTGCCGCCGTCGCAGGTGTCCAGTCCGCCATGTTCCAGCGCGCACAATTCTACGGCGGTACGGTAAGGCACAAAGGTTTGTAGCATGTTGGTAAGTGCGGCTTTGCGCAGGTAGTTTTGATAAGCGGGAATACCAATGGCGCTTAAAATGGCAATGATGCCAATAACCACCATCAGTTCGATAAGTGTAAAACCGCGTTGCTTGTCCATCTGTTTCGCTCCTTGATTTGGTTGGCGCTACTTTGGCAAACGCCATCAGCACAGGCGAGGGGCAAAAAACGAAACGGGAAGGCGGCTTCCGAGGTTTTTTATTACGTTGCAGCGAAAGACAAGAAATTTGCGAGGCGTTACGAAGAAAGTTGGGGAAGGGGAGATTATCCGCCCGCGATGGAGCGGATAAATCTGTCAGCAATTAGCGAAAACGCATTGAAAGATCGAGTGCCTGTACGTGTTTAGTTAGCGCACCGACGGAGATAAAGTCCACGCCCGTTTCAGCAAACTCGCGTAGCGTTTTGTCGGTGACGTTGCCAGACACTTCCAGCAGCGCCTTGCCGTTGGTGCGTTTAACGGCTTTGCGCATCTGTTCTGTGTCGAAGTTATCCAGCATGATGATATCGGCACCTGCTTTCAGTGCTTCATCAAGTTCTTCCAGATTCTCGACTTCAACTTCTACTGGCGCATCCGGGTGCAGCCAAGACGCTTTTTCGACCGCCTGGCGCACTGAGCCGGAGGCAATAATATGGTTTTCTTTGATCAGGAAGGCGTCAGAAAGCCCCAGACGATGGTTAGCCCCGCCGCCGCAAAGTACCGCGTATTTCAGGGCAGAACGCAGGCCGGGTAAGGTTTTTCGCGTATCCAGCAACTGCGTATCGGTGCCTTCCAGTAACTCAACATAGTGGCGAACCTTACTTGCTACGCCAGAAAGAGTTTGTACAAAATTAAGCGCAGTACGTTCGCCGGTTAACAGCACGCGAGATGGGCCTTCGAGTTCGAAAAGGAGTTGATTGGCGTTAATGACATCACCGTCATCCACATGCCAGGTAATGGTGACATCGTCGCCTGCCAGTTGAATAAACACTTCTTCAACCCAGCGTTTACCACAAAATACGCCTTCTTCGCGGGTGATCACCGTGGCATGAGAGCGTGAATTTTCCGGTAAAAGTTTTGCCGTAATGTCGTTGTTGGCATCGACTGTTCCGCCTAAATCTTCTCGCAGCGCCTGGGCCACCGCGCCGGGGATATCGAGATTAATGCGTTCCAGCAGCTCGTCACGTCGGGTGTCAGGGTTATAGCGGCGAGGCGGCATGTTAAAACTCCAGATAGCTAACGAATCATAAGGTAGAAACATGCTACTCTGAACCGGGTATTAGCACCACATATAAGGAGATCCTGCATGTTGTTAGAACAGGGGTGGCTGGTCGGCGCGCGCCGCGTTCCCTCACCATATTACGATTGTCGCCCGGATGACGAAACTCCCACCTTGCTGGTGGTGCACAATATTAGCCTGCCGCCAGGCGAGTTTGGCGGTCCGTGGATTGATGCATTATTCACCGGAACTATTGATCCGCAGGCTCATCCCTTCTTTGCAGAGATTGCCCATTTACGCGTCTCCGCTCACTGTTTGATTCGCCGTGATGGTGAAATTGTCCAGTATGTTCCTTTCGATAAACGCGCCTGGCATGCGGGTGTTTCCGTGTATCAGGGGCGCGAACGCTGTAATGATTTCTCTATTGGGATTGAGCTGGAAGGCACTGATACGCTGGCTTATACCGATGCGCAGTATCAGCAACTGGCGGCGGTCACGCGGGCATTGATTCATCGCTATCCAGCCATTGCCAATAATATGACGGGCCATTGTGATATTGCGCCGGAGCGTAAAACCGATCCCGGCCCTGCCTTTGATTGGGCACGGTTTCGCGCCCTGGTCAGCAAGGAGACAACATGACGCTGTTTACAACCTTACTGGTGTTAATTTTCGAGCGCCTGTTTAAGTTGGGCGAGCACTGGCAGCTTGATCACCGCCTCGAGGCGTTTTTCCGTCGGGTGAAACATTTTTCGCTGGGGCGCACATTAGGGATGACCATTATCGCGATGGGGGCGACCTTTTTACTGTTGCGCGCGTTGCATGGGCTATTGTTCAACGTCCCGACGCTGGTGGTGTGGCTGTTGATTGGTTTGTTGTGTATTGGCGCAGGAAAAGTTCGTCTCCATTATCATGCTTATCTGACCGCAGCTTCTCGTAACGACAGCCATGCCCGTTCCACGATGGCTGGCGAGTTAACCATGATTCATGGCGTCCCCGCAGGCTGCGATGAGCGTGAGTTTTTGCGTGAACTGCAAAATGCCCTGTTGTGGATTAACTTTCGTTTTTACCTTGCGCCACTGTTCTGGCTAATTGTAGGCGGTATCTGGGGACCCGTTACCCTGATGGGCTATGCATTCTTGCGTGCATGGCAATACTGGCTGGCGCGCTACCAGACGCCGCATCATCGCTTACAGTCGGGGGTTGATGCCGTGCTTCATGTAGTGGATTGGGTGCCAGTTCGCCTTGCGGGCGTAGTTTATGCCTTGATTGGTCACGGTGAGAAAGCGTTACCAGCCTGGTTTGCGTCACTGACCGATTTCCACACATCGCAATACCAGGTACTAACGCGTCTGGCACAGTTCTCTCTGGCGCGTGAACCGCATGTCGATAAGGTTGAGACACCGAAAGCAGCGGTTTCAATGGCGAAGAAAACCTCGTTCGTGGTTGTGGTGGTGATTGCGCTACTGACGATTTACGGGACATTGGTGTAAATATTGCTGCCCTCACCCAGAACGGGTGAGGGCGTAGAGAGATTAATGTGCTTTTACGGCTTTTGCGGTTTTCTCTTTGAACAGATAACCGATACCTAACACAACCAGCCATACCGGGATCAGGTAAACCGAAATCGCCATCCCCGGCGTCATCAGCATTATCACCAGTACCGCCGCCATAAACAGCAGGCAGATCCAGTTACCCAGCGGATAGAGCAGGGCAGGGAAACGAGTTACCACACCTTGTTCTTGCTTAGCGCGACGGAACTTCATATGTGCCAGGCTAATCATCGCCCAGTTAATAACCAGTGCAGAAACCACCAGCGCCATTAACAGTCCGAAAGCGGACTCTGGGGCAAGGTAGTTAATCAGTACGCACAATGCCGTAACCAGCGCAGATACCAGAATGGTATTTACTGGTACGCCGCGTTTATCGACGGAAGCGAGCATTTTCGGTGCGTTACCCTGTTGTGCCAGACCGAACAGCATACGGCTGTTGCAATATACGCAGCTGTTGTACACGGAGAGCGCAGCCGTCAGTACCACGATGTTCAGCGCATTTGCCACAAAGGTATCGCCTAACTCGTGGAAGATCAGCACAAACGGGCTGGTGTCAGCGGTAACGCGTGTCCACGGCATCAGTGAGAGCAGAACGGCTAACGAACCAATGTAGAAAATCAGGATGCGGTAGATAACCTGATTAGTTGCTTTCGGGATGCTTTGCTCCGGGTTATCAGCTTCTGCAGCGGTGATCCCCACCAGTTCCAGACCACCGAACGAGAACATGATAATCGCCATCATCATCACCAGCCCGGTGAAGCCGTGCGGCAGGAAGCCACCTTGAGCCCACAGGTTGCTAACGGTCGCCTGCGGGCCGCCGTTGCCGCTGAACAGCAGCCAGCCGCCGAAGATGATCATCGCCACCACCGCGATAACTTTGATAATGGCAAACCAGAACTCCATCTCGCCAAACACTTTTACGTTGGTCAGGTTGATGGCGTTGATCACCACAAAGAATACGGCGGCAGAAGCCCAGGTGGGGATTTCCGGATACCAGAACTGAATGTATTTGCCGACAGCTGTAAGTTCTGCCATGGCAACTAAAACGTACAGTACCCAATAGTTCCAGCCAGAAGCGAATCCGGCAAAGCTGCCCCAGTATTTATAAGCAAAGTGGCTGAAGGAGCCTGCGACAGGTTCTTCGACCACCATTTCACCTAGCTGACGCATGATCAGAAAGGCGATAAAACCTGCAATGGCATAACCCAGGATAATCCCTGGCCCTGCGGACTGTATTACGGAGGCGCTTCCCAGGAATAGCCCGGTTCCTATTGCGCCACCCAGCGCGATAAGCTGAATATGGCGGTTTTTAAGGCCGCGCTTTAGCTGCTCGCCGTGCTGTTGACCTTCCATCATGAAACCTCGTGCGGTGATTGTTTTTTTGATCTACGCAATGATGCGTGTGTAAGTTTGCAATTCCGTTTGTTGTATTAATTTGTTTACATTAATGGCGTTTGAATTGTTACAAAAAGACTTCCGTCAGATCAAGAATAATGGTATGCGGCAGCGAATGCACCAGCTTTATGCATGGTTGAAGATGAGTTGCTTAAAAAGGAACCGTTTGTAAAGATCAGCCTCAAATCCGCTCAATATATAAAATGAATATAAATTCATTTTAATTGAATTAAAAATCGAAAAATTGGTAAGTGAATCGGTTCAATTCGGATTTTTATAGTTTAATAATCGTTAAAAAATCACTTTCCTACGTAAAGTCTACATTTGTGCATAGTTACAACTTTGAAACGTTATATATGTCAAATTGTTAAAATGTGCGCAGTTTCATGATTTCAATCAAAACCTGTATGGACATAAGGTGAATACTTTGTTACTTTAGCGTCACAGACATGAAATTGGTAAGACCAATTGACTTCGGCAAGTGGCTTAAGACAGGAACTCATGGCCTACAGCAAAATCCGCCAACCAAAACTCTCCGATGTGATTGAGCAGCAACTGGAGTTTTTGATCCTCGAAGGCACTCTCCGCCCGGGTGAAAAACTCCCACCGGAACGCGAACTGGCAAAACAGTTCGATGTATCCCGTCCCTCATTGCGTGAGGCGATTCAACGTCTCGAAGCGAAGGGCTTGTTGCTTCGTCGCCAGGGTGGCGGCACGTTTGTTCAGAGCAGCCTCTGGCAAAGCTTCAGCGATCCGCTGGTGGAGCTGCTCTCCGACCATCCTGAATCACAGTATGACTTGCTCGAAACACGACACGCCCTGGAAGGTATCGCCGCTTATTACGCCGCGCTGCGTAGTACCGATGAAGACAAGGAACGCATCCGTGAACTCCACCACGCCATAGAACTGGCGCAGCAGTCTGGCGATCTGGACGCGGAATCAAACGCCGTACTCCAGTATCAGATTGCCGTCACCGAAGCGGCCCACAATGTGGTTTTGCTTCATCTGCTAAGGTGTATGGAGCCGATGTTGGCCCAGAATGTCCGTCAGAACTTCGAATTGCTCTATGCGCGTCGCGAGATGCTGCCGCTGGTGAGTAGTCACCGCACCCGCATATTCGAAGCGATTATGGCCGGTAAGCCGGAAGAAGCGCGCGAAGCATCGCATCGCCATCTGGCCTTTATCGAAGAAATTTTGCTCGACAGAAGCCGTGAAGAGAGTCGCCGTGAGCGTTCTCTGCGTCGTTTGGAGCAACGAAAGAATTAGTGATTTTTCTGGTAAAAATTATCCAGAAGATGTTGTAAATCAAGCGCATATAAAAGCGCGGCAACTAAACGTAGAACCTGTCTTATTGGGCTTTCCGGCGAGAGTTCAATGGGACAGGTTCCAGAAAACTCAACGTTATTAGATAGATAAGGAATAACCCATGTCAGAACGTTTCCCAAATGACGTGGATCCGATCGAAACTCGCGACTGGCTCCAGGCGATCGAATCGGTCATCCGTGAAGAAGGTGTTGAGCGTGCTCAGTATCTGATCGACCAACTGCTTGCTGAAGCCCGCAAAGGCGGAGTCAACGTAGCCGCAGGCACCGGTATCAGCAACTACATCAACACCATCCCCGTTGAAGAACAACCGGAGTATCCGGGTAATCTGGAACTGGAACGCCGTATTCGTTCAGCTATCCGCTGGAACGCCATCATGACGGTTCTGCGTGCGTCGAAAAAAGACCTCGAACTGGGCGGCCACATGGCGTCCTTCCAGTCTTCCGCAACCATTTATGATGTGTGCTTTAACCACTTCTTCCGTGCACGTAACGAGCAGGATGGCGGCGACCTGGTTTACTTCCAGGGCCACATCTCCCCGGGCGTTTACGCACGTGCTTTCCTGGAAGGTCGTCTGACTCAAGAGCAGCTGGATAACTTCCGTCAGGAAGTTCACGGCAATGGCCTCTCTTCCTATCCGCACCCGAAACTGATGCCGGAATTCTGGCAGTTCCCGACCGTATCTATGGGTCTGGGTCCGATTGGTGCTATTTACCAGGCTAAATTCCTGAAATATCTGGAACACCGTGGCCTGAAAGATACCTCTAAACAGACCGTTTACGCGTTCCTCGGCGACGGTGAAATGGACGAACCGGAATCCAAAGGTGCGATCACCATCGCTACCCGTGAAAAACTGGATAACCTGGTCTTCGTTATCAACTGTAACCTGCAGCGTCTTGACGGCCCGGTCACCGGTAACGGCAAAATCATCAACGAACTGGAAGGCATCTTCGAAGGTGCTGGCTGGAACGTGATCAAAGTGATGTGGGGTAGCCGTTGGGATGAACTGCTGCGTAAAGATACCAGCGGTAAACTGATCCAGCTGATGAACGAAACCGTTGACGGCGACTACCAGACCTTCAAATCGAAAGATGGCGCGTACGTTCGTGAACACTTCTTCGGTAAATATCCTGAAACCGCAGCCCTGGTTGCAGACTGGACTGACGAGCAGATCTGGGCGCTGAACCGTGGTGGTCACGATCCGAAGAAAATCTACGCTGCATTCAAGAAAGCGCAGGAAACCAAAGGCAAAGCGACAGTAATCCTTGCTCATACCATTAAAGGTTACGGCATGGGCGACGCGGCTGAAGGTAAAAACATCGCGCACCAGGTTAAGAAAATGAACATGGACGGCGTGCGTCACATCCGCGACCGTTTCAATGTGCCGGTGTCTGATGCAGATATCGAAAAACTGCCGTACATCACCTTCCCGGAAGGTTCTGAAGAGCATACCTATCTGCACGCACAGCGTCAGAAACTGCACGGTTATCTGCCAAGCCGCCAGCCGAACTTCACCGAGAAGCTGGAGCTGCCGAGCCTGCAAGACTTCGGTGCGCTGCTGGAAGAGCAGAGCAAAGAGATCTCTACCACTATCGCTTTCGTTCGCGCCCTGAACGTGATGCTGAAGAACAAGTCGATCAAAGACAGGCTTGTGCCGATCATCGCCGACGAAGCGCGTACTTTCGGTATGGAAGGTCTGTTCCGTCAGATTGGTATTTACAGCCCGAACGGCCAGCAGTACACCCCGCAGGACCGCGAGCAGGTTGCTTACTATAAAGAAGACGAGAAAGGTCAGATTCTGCAGGAAGGGATCAACGAGCTGGGCGCAGGTTGTTCCTGGCTGGCAGCGGCGACCTCTTACAGCACCAACAATCTGCCGATGATTCCGTTCTACATCTATTACTCGATGTTCGGCTTCCAGCGTATCGGCGATTTGTGCTGGGCGGCTGGCGACCAGCAAGCGCGTGGCTTCCTGATCGGCGGTACTTCCGGTCGTACCACCCTGAACGGCGAAGGTCTGCAGCACGAAGATGGTCACAGCCACATTCAGTCGCTGACTATCCCGAACTGTATCTCTTACGACCCGGCTTACGCTTACGAAGTTGCTGTCATCATGCATGACGGTCTGGAGCGTATGTACGGTGAAAAACAAGAGAACGTTTACTACTACATCACCACGCTGAACGAAAACTACCATATGCCGGCAATGCCGGAAGGTGCTGAGGAAGGTATCCGTAAAGGTATCTACAAACTCGAAACCATTGAAGGTAGCAAAGGTAAAGTTCAGCTGCTGGGCTCCGGTTCTATCCTGCGTCACGTCCGTGAAGCAGCACAGATCCTGGCGAAAGAGTACGGCGTAGGTTCTGACGTTTATAGCGTGACCTCCTTCACCGAACTGGCGCGTGATGGTCAGGATTGTGAACGCTGGAACATGCTGCACCCGCTGGAAACTCCGCGCGTTCCGTATATCGCTCAGGTGATGAACGACGCTCCGGCAGTGGCATCTACCGACTATATGAAACTGTTCGCTGAGCAGGTCCGTACTTACGTACCGGCTGACGACTACCGCGTACTGGGTACTGATGGCTTCGGTCGTTCCGACAGCCGTGAGAACCTGCGTCACCACTTCGAAGTTGATGCTTCCTATGTGGTTGTAGCGGCGCTGGGCGAACTGGCTAAACGTGGCGAAATCGATAAGAAAGTGGTTGCTGACGCAATCGCCAAATTCAACATCGATGCAGATAAAGTTAACCCGCGTCTGGCGTAAGAGGTAAAAGAATAATGGCTATCGAAATCAAAGTACCGGACATCGGGGCTGATGAAGTTGAAATCACCGAGATCCTGGTCAAAGTGGGCGACAAAGTTGAAGCCGAACAGTCGCTGATCACCGTAGAAGGCGACAAAGCCTCTATGGAAGTTCCGTCTCCGCAGGCGGGTATCGTTAAAGAGATCAAAGTCTCTGTTGGCGATAAAACCCAGACCGGCGCACTGATTATGATTTTCGATTCCGCCGACGGTGCAGCAGACGCTGCACCTGCTCAGGCAGAAGAGAAGAAAGAAGCAGCTCCGGCAGCAGTACCCGCGGCTGCAGCTGGCGTGAAAGAAGTTAACGTTCCGGATATCGGCGGTGACGAAGTTGAAGTGACCGAAGTGATGGTGAAAGTGGGCGACAAAGTTGTCGCTGAACAGTCACTGATCACCGTAGAAGGCGACAAAGCTTCTATGGAAGTTCCGGCTCCGTTTGCTGGCGTCGTGAAGGAACTGAAAGTCAACGTTGGCGATAAAGTGAAAACTGGTTCGCTGATTATGATCTTCGAAGTTGAAGGCGCAGCGCCTGCGGCAGCTCCAGCGAAACAGGAAGCGGCAGCGCCGGCTCCGGCAGCAAAAGCTGAAGCCCCGGCAGCAGCACCGGCTGCGAAAGCCGAAGGCAAATCTGAATTTGCTGAAAACGACGCTTACGTTCACGCGACTCCGCTGATCCGCCGTCTGGCACGCGAATTCGGCGTTAACCTGGCGAAAGTGAAGGGCACTGGCCGTAAAGGTCGTATTCTGCGCGAAGACGTTCAGGCTTACGTGAAAGAAGCTATCAAACGTGCAGAAGCGGCTCCGGCAGCGACTGGCGGCGGTATCCCTGGCATGTTGCCGTGGCCGAAGGTGGACTTCAGCAAGTTTGGTGAAATCGAAGAAGTGGAACTGGGCCGCATTCAGAAAATTTCTGGTGCTAACCTGAGCCGTAACTGGGTGATGATCCCGCACGTTACCCACTTCGACAAAACCGATATCACCGAGCTGGAAGCGTTCCGTAAACAGCAGAACGAAGAAGCAGCGAAACGTAAGCTGGATGTGAAGATAACCCCAGTTGTCTTCATCATGAAAGCCGTTGCTGCAGCTCTTGAGCAGATGCCTCGCTTCAACAGTTCGCTGTCGGAAGACGGTCAGCGTCTGACCCTGAAGAAATACATCAACATCGGTGTGGCGGTGGATACCCCGAACGGTCTGGTAGTTCCGGTATTCAAAGACGTCAACAAGAAAGGCATCATCGAGCTGTCTCGCGAGCTGATGACTATTTCTAAGAAAGCGCGTGACGGTAAGCTGACTGCGGGCGAAATGCAGGGCGGTTGCTTTACCATCTCCAGCATCGGCGGCCTGGGTACTACCCACTTCGCGCCGATTGTGAATGCGCCGGAAGTGGCTATCCTCGGCGTTTCCAAGTCCGCGATGGAGCCGGTGTGGAATGGTAAAGAGTTCGTGCCGCGTCTGATGCTGCCGATTTCTCTCTCCTTCGACCACCGCGTGATCGACGGTGCTGATGGTGCCCGTTTCATTACCATCATTAACAACACGCTGTCTGATATTCGCCGTCTGGTGATGTAAATAAAAGAGCCGGCCCAACGGCCGGCTTTTTTCTGGTAATCTCATGAATGTATTGAGATTATTAGCGAATAGACAAATCGGGTGCCGTTTGTTGTTTAAAAATTGTTAACAATTTTGTAAAATACCGACGGATAGAACGACCCGGTGGTGGTTAGGGTATTACTTCACATACCCTATGGATTTCTGGGTGCAGCAAGGTAGCAAGCGCCAGAATCCCCAGGAGCTTACATAAGTAAGTGACTGGGGTGAGGGCGTGAAGCTAACGCCGCTGCGGCCTGAAAGACGACGGGTATGACCGCCGGAGATAAATATATAGAGGTCATGATGAGTACTGAAATCAAAACTCAGGTCGTGGTACTTGGGGCAGGCCCCGCAGGTTACTCCGCTGCCTTCCGTTGCGCTGATTTAGGTCTGGAAACCGTAATCGTAGAACGTTACAACACCCTTGGTGGTGTTTGCCTGAACGTCGGCTGTATCCCTTCTAAAGCACTGCTGCACGTAGCAAAAGTTATCGAAGAAGCCAAAGCGCTGGCTGAACACGGTATCGTCTTCGGCGAACCGAAAACCGATATCGACAAGATTCGTACCTGGAAAGAGAAAGTGATCAATCAGCTGACCGGTGGTCTGGCTGGTATGGCGAAAGGCCGCAAAGTCAAAGTGGTCAACGGTCTGGGTAAATTTATCGGGGCTAACACCCTGGAAGTTGAAGGTGAGAACGGCAAAACCGTGATCAACTTCGACAACGCGATCATCGCGGCGGGTTCTCGCCCGATCCAACTGCCGTTTATTCCGCATGAAGATCCGCGTATCTGGGACTCCACTGACGCGCTGGAACTGAAAGAAGTACCAGAACGCCTGCTGGTAATGGGTGGCGGTATCATCGGTCTGGAAATGGGTACCGTATACCACGCGCTGGGTTCACAGATTGACGTGGTTGAAATGTTCGACCAGGTTATCCCGGCGGCGGACAAAGACATCGTTAAAGTCTTCACCAAGCGTATCAGCAAGAAATTCAACCTGATGCTGGAAACCAAAGTTACCGCCGTTGAAGCGAAAGAAGACGGTATTTATGTGACGATGGAAGGCAAAAAAGCACCCGCTGAACCGCAGCGTTACGACGCCGTGCTGGTAGCGATTGGTCGTGTGCCGAACGGTAAAAACCTCGACGCAGGCAAAGCTGGCGTGGAAGTGGACGACCGTGGTTTCATCCGCGTTGACAAACAGCTGCGCACTAACGTGCCGCACATCTTTGCTATCGGCGATATCGTCGGTCAGCCGATGCTGGCACACAAAGGTGTTCACGAAGGTCACGTTGCCGCTGAAGTTATCGCCGGTCAAAAACACTACTTCGATCCGAAAGTTATCCCGTCCATCGCCTATACCGAACCAGAAGTTGCATGGGTGGGTCTGACTGAGAAAGAAGCAAAAGAGAAAGGCATCAGCTACGAAACCGCCACCTTCCCGTGGGCTGCTTCTGGTCGTGCTATCGCTTCCGACTGCGCAGACGGTATGACCAAGCTGATTTTCGACAAAGAATCTCACCGTGTGATCGGTGGCGCGATTGTCGGTACCAACGGCGGCGAGCTGCTGGGTGAAATCGGTCTGGCGATCGAAATGGGTTGTGACGCTGAAGACATCGCGCTGACCATCCACGCGCACCCGACTCTGCACGAGTCTGTGGGCCTGGCAGCAGAAGTATTCGAAGGTAGCATCACCGACCTGCCGAACCCGAAAGCGAAGAAGAAGTAATTCTTCTTGTGCCGGAACATCCGGTAAATTAAGAAGCGGCTGACCAGGCCGCTTCAGATTGTTGATAAAGTGCTCGTTGTTGATGCCGGATGCGGCGTGAACGCCTTATTCGACCTACAAAATCATGCAAATTCAATATATTGCAGGAGCTATGTAGGCCCGATAAACTTGCGTATCGGGAAATTCGATGTTTGTCATCAGTCTTAAGCGGCTAACTACGCCGCTTTTTTTATGCCTGCAATTTACCTTTCCAGTCTCCTTGTTCCACGCTCAGACAACCGTTCGCGTACCGCTGACCGTTGCTCATTATTCAATCGGGCAGTATGGTTATTGTCGTTCAGACGTTGCGGGCGGCTCTCCTGAATTTTCTCCCGCGCAACTTGACGCTGCTCAGGCGAGGCAGACTGGATACGCTGACGTGCTGCATCTCTTTGCTGTTGATTCTGCGGGCTAGTCTGCATTTTCTCACGGGCCGCCTGACGCTGCTCAGGCGAGGCCGACTGGATACGCTGACGCGCCGCCTCTCTTCGCTGCTGGTTCTGCGGGTTAGTCTGCATTTTCTCGCGAGCCGCCTGGCGCTGTTCAGGCGAGGCAGATTGATAACGCTGACGCGCCGCCTCTCTTCGCTGCTGGTTCTGCGGGTTAGTCTGCATTTTCTCGCGGGCCGCCTGGCGCTGCTCAGGCGAGGCAGGCTGATAACGCTGGCGAGCGGTGTCCTTTTGCTGCTGGGTCAGTGGTTGGTGGCGGCTGAACTCGCGGAAGTCGTCATAATTGCCATAGTGTTCCGCTTCATTAAACCGCTGTGCCGCAGCCTGACGCTGGGTATCTCGCGTAGTGACTGGTGCTGCGTGTGTTCGTTGCTGAAACTGACTTGCTGCCGCCTGGCGCTGGCTGTCGCGCGTTGGGGCAGGTAACTGTGTGGCACTCATGCCGCCTTTAACATCGGTTTGGTGAAACCGTTTTGCCATATCCTGATCATGATAAGGCACACCATCGCGGTAGTTTGGATTGTGCCGCCATGCCATATTCTTGTCAGTAAGATGCTCACCAGTAATACGGTTGAAATTGTTGACGTCGATATTGATGTTGTCGCCGTTGTGTTGCCAGCCATTACCGTCACGATGACCGCCATCGTGGTGATTATAATCATCATCGTCATGATGATGATGGTCATGATCGTCATCGTCCCAGTCGATGCTGCTGAATAGTGCATACGTGGTAGCAACGCCCATGCTGTAGCCAAATCCGCGCACGAAGCTGTCAACAAACGGTTCTCCGGCTGGCGGCGGCAGGTAAACCGGCGGATAAGCGGTATTGGCCCAACTGCCGTAAACCACGGTTGGGTTGTAGTTGGGAATATAAACTACATCCGGATTGGCGGGCTCAATGGTTATTACGGTCGGCGCAGGTTCAGCGACGACGGGGCTGGATGTAGAAACGGTATTTGATTGTGTGACAGGGGCGCTGGCGGGCTGATTTGCCGGTACGACTTTTTTCGTTGTCGTGATGACCTTTTGTTCAGTTGATGACTTCAGTGACCCGGTTTGTTGCGCCAGTTGCCGCAAACGTTGTACCGAGTCCATCACATCCTGCGGCTGCGCCAGAAACGCGTCGCCAAGATTTTGTACCCATTGCGGGTTTTCCCCCATCAACGCCATCAATTGCGGAAAAGCCACAAGTGATTTGACGCTGGCATCCCACGGCTGGTCGGACACTGCCTGAATAGCGGCATCACCTTGCTTGAGCGGGTTGTCGTGCGACCACTGCACGGCCTGGGCGACATTTGCCGGATAGGTCGATGCCATCAGCACCTGCGAAAGCAGAGCGTCGGGATATAGCGCGACGGGCGCGACCCATTGATCGATTTGTGCAGTGCTGAATGTAGATTTGACGACGGCAGGCGTTACGGGGGGCGCGGAAACCGTTGCAGGAAGCGTAACCGCGGCAGCGTCAGACACAGCCAGTTGTGTCGATTGCGCTTCCACAGGTGCTTCCACTGTGCGGCTTTTTATATATAGCCCGGCAGAGGCGGCACAAAGCCCGGCACTGCAAATTAGCGCCAGCACATGGGGTTTAAACGGCAAAATCATTTTCATAATTCGGATCTCAAGGAAATCGCAATGGTCGGCGAACTGCCACCCGCAGGTGCTGTGAATCCGAGTATAAAGAGGCAGTAGTTTAAATTTTGACTAATCTTGGGATTCGTTGAGAAAGGTGATTATCACAATGCAAATTAACGAAGTTTTTACGGAGGGAAACAATCTCTAGACCATCCTTAACGATTCAGCCACTTTTTTATGTTGCTTTTTTGTAAACAGATTAACACATCGTCAAAATCCTGCTATTCTGCCCGTTGCGGTACTGGGCATTTACCCTACAAACTGCTGTCTCACAGGAGCGTGAAGAGAATCGCCTGCCGCACTATGACAATGAGAGCGAGGAGAACCGTCGTGCTAGAAGAATACCGTAAGCACGTAGCTGAGCGTGCCGCTGAGGGGATTGCGCCCAAACCCCTGGATGCAAACCAAATGGCCGCGCTTGTAGAGCTGCTGAAAAACCCGCCCGCGGGCGAAGAAGAATTCCTGTTAGATCTGTTAACCAACCGTGTTCCCCCTGGCGTCGATGAAGCCGCCTATGTAAAAGCAGGCTTCCTGGCTGCTGTCGCCAAAGGCGAAGCCAAATCCCCACTGCTGACTCCGGAAAAAGCCATCGAACTGCTGGGCACCATGCAGGGTGGTTACAACATTCATCCGCTGATCGACGCGCTGGATGATGCCAAACTGGCACCGATCGCTGCCAAAGCACTGTCCCACACGCTGCTGATGTTCGATAACTTCTATGACGTAGAAGAGAAAGCCAAAGCAGGCAACAAATACGCGAAGCAGGTAATGCAGTCCTGGGCGGATGCCGAATGGTTCCTGAATCGCCCGGCGCTGGCTGAAAAACTGACCGTTACCGTCTTCAAAGTAACTGGCGAAACCAACACCGATGACCTTTCTCCGGCACCGGATGCGTGGTCGCGCCCGGACATCCCATTGCACGCGCTGGCGATGCTGAAAAACGCCCGTGAAGGCATTGAGCCAGACCAGCCAGGCGCTGTTGGTCCGATCAAGCAAATCGAAGCTCTGCAACAGAAAGGTTTCCCGCTGGCGTATGTCGGTGACGTTGTGGGTACGGGTTCTTCGCGTAAATCCGCCACTAACTCCTTACTGTGGTTTATGGGCGATGATATTCCGCATGTGCCGAACAAACGCGGCGGTGGTCTGTGCCTCGGCGGTAAAATTGCACCAATCTTCTTTAACACGATGGAAGACGCGGGTGCACTGCCAATTGAAGTGGACGTCTCTAACCTGAATATGGGCGATGTGATTGACGTTTACCCGTACAAAGGCGAAGTGCGTAACCACGAAACCAACGAGCTGCTGGCGACCTTCGAACTGAAAACCGACGTGCTGATTGATGAAGTGCGTGCTGGTGGTCGTATTCCGCTGATTATCGGGCGTGGCCTGACCACCAAAGCGCGTGAAGCACTTGGTCTGCCGCAGAGCGATGTGTTCCGTCAGGCGAAAGATGTCGCTGAAAGCGACCGTGGCTTCTCGCTGGCGCAGAAAATGGTAGGTCGCGCCTGTGGTGTGAAAGGTATTCGTCCAGGCGCGTACTGTGAACCGAAAATGACTTCTGTAGGTTCCCAGGACACCACCGGCCCGATGACCCGTGATGAACTGAAAGACCTGGCGTGCCTGGGCTTCTCGGCTGACCTGGTGATGCAGTCTTTCTGTCACACAGCGGCATATCCGAAGCCGGTTGACGTTAACACGCACCACACGCTGCCGGACTTCATTATGAACCGTGGCGGTGTGTCGCTGCGTCCGGGTGACGGCGTAATCCACTCCTGGCTAAACCGTATGCTGCTGCCGGATACCGTCGGTACCGGTGGTGACTCCCATACCCGTTTCCCGATCGGCATCTCTTTCCCTGCGGGTTCTGGTCTGGTGGCATTTGCTGCCGCAACAGGCGTAATGCCGCTGGATATGCCGGAATCTGTTCTGGTGCGCTTCAAAGGCAAGATGCAGCCGGGTATCACCCTGCGCGATCTGGTACACGCCATTCCTCTGTATGCGATCAAACAAGGTCTGCTGACCGTTGAGAAGAAAGGTAAGAAAAACATCTTCTCTGGCCGCATTCTGGAAATTGAAGGTCTGCCGGATCTGAAAGTTGAGCAGGCCTTTGAGCTGACCGATGCGTCCGCCGAGCGTTCTGCCGCTGGTTGTACTATCAAGCTGAACAAAGAACCGATCATCGAATACCTGAACTCCAACATCGTCCTGCTGAAGTGGATGATCGCGGAAGGTTACGGCGATCGTCGTACTCTGGAACGCCGTATTCAGGGCATGGAAAAATGGCTGGCGAATCCTGAGCTGCTGGAAGCCGATGCAGATGCGGAATACGCGGCAGTGATCGACATCGATCTGGCGGATATTAAAGAGCCAATCCTCTGTGCACCGAACGATCCGGACGACGCGCGTCCGCTGTCTGCGGTACAGGGCGAGAAGATCGACGAAGTGTTTATCGGTTCTTGCATGACTAACATCGGTCACTTCCGTGCTGCGGGTAAACTGCTGGATGCGCACAAAGGCCAGTTGCCGACCCGCCTGTGGGTGGCACCGCCAACGCGTATGGACGCCGCGCAGCTGACAGAAGAAGGCTACTACAGCGTCTTCGGTAAGAGCGGTGCGCGTATCGAGATCCCTGGCTGTTCCCTGTGTATGGGTAACCAGGCGCGTGTAGCAGACGGTGCGACGGTGGTTTCCACCTCTACCCGTAACTTCCCGAACCGTCTGGGGACTGGCGCGAACGTCTTCCTGGCTTCTGCGGAACTGGCTGCTGTTGCGGCGCTGATTGGCAAACTGCCGACGCCGGAAGAGTACCAGACCTACGTTGCGCAGGTGGATAAAACTGCCGTTGATACTTACCGTTATCTGAACTTCAACCAGCTTTCTCAGTACACCGAAAAAGCGGACGGGGTGATTTTCCAGACTGCGGTTTAATAAGTAAGCGCACGCGCTGCGCATAAACGACACAATGCCCGGTGAATGTGATTCCCGGGCATTTTTTTATCTCTAAACCACCGTCGCTCCGCTGTTTTTCTCCGATAAGGCTGCGATAATTACATCAATGGCGCAATGCGATTTCGGCGCATTGCCGGGAGCAGAGGAACACACTATGGATTACGAATTTCTGCGCGATATTACCGGAGTGGTAAAGGTGCGCATGTCCATGGGGCATGAAGTGGTCGGGCACTGGTTTAATGAAGAGGTGAAAGAAAACCTGGCCTTGCTTGATGAAGTGGAAGACGCCGCGCGCACGCTCAAAGGTAGCGAACGTTCCTGGCAGCGGGCAGGGCATGAGTACACGCTATGGATGGACGGCGAAGAGGTGATGGTTCGCGCCAATCAACTGGAATTCGCTGGCGATGAAATGGAAGAGGGGATGAACTACTACGACGAAGAGAGCTTGTCGCTGTGCGGCGTTGAGGATTTTCTTCAGGTGGTGGCGGCGTACCGTAATTTCGTGCAGCAGAAGTAGGTAAATCAGGCGGAGCCTCCGTGCTCCGCCAGGGCCGTTAAACGGCAGGCATATTGCGCCCGTAATAAATCTCGCGCATTTCTTTCCACAGCGCAGCGGTAATTTCCTGGCGCTCGCTGTCGGTTAAATCTTCCGGTTTGGTGTGGAACATGTAGTGCTTAAGGTCGAACTCTTTAAGCAACATCTTGGTATGGAAGATATTTTCCTGATAGACGTTTACATCCACCATGTCATACAGCGCCTTCATATCGTCAGACATAAAGTTCTGAATCGAATTAATCTCATGGTCGATAAAGTGCTTCATACCGTTAATGTCGCGGGTAAAGCCGCGCACGCGATAATCAATGGTTACGATATCGGACTCAAGCTGGTGGATCAGGTAATTCAGCGCCTTCAGCGGAGAAATCACGCCGCAGGTAGAGACTTCAATATCGGCGCGGAAGGTACATAAACCGCCTTCAGGATGGCTTTCCGGGTAGGTATGTACGCAAATATGACTTTTATCGAGATGGGCAACCACGGTTTCTGGCAGTGGGCCGGGGTGTTCTGTTTTGTCGATAAGTTTTGGGTCGACCGGTTCTTCACTCACCAGAATAGTGACGCTGGCACCTTGTGGTTCGTAATCCTGGCGGGCGATGTTAAGAATATTGGCCCCGATAATGGAACAGGTTTCTGACAGGATTTCGGTCAGACGGTTGGCATTATAGAGTTCATCGATATAAGCAATATAACCGTCGCGTTCTTCGGCAGTTTTGGCGTAGCAGATATCGTAAATACAAAAACTCAGACTTTTGGTCAGATTATTAAAGCCATGCAGTTTCAGTTTTTTCAATTTCTTATCTTCTCCTTAGAGCGCCTGTGAAGCCAGTGCGTCTTGCAGATACTGAGGTAAGGCAAAAGCTGCCGAATGGACTGCCGGATTGTAATAACGGCATTTCAGGCCAGAGGCGAGAAAACGCGCCTGAATAATTTCGGTAGAGAGATGGCGTAAGGCGTCGTTATCTGTCGCCCATGCAAAGGTCATGATGCCGCCGTAATAGGTCGGGATCGCCGCCTGATAAAAGCCAACATCACTGAAGTAATGGCTGAGTTTACGATGGCTGCCGATGGCCTCTTCCTGCTGTAAAAAGCAGACACCGTTTTGTGCGACGAATATACCGCCAGGATTCAGGCAACGTTTGCAGCCTTCATAAAATGCTGAGGTGAACAGACTTTCGCCGGGGCCGATAGGATCGGTGCAGTCGGAGATAATGACATCAAAGGTCTGGCTGGTTTGATTCACGAAATTGACGCCATCGTCGATCACCAGCTTAAAGCGCGGATCGTCGTAGCTACCGGCGTTATGGTTGGGCAAATACTGACGGCAGAACGACACCACGCCCGCGTCGATTTCCACCATCGTGATTGACTCAACGTTTTTATGTCGGGTCACTTCACGCAGCATTGCGCCGTCACCGCCGCCGATAATCAGCACATGTTTCGCGTGACCGTGGGCCAGTAGCGGAACGTGGGTCATCATCTCATGATAGATAAACTCATCGCGCTCGGTGGTTTGTACTACGCCATCCAGCGCCATTACGCGACCAAATGCGGCGTTCTCAAAAATGATCAGATCCTGGTGATCGGTCTTTTCATGATACAGAACGTTATCTACCGCAAAGTACTGCCCAAACTGGTCGTGTAGCGTTTCATGCCACAGTTTATTTTCGGCCATGGGTTGATACCTCCTTTGTTAACACTCGTAAAAAAAGAGCGCAACATAATAGCTAACATTGACCGTGGTTGCACGGTCAATGTTTCTACAAAAAGGTATCAGGGATTATTTGACGTAGGCAAGCAGGCTTAAGGAATCGCGGGCCAGGGCTTTGCACTTTTTCGCGACGGGAATACCGATACCGCTGAGATCGCGGTAGCTGTCTTCACCGAGGGTTTTCATGTCGAAGGTGTCGTAGTTGCTGAGATCCCACTGGTTTTGCTGGGCGAAAAAGACCAGTGCGCGACGAATTTGCCCGTTAGGTAAGTTTTGGTAACCACAATCGTTCTTCAGAAAAACAAAAACTGCCGTTAAATCGGCCATATCTTCGGCTTCAGACTCGCTGAGCGCGTAACTGTTTGCGCAAACGGCCATCAGGCTGCCGAATAACACTGTTCTGAAAAACGTCTTCATTGCTTCTACCAGGACTTAAAGAAGATAAACGTTAGCACACTGTGAGCGAGGCGACGACCATTATTGTCGATTAAATTGTGTCTGCGGCTTGACCTTCCCGTAAGGGGAAGGGCTATGCTCAACGTTTGATTTTGTTTCGCCTGCTTGAGAATAAGGAAATAACTATGCAACGCCGTGATTTCTTAAAATATTCCGTCGCGCTGGGCGTGGCTTCGGCTTTGCCGCTGTGGAGTCGAACAGTTTTTGCCGCAGAACGTCCAACACTGCCGATCCCCGAACTCCTCACTTCTGATGTTCGTGGCCGCATAAGATTATCGATCATGCCAGGTCAGTCCACCTTTGCCGGGAAAACGGCGACCACCTGGGGCTATAACGGTAATCTGTTAGGGCCTGCGGTGAAGTTACAGCGCGGTAAAGCGGTAACGGTTGATATCTATAACCAACTGACGGAAGAGACGACGTTGCACTGGCACGGGCTGGAAGTACCGGGAGAAGTGGACGGCGGCCCGCAGGGAATTATTCCGCCAGGCGGTCAACGCACGGTGACGCTGAACGTCGATCAACCTGCCGCTACTTGCTGGTTCCATCCGCATCAGCACGGCAAAACCGGGCGTCAGGTGGCGATGGGGCTGGCAGGTCTGGTGGTGATTGAAGATGACGAGATCCTGAAATTAATGCTGCCAAAACAGTGGGGTATCGATGATGTTCCGGTGATCGTTCAGGATAAAAAATTTAACGCCGACGGACAGATTGATTATCAACTGGATGTGATGACCGCCGCCGTGGGCTGGTTTGGTGATACGTTGCTGACCAACGGTGCAATCTACCCGCAACACGCAGCACCGCGCGGCTGGCTGCGCCTGCGTTTACTCAATGGCTGTAACGCCCGCTCGCTCAATTTCGCCACCAGCGACAATCGCCCGCTGTATGTGATTGCCAGCGATGGTGGTCTGCTGCCCGAACCGGTGAAGGTGAACGAGCTTCCCGTGCTGATGGGCGAGCGTTTCGAAGTGCTGGTGGAGGTTAACGACAACAAACCGTTTGACCTGGTGACGCTGCCAGTCAGCCAGATGGGGATGGCGATCGCGCCGTTTGATAAGCCGCATCCGGTAATGCGGATTCAGCCGATTGCCATTAGTGCTTCAGGTGCCTTACCTGACGCGTTAAGTAGCCTGCCTGCGTTACCTTCGCTGGAAGGGCTGACGGTACGCAAGCTGCAACTTTCCATGGACCCGATGCTCGATATGATGGGGATGCAGATGCTGATGGAGAAATATGGCGATCAGGCGATGGCCGGGATGGATCACAGCCAGATGATGGGCCATATGGGGCATGGCAATATGAATCATATGAACCACGGCGGGAAGTTCGATTTCCACCATGCCAATAAAATCAACGGTCAGGCGTTTGATATGAACAAGCCGATGTTTGCGGCGGCGAAAGGGCAGTACGAACGTTGGGTTATCTCTGGCGTGGGTGACATGATGCTGCATCCGTTCCATATTCACGGCACGCAGTTCCGTATCTTGTCAGAAAATGGCAAACCGCCAGCGACGCATCGCGCAGGCTGGAAAGATACCGTTAAGGTAGAAGGTAATGTCAGCGAAGTACTGGTGAAGTTTAATCACGATGCACCGAAAGAGCATGCTTATATGGCGCACTGCCATCTGCTGGAGCATGAAGATACGGGGATGATGTTAGGGTTTACGGTATAAAAAGACCGTATTCGGAAATATGCCCGGATCTCTCCGGGCATTATGGTTACTTCACATCATCCGGCAACGCATAAGCCACAATATAGTCGCCCATCTTCGTACCAAATGAACCGTGACCGCCCGCGGAGATCACCACATATTGCTTACCATTCACTTCATAGGTCATCGGCGTTGCCTGACCACCCGCTGGTAAACGGCCCTGCCACAGTTTTTCACCGTTGCTCATGTTGTAAGCGCGCAGGTAGTTATCTGCCGTAGCGGCGATAAACAGCACGTTACCCGCCGTGGAGATTGGCCCGCCCAGCATCGGCATACCCATATTGAATGGCACCGGAACAGGCATCGGGAACGGCATGCTGTCCTGCGGCGTACCAATACGTTTCTTCCACACCACTTCGTTGGTTTTCAGATCCAGCGCCGAGATATAGCCCCATGCTGGCTGTTTACACGGCAGACCAAACGGTGAAAGGAATGGATTGAGCGTGACGCCATACGGTACACCGTACTGCGGCTGAATGCCGGATTCCGTACCCGTACCTTTGGCATCTTTCGGCTGTTCCATCGGATTACCCGGACCGCGCGGGATCAGTTTCGAAACAAACGGCAGTGCCATTGGGTTGGCAATCGCCACTTCACGATTCGGATCAACGGAAATCCCGCCCCATTCGAACATCCCCAGGTTACCCGGGAAGACCAGCGTACCCTGTTCAGATGGCGGGGTGAAAATGCCTTCATAGCGCATCTGGTGGAACATCACGCGGCACACCAGCTGGTCAAACATGGTGGCGCCCCACATATCCGCACCGCTCAAATCTTTCGTCGGACGGAAGCTCAGTTCCGAGAATGGTTGAGTAGGGGTAACGTAATCGCCTTTCGCTGCACCTTGTGGCACTGGTTTTTCCGGGGCCGGAACCACCAGTTCACCATTACGACGATCGAGCACAAAAATGTTGCCGGTTTTCGCCGGAGCGTAAATAACTGGCACTTTCTGACCATTAACGGTGATGTCCGCCAGCGTTGGCTGTGCCGGAAGGTCCATATCCCACAGGTCATGGTGAACGGTCTGGTAACTCCACGCCAGTTTCCCGGTGGTGGCATTCAGCGCCAGAATCGAGCTGGCATAACGCTCCTGTTCCGGTGTGCGATTACCGCCCCAGATATCTGGCGTAGTCACGCCCATCGGCAGATAAACCAGATCCAGCTTCGCGTCATAGGCCGCAGGCGCCCAGGAGTTTGGCGAGTTAAAGGTAAAGGTGTGCTCGTCAGACGGGATTGCGTTCGGATCTTTCGCGCCCGGATCAAAAGCCCATAACAGCTCCCCGGTGTTGACATCAAAACCACGGATCACGCCAGACGTTTCGCGGGTTGAGAAGTTGTCGGTAACTGAACCGGCCATCACGATGGTTTTATCGGTGATAATCGGCGGAGAAGTCGGCTCATACAGACCCGGTTTGGTGTCCGGCATATTGCTTTGCAGATTGAGCACGCCTTTATTGGCGAAGGTTTCGCACAGCTTGCCGTTTTCAGCGTTGAGTGCAATCAGGCGACCATCATTGACCGGAAGAATGATACGACGCGGGCAATCCGCCATCACTTCCGGCGAAGCAGTTTCAGCTTTGGCTTCATGATAAGAGACGCCACGGCAGGTTACGTGCTGGAAAGACTCGTTGGTTTTCAGCTCAGGATCGTAATGCCATTTCTCTTTACCGCTGGCGGCATCGAGCGCAAACAGGCGCTGGTGAGCGGTACACAGGTAAAGGGTGTCGCCCACTTTAATTGGCGTCACTTCATTGGTGATTTCGCCCGGATCGTTCGGCTGTTTCACATCGCCTGTACGGAACACCCAGGCTTCTTTCAGGTTGTGGACGTTATCGGCGTTAATTTGTTTCAGTGGTGAAAAGCGTTGACCTTCCTGATTGCGGCCATAGGCAGGCCAGTCCTGATCGGCAACGGGAGAAATGGCTTCTGCTGGTGTGGTATCGACGCTTAAAGTGCCGTTGATTTCTTGCGGATCGTGAAATCCGGCCCAGGTGAGGATACCGCCGCTAATCAACAGTGCGACTAACAGCGCAGCAACTGCGCCGCCAGAAGGAATGACCAGGCGACGCCAGACAAACGGCAGGATCAGCCAGATGCCGAAGAAGACCAGAATGTCACTGCGCGGAGTCAGCGCCCAGAAGTCGAAACCAACTTCCCAGACGCCCCAAATCATGGTGCCGAGCAGCAGAGCGGCATACAGCCAAAGCGCGGCGCGTTTACTGCGCCACAGCATCCAGGCGACGCCGAGCATCACAAGGCCTGCGATAGGGTAGTACCAGGAGCCGCCAATGGTGACCAGCCAGCCTCCGCCAATGAGAAGATACAGCCCGCAAAGCGCTGCAAATAGGGCGGTTAGCGTGACGAGTAATCGTCGCGAGCCGGGATTGTTAATTGCCATAAAGAAACACCATTTCAATTCATTAATATTTTAGTAGCAATTAATTATAGGTTTTAACATGTGTGATCGTCATCACAATTTGAGCTTTATTAACAGATTCCGCGAATGAATAGTTTTACTGGTATACTGCATGTCTTGCGCTTTGTTGCGGTGCTGAATCCCGCCCGTGCGAAGTGATTTGTTTTTAAATCATATGGTTAGAGATATGAAACATACTGTAGAAGTAATGATCCCCGAAGCGGAGATTAAAGCGCGTATCGCCGAACTGGGTCGTCAGATTACTGAGCGTTACAAAGACAGCGGCAGCGATATGGTGCTGGTAGGTCTGCTGCGTGGCTCATTTATGTTTATGGCGGACCTGTGCCGTGAAGTTCAGGTATCTCATGAAGTCGATTTTATGACCGCCTCCAGCTACGGTAGCGGCATGTCCACCACCCGTGATGTGAAAATCCTCAAAGATCTGGATGAAGATATCCGTGGCAAGGACGTGCTGATTGTTGAAGATATCATCGACTCGGGGAATACACTGTCGAAAGTGCGTGAAATCTTAAGCCTGCGTGAACCGAAGTCGCTGGCGATTTGTACGCTGCTGGATAAACCGTCCCGTCGTGAAGTGAACGTCCCGGTAGAATTTATCGGTTTCTCGATCCCGGATGAGTTTGTGGTGGGTTACGGCATTGATTACGCACAGCGTTACCGTCATCTGCCATATATCGGCAAAGTGATTCTGCTGGACGAGTAAGTGTGAAGTTGCCGGATGTGTTGCATCCGGCATGGCATATTTATTTGTGGTTGGCGTGTTTCAGCTTGAGGTTGGAAATCCCGTGACGGTAACGTTGCTCAAGGGTTTCGCGGTTGGTGGCAGTAACATCCAGATCACGCAGCAAGCCGTCGTGAATGCCGTAGGCCCAGCCGTGAATGGTCACTTTCTGCCCGCGTTTCCACGCTGATTGCATAATGGTGGAGTGGCCCAGGTTATACACCTGTTCCATGACGTTCAGTTCACACAAGGTATCCAGACGGCGCTCTGGCGGCATTTCGCCGAGCAATGAGCTATGTTTGAACCAGATATCGCGGATGTGCAGCAGCCAGTTGTTGATAAGCCCCAGTTCCGGGTTTTCAACTGCGGCTTGTACGCCGCCGCAACCGTAGTGGCCACAGATAATAATGTGTTCAACTTCGAGAACATCCACTGCATACTGAACCACGGAAAGGCAGTTCAGGTCGGTGTGAATGACCAGGTTAGCAACATTACGGTGAACAAAGAGTTCGCCCGGCTCAAGACCGGTTAAACGTTCTGCAGGAACGCGACTGTCGGAACATCCAATCCATAGAAAGCGCGGTTTTTGCGCTTGTGCCAGTTTCTCAAAAAACCCGGGATCCTCTTCCACCAGCATTTTTGACCATAGTGCATTATTGCTGATGAGTGTATCTATGTCTTTCATGGAGGTTAACGACCTGTAACCAAATAATTACGTTTGGCTAATATAGGGCAACTCCGGGACGATTTAAACCACAGATAAAGTGTAAGAACGTAAGGTAAGTAAAAATTTATGACCATTGCACTGGAACTTCAACAGCTTAAAAAAACCTATCCAGGCGGCGTTCAGGCGCTTCGTGGGATAGATTTGCAAGTCGAAGCGGGTGATTTTTATGCGCTTCTCGGGCCGAACGGGGCCGGAAAATCAACCACTATCGGTATTATCAGCTCTCTGGTAAATAAAACCTCCGGGCGGGTCAGCGTATTTGGTTACGATCTTGAAAAAGATGTCGTCAACGCTAAACGTCAGTTGGGACTGGTGCCACAGGAATTTAACTTCAACCCGTTTGAAACCGTACAGCAAATTGTGGTGAATCAGGCGGGGTACTACGGTGTAGAGCGCAAAGAAGCGTACATCCGCAGCGAAAAGTATCTTAAGCAACTCGATTTGTGGGGAAAGCGTAACGAACGTGCGCGCATGTTATCTGGCGGGATGAAACGTCGTTTAATGATCGCCCGTGCGTTAATGCATGAACCTAAACTACTGATTCTGGACGAACCGACCGCAGGCGTAGATATTGAACTTCGCCGCTCAATGTGGGGCTTTTTGAAGGATTTAAACGACAAAGGCACCACCATTATTCTTACCACGCATTACCTGGAAGAAGCAGAAATGCTGTGCCGCAATATCGGCATTATTCAACACGGCGAACTGGTGGAAAATACCTCGATGAAGGCGCTGCTGGCGAAGCTGAAATCAGAAACCTTTATTCTCGATCTCGCACCGAAAAGCCCGTTACCGAAACTCGATGGCTATCAGTATCGACTGGTGGATACCGCGACGCTGGAAGTTGAAGTGCTGCGTGAGCAGGGGATCAACAGCGTATTCACGCAGTTAAGTGAGCAGGGCATTCAGGTATTAAGTATGCGTAACAAAGCTAACCGTCTGGAAGAGTTGTTTGTTTCACTGGTTAATGAAAAACAAGGAGATCGCACATGATGCATCTTTACTGGGTGGCGTTAAAAAGCATCTGGGCGAAAGAGATCCATCGCTTTATGCGTATCTGGATACAGACGCTGGTGCCACCGGTTATCACCATGACCCTTTACTTTATCATCTTCGGTAACCTGATTGGTTCGCGTATTGGCGATATGCATGGCTTCAGCTATATGCAGTTCATTGTTCCGGGGCTGATCATGATGTCGGTAATCACCAATGCCTACGCCAACGTCGCTTCATCATTTTTTGGCGCCAAGTTCCAGCGTAATATTGAAGAACTGCTGGTCGCTCCGGTTCCGACTCACGTCATTATTGCCGGATATGTCGGCGGTGGCGTAGCGCGCGGACTGCTTGTTGGTATGCTGGTGACAGCAATTTCGCTGTTCTTTGTACCGTTTCAGGTGCATTCGTGGGTATTTGTCGCTTTAACGCTGGTGCTCACGGCGGTGTTGTTCTCTCTTGCCGGATTGCTTAATGGTGTGTTTGCCAAAACGTTTGATGACATCAGCCTGGTACCAACCTTTGTGTTAACGCCACTCACGTATTTGGGCGGGGTGTTTTACTCACTGACCTTGCTGCCACCGTTCTGGCAGGGGCTGTCGCATCTCAACCCAATCGTTTATATGATCAGTGGATTCCGCTACGGCTTCCTCGGCATTAATGATGTGCCGCTGGTTACTACTTTTGGTGTGCTGGTTATTTTTATTATTGCGTTTTATCTGATCTGCTGGTCGCTGATCCAGCGCGGACGCGGTCTGCGCAGCTAAGGCTAGTTCCTCTCCTCTGGATTCGGGGGAGAGGAGTTTTGACGACTATCACCCTTTATCAACAATGGTCAGGGTAGACTGATTTTCAGCTAAGGAGGAAGGTAATGTTAGGTTGGGTAATTACCTGTCACGACGACCGGGCGCAAGAGATGTTGGATGCGCTGGAAAAAAAACATGGCGCACTTATCCAGTGCCGGGCGGTGAATTTCTGGCGCGGATTAAGTTCCAATATGCTCAGCCGCATGATGTGCGATGCTCTGCATGAAACAGATTCTGGCGATGGGGTTATCTTTTTAACCGATATTGCAGGTGCTGCGCCTTATCGTGTTGCATCGTTATTAAGCCACAAACATTCCCGTTGCGAAGTGATTTCTGGTGTCACGTTACTGTTAATTGAGCAGATGCTGGCCTACCGTGAAACGTTATCCAGTGCGGAGTTTCGCGAGCGAATTGTCGAACTGGGTGGGCCTGAAGTCAGTAGTCTCTGGCACCAACAACAAAAAAATCCCCCCTTTGTCCTCAAGCATAATTGGTTCGAGTATTAAATCGCATTCCGATTTTGCTACACTAACGGCGCTGTTTCTCGCCTGGTAGTTTTCTCATGATTAAAAAGATTATTTTTTTACTGCTGCTGGTTTCATCTGGTGTCGGCGCAGCGCTTCCCGCGCGTTATATGCAAACCACTCAGGATGCAGCTATCTGGGGAAAAATTGGCGACAAAACGGTAACCGTCGGCAACATTCGCGCCGGGCAGATTATTTCGGTCATCCCAACCGCTGCCGATTATTATGAATTCAATTTTGGTTTTGCTACGGGGTATATTGATAAAGGGCATCTGGAACCTGTACAAGGGCGGCAAAAAGTTGAAGATGGTCTGGGGGATCTGAATAAGCCACTGAGTAACCAAAATCTTATTACATGGAAAGATACTCCGATATACAACGCGCCTGATGCGGGTAGTGCGCCATTTGGCGTGTTGGCCGATAATTTGCGTTATCCCATTATTAATAAATTAAAAGATCGCCTGAATCAAACCTGGTATCAAATTCGTATTGGCGAACGACTGGCCTATATCAGTGCACTGGATGCGCAGCAGGATAACGGTATTCCTGTATTGACCTACCATCATATTTTACGCGATGAAGAGAACACCCGTTTTCGTCATACTTCGACCACGACGTCGGTGCGAGCTTTCAATAACCAGATGACCTGGTTACGCGATCGTGGATATACCACGTTAACCTTGTATCAACTGGAAGGGTATCTGCGTAATTCGTTGAATCTTCCGGCTCGCGCGGTGGTGCTGACGTTTGATGATGGCTTGAAATCAGTGAGTCGTTATGCATATCCCATTCTGAAAGAATACGGTATGAAGGCGACGGCATTTATTATTACCTCTCGCATCAAACGTCATCCACAGAAATGGAATCCGCAGTCATTACAGTTTATGAGTGTTTCTGAACTGCTTGATGTCAGCGATGTTTTTGATTTCCAGTCACATACTCATTTTTTGCATCGGGTAGATGGATATCGCCGACCCATATTACTCAGCCGCAGTGAGCATAATATTCTGTTTGATTTCGAACGCTCTCGCCGGGCGCTAAACCAATTTAATCCTCGAGTCTTGTATCTTTCGTATCCATTTGGTGGATTTAATGACAAAGCGGTAAAGGCGGCAAATGATGCCGGATTTCATCTGGCGGTGACGACCATGAAAGGTAAAGTAAAACCGGGGGATAATCCGTATTTATTAAAGCGGCTGTATATTTTAAGGACAGATTCGCTGGAGACAATGTCGCGGCTGGTGAGTAACCAGCCGCAGGGGTGATTATCAGGCAACCTGTACCGGAATCGCTTTCGCGGTACGTTTCATTTCATTGTCGCCTTCAAAGTAGGCAACGTTGGGGCGCCAGGTACGGGCTTCTGCATCTGGCATAGTGACGAAGCTGGCGATGATGACAATATCGCCGACGCTGGCACAGTGGGCCGCCGCACCGTTGACAGAAATGATTCTCGAACCGCGTTCTGCCGCGATGGCATAGGTGGAGAAACGCTTGCCGTTGGTAACATTCCAGATATCAATGGCTTCGTTTTCGAGAATACCGGCTGCGTCAAGAAAATCCTGGTCAATGGCGCAAGAACCTTCATAGTGCAGGTCCGCATGAGTCACTTTCACGCGGTGGAGTTTGCCCTGCAGCATCGTGCGAATCATAACTTCTACCTTTCTACCCTGTCGTTAACGAAGCAGGCGATGCCTGCTTTGAGGAAATTCTCACGCAGTATTGCCCGATTTTTGATAAGTGTCTACTGATCTGGTGGCATTTGCACCAGCAGTTTGCGTACCGCGCCGAAGCTTGCCATGTAACGCCTGTAACCAATTGAAATTTCTCTGAACGCTGCTCGGTAAACAATAAAGAGGTGGCTGACGACGGCACGCCTTGACTGGATACTGCCTTCACTCAGGGCCACACGGAAGGCAGGGAAGATGGACGCACCGAGTACCACACCGCATGACGCGGTATTTAAACAATTTTTAATGCATGCGGAAACGGCTCGCGACTTCCTGGATATCCATTTGCCAGTGGAATTACACGAACTTTGTGACCTCAACACGCTTCATTTAGAGTCGGGGAGTTTCATTGAAGAGAGCCTGAAAGGACACAGCACGGACGTGCTCTATTCCGTGCAAATGCAGGGCAATCCCGGTTATCTGCATGTTGTGATTGAACACCAAAGCAAGCCGGATAAGAAAATGGCCTTTCGCATGATGCGCTATTCCATTGCTGCCATGCACCGACATCTGGAGGCGGATCACGATAAGCTGCCGCTGGTGGTGCCAATTCTGTTTTATCAGGGCGAGGCCACACCTTATCCGCTCTCAATGTGCTGGTTTGATATGTTTTACTCGCCGGAGCTGGCGCGACGCGTCTATAACAGTCCATTCCCGCTGGTGGATATCACTATCACGCCGGATGACGAAATCATGCAACATCGGCGGATTGCGATTCTCGAACTACTGCAAAAACATATTCGCCAGCGCGACTTAATGTTATTGCTGGAGCAACTGGTCACGCTGATTGACGAAGGGTACACTAGCGGAAGTCAGTTAGTTGCCATGCAAAACTATATGCTGCAACGCGGTCATACTGAACAAGCGGATTTGTTTTACGGTGTGGTGAGAGACAGGGAAACAGGAGGGGAGTCTATGATGACGTTGGCGCAGTGGTTTGAAGAGAAAGGGATTGAGAAGGGAATTGAGAAAGGGATTCAGCTGGGAAGACAGGAAGGGAGACAGGAGGCAAGACAAGAAGAAAGGCAGGAATTCGCCCAGCGTCTTTTGAGTAAAGGGATGTCTCGAGAAGACGTTGCAGAGATGGCAAATTTACCTCTTGCTGAGGTTGATAAGCTGATTAACTAAGTTGTCTACGATATGAACAATCGCTTACAAATATCGTGGCAATGAATAATTGGCGCCATCAGTCGTAGCGCCAGTTAAGTATTACGCCAGCTCGACGATTTTGTTGTCGATCAGGCGAGCATCGCCAAGCCAGGCGGCTACCAGAATTACTGCCCGTTTGCTGTTTTCAGAGACTTCCAGCAGCGTGTCGGCATCGCGAATCTGAATATCATCAGCGCGGAAGCCTTTTTCATTCAGTTCTTGCCCTGCAATGGTAATAATTTCATCGAGATCCCGCTCGCCAGCCTGCAATTTGTCGGCAATCGAACTTAAAACTTTGTACAGACCGGGCGCAATTTTGCGTTGTTCTGCCGTCAGATAACCGTTACGGGAACTCAGCGCCAGACCGTCTTTCGCACGCATAATCGGTACGCCGACAATCTCAATATCGAAGCCCATATCGGCAACCATTTTGCGGATCAGCGCCAGTTGCTGAAAGTCCTTTTCACCGAAGCAGGCGATATCCGGCTGGACCAGGTTAAACAGCTTGCTGACGATGGTCGACACGCCGCGAAAATGTCCCGGACGGCTGGCACCTTCCAGCATGGTCGAAAGGCCAGGAACATCAACATAGGTGTGGGTTTCAGTACCGTTCGGGTAGATCTCTTTTACCGAGGGCGCGAAAACCAGATCGACTTTGCGCTTGTTCAGTTTTTCGCAGTCTTCTTGCAAAGTGCGTGGATAGCGAGCCAGATCTTCCGGGCGGTCGAACTGCATCGGGTTAACGAAAATGCTGACGACTACCACATCGGCGCGGGCTTTGGCTTCGTCGACCAGTTTCATATGGCCATCGTGCAGGTTACCCATGGTTGGCACCAGCGCCACGCGCTTACCTTCCATACGCAGGCGGCGAATTTGCTGACGCAGCAGCGGCAGGGTTTCGATAATTAACACAACGTGACTCCTTAATGGAAACTGTGTTCTTCGCCCGGATAAACGCCGGACTCCACTTCAGCCATATACTGCCGCACAGCCGCGCGGATGTCGCCCGTTTCAGCGAGGAAATTTTTAGCGAATTTAGGAATGTGACCGCCGGTAATGCCAAAGGCGTCGTGCATCACGAGGATCTGCCCGTCGGTGACGTTGCCTGCGCCAATACCAATAACCGGGATCGCCAGTGCATCGGTAATGCGTTTTGCCAGCTCAACCGGCACACATTCCAGCACCAGCAGTTGTGCACCAGCGGCTTCTAAGGCTAATGCATCGCTGAGCAGTCGATCGCCCGCTTCATCGCCGCGCCCCTGTACTTTGTAGCCGCCGAAAATATTCACTGACTGCGGCGTTAAACCTAAGTGACCACATACAGGAACTGCGCGCTCGGTAAGCATTTGTACCGTTTCAACAAGCCACTCACCGCCTTCAATTTTGACCATATTGGCACCGGCACGCATAACCGTTGCGGCGTTTTCAAAGGCTTGTTCCGGCGTGGCATACGCCATAAACGGCAGGTCAGCCAACAGCAGGCAGTTTGGCGCGCCGCGACGTACCGCAGCGGTATGGTAGGCGATATCAGCAACGGTAACTGGCAGGGTGGAGTCATGCCCCTGAACCGTCATGCCCAGTGAGTCGCCTACCAGCATGACGTTAAGTCCTTCATCAGCAAAAAGTTTCGCGAAGCTGTAGTCGTAAGCGGTAATGGTCGCGAAACGTTTTTTTTCCTGTTTGTACTTCTGCAGTAAGGAGATGGTGGTCGGTTTCATAACGTATCCTGATAAATGATGTTGTGCTGTCTGGCATTTTATCAGTCACATTGGTGGGGGCAATGATTTCTCTATTGTGGCACCGCCATTACCAGACGGTGCCACAATGTTATCAGGGATAGGTTACCTGGAATGTACTGGTGGCTTTAAATTCACCGGGTTCGATAGCAATATTCCCGTCTTGCTTTAACGTCGCCTGGAAGTGAAGTGGTTGTGTCGTTCCATTGCCTTTATCTGGGTAAATTCCGTCAGTATTATCATCTTCCTCTTCATAATCTTTATATACAGAGGTTGCGTCATTAGGCTTCAGAGTCATTAAGGCGCTTCTGCTAGTGGCTAATCCTTCAATAAGTACACCGACACCTTTTGCCCCCCCCGTTCCTGTGAGGGTGTTTCCAAGAAGCTGTTTGTCTTCTATGCCGATTTTTGTTGAAACTAATTTTGTTTCGATATTACGAACACGAATACAGTTCTGTAACGAAATGTCAAAAAGAACCGGAGTTGCGCCATTTTTAATTTGTCCAGGACCATATTCTCCCATTTTTACTGTAGAGCCGCTTACATTGGTGCCGCTTAATACTGAAGTAAAACAAGTAGGTAAAGTGATTTTTATATTGACTAAATCAAAATTTATATAAAGGTGATTGCTGTGTTGATTAATACCATCACCAACACCATAAGCCTTGAAAGCATAAAGATAGTCGGATGAGCTTAACAACTGAACCTGTTGGTTTTGTGTCGGGTTGAAAGATGAATCAGTATAAAATTCAACGGTGAGACTCTGCATTAAACCACCAATAGCCCAATATTTACTGGTTGTATTTGCTCTGTCGCAACCTCTTGTCTGAAGATCCACATCATCTATGTAGAATGAAAAGTATTGGTCTGCGCTATCTCCAATATAAATACTATCTCCACTGATATTTGATTTGACCCAGGCTGACCAAATGTTGGAAATTGATAGCGTATAATAGAGTCCCTGAACAGACGTTGAAAATAACTTATGACCCGCGTAAGTTAAATGAGAGTCAATCATTGCATTTTCAATTTTCATCGGTGCCCCACTGGCATTTCCACTGGTATTACAGTAAAGAGTCCCTGTCCCCCCACTCCCTCCCAAACTATCTAGTTGAGACCAAAACAGTTTTACATCAGTTTTGTTAATGCCATCACCGGGAGGTGGTTTATAAAACACCAGATTGTTAGTAATAGTCGCATAACGAAATATTGCTTTTCCGCTTGAAGATGGACCACTAAAGGCATCAACGCCAGCATTATTACCTACAATGAAACTTGTATTGTTTGCGTAAGCTGAGATGCAGAATAGTGTAGTTAGAATTATATAGAAAAATTTAAATAATACGTGCATATAATATGTGGTGGTCTGTGTGTGCATATTGTTTTTTCTTACATTAGAGTTACTCATAATAAATATCAACCAGTACGGTGCTTTTGACTTGGCCAGAAGTAACATCCAGTGTGGAATCAATTTTTTGCATTCTGGCATAAAATTTCCATGATGAATTATCCATTACTGATGTCATCACGGGATAGACTGAGCGTGATATACCTGCTGTATTTAATACATTGAACGTATTTGCAGAATCCTGGATAGAAAAAATAACTACGCCAACATTTTTAGCGCCTGTTGCTTCGTCATTGGCAAATATTTGCCTGGAGCCAGCAGCCATGACACCGCTAAGGGCTCTAAAATCAATATGTAACTGATTTAGCACATCGCCAGTTCCCTGTAATGCACAGTCGGATACACTGACAGTGAACTCTTTTCCACCTGGTTGATAACTTTCAGGAGTCACATTACCTGAAAAATATCCCACCCCAACGACGCCAAGATCAATATTACCCTGGTTACTGATTCCGCTTTTGCAAGTGCTGTTTTTTACATTGGCAACAAGGTCGATATCCTGTCCAGTGATGGCTGGACAGGTAATGGGAAACAGTAATGACAGAAACAGAATTATTCTATTCATCAGCTTACGTTGAGTGGGATGCATATATAGTTCCTGAATCTGTCAGTCTGTTAGTTATAGGTGATAGTAAATGTTGCAGGGGCGAAAAAATCACCTGCCGTAACATTATTGACAGTTTTATCCTTATCTACCACAAGGACTGCACTCATATCAAAGTCCACAACATTAGTACCTGTTGCACCCACAATACTCTTTTCTTTCGCTTGAGGAGTAGCGCAGCTAAATTGTTTATTTTTGTCTGCTCGATCTGGTGTGATGGCACCCCAGACTTCAACCACAACCGCATTTGCTTTTTCTGTGGATGTAGATGCATTGGCAAATCCATCACCATTATTGGCATTTCCTTCACATGTGCCAACTTTGGTTAATGTTATATATGCTTTCTTTCCTGGAATTCCTGCACAATCTTTAAACTGTAGTTTGAATGTTTTAATTTTGGTTTTAGCATTGACTTCAGATATATATACATCACCAAAATTAACCGTGGAGATTTTATTATTACCATCCATAAGTGTTGCTGTGCAGGTACCCATTTCCACAGTGGTAATAACAGTCAGTCCAATGCTGTCTGTTGCAGCATAAGACGGGACACTGAATAGTGAGGCTACCAGAACCAGACTGCTGGATAATCCATAACGTAAATTTTTAAATGTCATCTTAATTATCCTTCTTATTGATAGATGAAATTAAACGTCGCCAGAGCGCGGAAGTTCCCCGGCACACCAGCGCCTTGAGATGTTTCACGTAGCGCAACAGTCATTTCAAGACCTTTGTCGGACGGTATTTCGCCTGTGTCCCAGCGTATCTTTTCCGCACTGTTGGGTTTAAGAAAAGTGGCATCATCAGTATTCCGTCTCTTGAAACCTATACCGATATAACTTGTCGTAGAATTTGTATCACCAGACAGCGGTATAATAAGCTTGGGTGAACTTGATGAGGCGTTTCCGGTCAGAGTGGTATCGATCCAGCTAATGCCACTGCTGCACCCACTGGCAACCAGTTTAAAATCAGCCTGAGCTTCTGTCGTTTTATTCGCGATCTTATCCAGCCCCATCTTAGGGATTTTTAATGTGTAGTTATTATTACCATCATTCGTGACATTATTACCAGTAAGTGTGATGTTACAGGTTGTCGCTTTGACAGTGGCTGTAAACTCTACATTAATATCCGTTGCAAATGCTGAGGGTGATAATAATATTCCCATCAGTATCGCTATTTTATGTGGCGTTGTTTTTATCATTTGACGTCCCTTGTAGTTACTGAATCTGACACCGAATTCCATTCAGAATAAAAGATTGCGCTATTTTTTCTGCTTCTGAACTTTGTTGATAATGCGCAAGACAACTTACAGGTTTACTTTCTTCGAGCCATTTAATGCTGATATTTCCTTGCTGCTCAATACCACGAACAAAAGCCTGTCCACCCTGTCCAACATTACCAATTACATTACCCTGCTCATCATAAATATCTGCAGCAAATGGAATATTTTTACCATCACTTCGAGTGATGTTCATAATCGCTGATTGCCCTTGCACAGTTTCAAAATCAGCAAAGACGACTGAACCCTGACGCGGCACAGCAACAGCACTGGTACTTTTTAATTCAACATCGTTCTCAAGATCGTTGATATCCAGCGCGATACGGTTTTCATGATAAGGAGAAAGGGCACTGGTGACACCATAACCCCACCGATCGATAGTGCTGTTGCCATAATTTATTCGAGCCCCTTTGGCACCAGGAGCCTGAACTACCGCCAGTGTATCGGAGTCGCTAAAACTGTCATTACTGAAGGTCAGGCCGCCGCTATGTAATACAAAACCACCGTCAGTGCTGAGAGAAACTTGACGACTGTTATCGCTATTCGCAGAAACTGAACCGGCCAGGGTTCCCCACGGTGACTCATAGCTGGCATATCCACCAACATAACTCATATCTTTACTGGCTTTATTCATCGTATAGCCTGTATTCACGCTATAACTGACGCGAGCGTTATCGCTATAGCCACTGCTACTGACGTTGAGTTGATTATTGCCCTTAAAGTCACTGCTCATTTGAGTATCAATACTCTGGAAACCTGAAGTACGCTGTTCAGTGCCAAGTAATTTTTCAATAGGAATGGTGAAACTGAGATAAATGCTATCGTCAGTGTCGCCGTTTTCATTCCATGAACGCTGTGCACTGACACTGTAGCTGCCCCAGGATGTACTGTTACTGTAGCCAATAGAGTAATTGCTACGATTTTGTCCTGAAGCCCAGTAATCGGACCAACTTCCGGAAAGATAAAATGAACCGTAATCTTTTTTCTCAAATTTCAACGGTTGGTTAATACTGACCGTAACCTGATTTTTCATGCGCGAGTAATTACGCATGTTTTGCGGCTCAAGATCTTGTTCGGGATGTTTCACTTCATCAATTAGAGTTAGTGCATCATTAAGACCAAGGTAATTTTGTGTTGAATAGCGATAGGCCGCGATATTCAGTGAAGTACTTGTTTCTTCGAATAATTTGTTCCAGGAAACACGATAACTTTGCCCCTGGTATGTTTTATCATCCGGGATACGGACATTGGAGTGAGTCACATCGAAAGAAAATGCACCGACTGAGGTATTCAGGCCAAGACCTAACAAACCGGCGGTATAGTTATTATCGGTAATCTGAATACCAGTATAACCCGTCAGATAGTTATTCAGACCGTAGTAGTAGCTGGCCTGAAATAAATTAGGTTCATCCTGAATATCATCTTTTAAGACCTGGCCACCGCTAATATCCCAACGTCCAACGCCAGGGCGTAACATTTGAACAACCGATGAAAAAGGTTGCGAGAATGTCCTTTTTGAGCCATCGGATTCTTCGATGGTCACAATAAGATCACTGCCGTACCCTGACGGGCTAAGATCATCAATGACGAAAGCGCCTGGAGGCACAGTCGTTTCATAAATCTTATAGCCGCCTTGCGTAATAGAGACTTTGGCATTGGTATTGGCGACGCCATGTATGATAGGTGCAAAGCTGGCTAATGTCGGAGGCAACATTCTGCTGTCACTGTATACGCGAATGCCTCGGATACTGACGGAATCAAAGGTTTCGCCCGTAGTATAAGATTCACCAATAATTAATTGAGAGCGTAGTGAGGCGATATCTCGTTGTACATACCGATTCTTAAAATCATAATTACTGCCAGAATCGGTCATCCAGTTGTAGTTGCCGGAGGCTCGCAGTCGCCATGCACCTAAATTCATCCCACCGTTAAAAGCAGCATAAATGCTGTCATTTCTTCGACCAGGGGTTTCACTATGATATCCGTTGAGGTTATATGACAACATAGCCGCATTAATGCCGTTTTCCCATAATGATGGATCAACATAGTTTTGGTAATTTTTCATTACCCAGGCTTGAGGAACGTCTATATCCAGACGTTGATCGTTAACGTCATAACGAACGGAAGCCTGAGGGATAATTTCCGTCAAATTGAGGCAATCCCCGAGCGTTTCATCCCGGGCAAGCAGAACGGCTTTTTCGTTATTTATATCGGGGGAATTAATATGAAACTGCAATAAATTCTTTAATGTGATACAGGCCTGGGCGTTCTTTTTTCCTTCAATTGCTACAAATGTAATACTTTGGTTAATGATTGGTTGATCGTTGACATAAACACTGACGTCGTAAACACCCGGTATAGCGGGGTTACCTTCGCTGTATCGACTGAGATCAATATTAGATGCATTCTGCCCCATCAGGAAGGTAGGGTCATATTCAACGAGTTCAGCACTGAAAGCACTATTGCAATACAGCAGCGCGCATAACGTGGCGATACGGGTCAGATGATGATGATAATTTTTAGTATATTTTATAGTCACGCTATGCTTCCTGCGGAATTATATCCTTGCCTGATTACAGTCGGGCATTACCTTCAATGGCGCCACCAAAGTCATTAATGGCGTAAAAGTGCACTTTTGAAGAATTTGCTTTGCCATTAAGGCCATTGACTTTCATGACTTCATCACTGAATGGTGCAATCATTTTCACATCAATCGGATAGCGTTTACCGCTGGCTTCTAAATCGCCACTGCTAAAAGAGACGTAGTAAGGCGTTGGATTAGTGACTTGTAATGCCGTTTTACCGTCTGAACCTGACCAAGACCATTTCAGGGCTAATGGGGCTTCAGAGGGATTTCCCTTCAATCCATCCGGGCGATAGAACAGTTTTATACGTGTGCGAAATGCCAGTTGCAGCAGGCTTTGATTCGCGACCTTTTCTGCATCTGGTTTTGGTGGAACTTCCAGTACGTTAAACCAGAATACGCTCTCCCTGTCTTTAGGCAGTGAGGTACTGGCGGTGTACATCAGTTTGATTGTTTGCCCACGTTTGGCATCAATACGCGATACTGGCGGTGTGGCGGTAAAGGGGACTGTAATACTGCCAGGTTCAGCGTTGTCATCGCCAGTATCTAACCAACTCTGGACAAGTAACGGGTTATTCCCTTTATTTTCCAGACGTACGCTGACACTTTTTTGATCGCTTTTATATATTACGCGAGTACCCGAAATGACAATATCCGCAATAGACGATGAGCTAAAAGCCATACAGGTTACGAAGCATAAAGCTGCTGTATGTTTGGTGTTAAAAAACATAAACCATCCCTGACAGAGTTAATTAAAACAGGGAATAATATAAAAATAGTAATTATTAATACTATTCCCTGTATATTCATTCAATCAATTTAATTGGTGAATACTTACTGATAAGTAATGGTGTATGCAGTGTTAGTTTTTACATAACCAGCAGTCGCTGTCTGATTTGCGTCAGCACGAACGTAAGATGCTTTAAAATCATAAATTGCAGATTTTGTCGTTGCATCCATGGTTTTAGTATACACATCGCCGGGGTTGTTAATTTGAACCTGTTTGATAGTGGAACCATCAATATTGTGCAGAGCGATATTTACGCCATCAGACGGGTTGTTAATAGACATGTCGTTGTTCAGCGTTCCTTTGCTATTACCAAAGAAAACAGAACCGAAGGTCATTTTAGCTGTGCTACCTGGATTCGGGTTCGCTTTGCTACAGTCAACGGTGATGCTGAAAGGTTTAGCTTTAGCACCAACGGTATCATTCAGTACGCCGTCAGTGATTTCACCAACAGTTGCAGTTTGCAGCAGGATTAGACCATCTTTGTTACCACCGTCTACACGGGTTTCACAGGTGTTATCAACAACCAGACCGCTGATATTTAACTGACCACCGTCCATATCTGCAGAAGCAGTACCTGCAATCATTGCCAGCATAAGACCAGACAGGGCAAAACCTAATTTTTTAGACATAAAAATCCTTGAATTATATTCCATGAGTTTAACTTCAATCGGGAGTCCGCACATGGGGAGGCCCGATAGACTAGAAAGATTGGTTTGTTAATGATGAGGACTTGAATTTACCGAATGTTACATCTGCTCATCATTAGGGGGGATATTGTGCATAATAAAAATTATATATCCACTTAATTCATCTTTAAGTAAAACTAAATATCTAAAGTTGAAAAAATAGTGTATGGGGTGGGAAGGTTAAGAGGGTGGAATATATTATTAATTGTGGTTGTAGCTTAAAGGAAGCATTGATTGCAATTGTTGGGAAGTATTTTCAGAATTTATTTATATTCAAGAGATTATTGTATTACCACTTATTTAATTCATCGTATTTATTTATTCGTAATAAGTTGTCTAATGTTGTTCCATCAGGAAAAACCAGCTCCGGCGCAATCTCAAACAGCGGCCACAGCATAAATCCACGATTTTTCATATCGTAGTGCGGAACGGTGAGTCGTTCGGTATTAATCGTTTCATTACCGAATAACATAATGTCGAGGTCCAGCGTGCGTGGCCCCCAGCGTTCAGCTTTGCGGACGCGACCTTGCTGCAACTCAATACGCTGTGTGTGATTGAGTAACTCTTCAGGGGCAAGAGCGGTTTCCAGCGCTACGGCTGCGTTTAAGTAATCGGGTTGATCTTGCGGCCCCAGCGGTGGGGTACGGTAAAACGAAGAAACGGCAAGAATGCGGCTTTCCGGAATGTCACCTAATGCTTTCACGGCAGCATTGACCTGCTCCAGCGGAGAGGCCAGATTGCTGCCTATGGCAATATACGCCACCGTCATGCGGTACCCTCGCGACGCGGCGCGCGTTTGCGCGGACGGCGAGTACGACGGCGCGGTGTTGGATCTTCATCCAGCTCGTTGAGCATCCCTTTTTGGTCTGGTGGCGCAGAAACCTGGAACTCACCCCACCATTTCGCCAGACGTTGCAGCTCGGCGTTGCGTTCCACTTCAGCACGCAGGGACAGCAGGTCGTAGGCGGCGCGGAATTTCGGATGCTCCAGCAGTTTCCATGCCCGTTTGCCCTGACGACGGGACATACGCAGCTGCAACTGCCAGATATCGCGAGTTAGCGTAGTCAGACGTTTCGGGATTGCCAGTGAACGGCAGGCTTCGTCCAGCACGTCGTTCATCGCCAGCGCGAAAGCGTCGTGATAGGTCAGGCCGCTTTCCTGAGCAATTTTCTGCGCTGTTTCCAGCAGTGGATACCAGAACATGGCGGCAAACAAAAACGCCGGGTTAACGCGCATATCGTTATGAATACGCGTATCGGTATTCTTCAGTACCTGCTCAATGATCCGCTCCATTGGGCTGTCGCCATTTTCCGTGAAGTAACGGGTAATGGTCGGGAACAGCGGCTGGAACAGATTATATTCACACAGCAGTTTATAGGTTTCGTAACCGTAGCCCGCTTGCAACAGTTTAAGAGACTCTTCAAACAGGCGTGCTGGCGGAATATCGTTGAGCAGAGTAGCAAGGCGTGGGATCGGCTCGGCAGTTTCTGGGCTGATGCGCATCCCCAGTTTCGCGGCAAAACGTACTGCGCGCAGCATACGTACCGGATCTTCACGGTAGCGCGTTTCCGGGTTCCCAATCAGGCGGATAACACCGTCTTTCAGATCCTGCATGCCACCAACGTAATCACGGACGGTAAAATCCGCGACGCTGTAATACAGACTATTAATAGTGAAATCGCGGCGCTGGGCGTCTTCTTCGATGGAGCCGAAAATGTTGTCGCGTAGCAACATGCCGTTTTGTCCGCGCTGAGAAGTCGTGCGGTCGCTGACATTGCCTTCGTGGTGACCTCGGAAGGTGGCGACTTCGATAATTTCCGGGCCAAACATCACATGAGCTAGACGGAAACGGCGACCTACCAGGCGGCAATTACGGAACAATTTGCGCACCTGCTCAGGCGTGGCGTTGGTGGTCACGTCAAAATCTTTCGGCTTTTTGCCAAGTAACAGGTCGCGTACGCCGCCGCCAACCAGCCAGGCTTCGTATCCCGCTTTATTGAGCCTGTACATTACCTTCAGGGCATTTTCACTGATATCTTTGCGGGAAATAGCATGCTGCTCGCGCGGGATCACCGTCACCTGTGGACGGGCGACTGCCTGTTCAGCTTCGCTCTCCTCGCGGCTCAACACCTTGCGGCAAAAATTAGCGACTCGGGTAAAAATAATACACCTCGGTAGTGTCAAACATCATTCAGGACAAAAAAATAGCGGCTAATCATAGCTCAGCATGACGCATTTGAGAATGTTGAATTTACAATTGCCGACTCTGGCACGGCGGTCAGCGTCCAGTTTTTGACGGCTGACTGAAGGATTTGCTCTACGCTGTAATCCTGCCAGTGCGCTTCTGCCTGCTGACCCAGAAAATGAAGTGCCGCCATTAGCACAGGGCGCGGATCGCCTTTCGGTAACGCAGGCGCATGATTCTGCTTGGAAAGTTTAGTGCCTTGTGCGTTTAGCGCCAGCGGTAAATGAATGTAATCTGGCACCTGCCAGCCAAAAAGCTGGTACAGCGAGATTTGCCGCACTGTCGGTTCAATTAAATCTGCCCCACGAACAATTTCTGTGACGCCCTGGAAGTGATCATCGACCACCACCGCCAGGTTATAGGCAAACAAACCATCACGACGATGAATAATAAAATCTTCTCGCGCCAGTTTTTCGTCGGCGTGAATAATTCCGCGTAGTTGATCAGTAAACTGCGTGACCGGATACAACTGCCGAATACGCACAGCCGCGTTGTCTGGTCCATGATGTAATGTTCGGCAATGACCGTCGTAAATACCGCCAATGCTTTGGATACGCGCACGCGTGCAGGTGCAGTAATAACTTAGCTCTTGCTCATGTAACCAGGCGAGTGCTTCGCGATAGGCGTCGTGACGTTGGGATTGCCAAAGAACATCGCCGTCCCAGTGCAGGCCGTAATGTTCCAGCTGGCGCAGGATAGTTTCTGCGGCACCGGGAACTTCACGAGGCGGGTCGATATCTTCAATGCGTACCAGCCAGCGACCTTGCCGGGCGCGAGCCTGCAAATAGCTGCCAAGCGCAGCAATCAGAGAACCAAAATGAAGCTCGCCGGAAGGAGAGGGGGCGAAGCGACCAATATACTGTGTGTCTGTCATCTCTTTGAACAAAAAATAAGGCGGGAGTATTTCCCGCCTGTGGTAAACGTGATGGAACGGCTGTAATTAGCCAGCCATCTGTTTTTCGCGAATTTCAGCCAGCGTTTTGCAGTCGATGCACAGATCGGCTGTCGGGCGCGCTTCCAGACGACGAATACCAATTTCAACACCGCAAGATTCGCAGTAGCCGAAATCTTCGTCTTCCACTTTTTTCAGCGTCTTCTCGATCTTTTTGATCAGCTTACGCTCGCGATCGCGGTTACGCAGTTCGAGGCTGAACTCTTCTTCCTGGGCTGCACGGTCTACCGGGTCCGGGAAGTTGGCTGCTTCATCCTGCATATGTGTAACGGTGCGATCGACTTCATCCCTGAGTTGATTACGCCATGCTTCCAGAATACGACGGAAGTGCGCCAGCTGGGCTTCGTTCATATACTCTTCGCCCGGCTTCTCCTGATATGGCTCCACCCCAGCGATGGCGAGAATACTCAGGGACGATGTTTTACGGTTTTGCCCTTCTTGCATGTTGCTTCTCCTTAACACGCACTATCGATCCCCATGTTCGGGGGAAAAATGAGGCCGCTATAAATAGCAGATGCTTTTCCGGATAGCAATTATCTAAACGTAACACTTGACAACTGTGTGAGGAAAAGCGTATTTGCGCACGCGACCAGAATGTAAATTAACCAGTTACTTACACTACTACAATGTAACAGGCAGTGATTTTTTAAGAGCCATACCTTCAGCAGAAAGTTCCGCTTTATAAGCCAGAATTTCTACTCCCCTCTGTTGTGCTTCTGACAATAGTTGCGCGTATTTCTCATCGATGTGGCGCGCGGGTGAAAACCGTGTAATGGCTGAATGCAGTACAGCGAAAAAAATCACCGCTCGTTGGCCTTCAGCCGCTACGCTCATCAACTCCCGAAGATGTTTCTGCCCACGTTGGGTAACGGCATCGGGAAAGTAACCTTGCTCATTTTCCGCTAACGTAACCGATTTCACTTCAATATAGCAGTCAGGTCGAAACCTCGCCTGTAACATGAGGTCAATACGACTGCGCTCGGCACCGTATTTTACTTCGCTTTTCAGCGAGCTATAGCCTGATAGCTCCGAAATTTCCCCATTAAGGATAGCCTCTTTCGTCAATCTATTCGCCCAAAGCGTATTAACGCAAATAAATGCGCCGCTTTGGCTTTGGGTTAATTCCCAGGTGTGCGGGTATTTCCGTTTTGTATTGTCGGAAGTCGAATACCAGACGGTATCGCCAGGCGTTGCACAACCGGTCATCGCGCCAGTGTTGGGGCAGTGTAGCGTCAATTCACGACCATCAGGTGTGATCACATCGGCTAAAAAGCGTTTATAACGCTGAATTAGCGTGGCGCGCTGTAAAGGAGGAGAAAATTCCATTATGACAATCCTTTTTATTGCGTCAGCGTCCAGCGTTTGAGCGGTGTGTAGCGTGTACGCCCACGGGCAAACGAGGAAGCATAAAGAGTGAACTCCTTCACCTCATATGACCAATTAAAACCAGGCGGTGGGATTGTTACCGCCTCGCTGGCGTCGCGCAATAAGGTGATATGCGGATGAAATGGTCGATTGCTTTGAAAACAACCACTGCGTGCTGCCTGAGAACGAAGCATATTCGCCAGTTGGATTAAGCCGCGCGGCGGCTGGCGCATACCCAACCATACCACGCGTGAACGCGGCCACTGACCTGCGTCATCAAGCGTGAGTGTAAAACCGGGTTGACGAATTCGCCCGGCCAGCAGTGAGAGCGCCTTCTCTTTGTCTGCGCTTACTTCGCCTAAAAACGCCAACGTCAGATGCAAATTCTCAGCAGCAACCGGGCGGCCCGCTTCAGGTGGAAACTGTGCGGCGCGCCAGTGAATAATCTGTTCGCGGATTTCAGCAGGTAGGTCAATGGCAAAGAACAGCCGTTGCGGTTCAGACATGTCAGGCACTCGGTTATGAATTACCGCGATGCTACAATGTGGCGCGAAGAATGTTAACCCTCTGGAGCGTTTTGTGTCGTCGTTACCCGTTGCAGCCGTCTTACCTGAATTACTTGCCGCCCTCGATTATGCGCCGCAGGTGTTATTAAGTGCGCCGACCGGAGCCGGAAAATCGACCTGGCTACCGCTGCAACTGCTGGCGCATTCAGGGATTCACGGGAAAATCATCCTGTTGGAGCCACGTCGACTGGCGGCGCGTAACGTTGCGCAACGCCTGGCGGAGCTGCTGAACGAAAAGCCTGGCGACACAGTTGGCTACCGGATGCGTGCGCAAAACTGCGTCGGGCCGAATACTCGTCTGGAAGTGGTCACCGAAGGCGTGTTGACGCGCATGATCCAGCGCGACCCGGAACTGAACGGCGTGGGGCTGGTGATCCTCGATGAATTTCATGAACGCAGTTTGCAGGCGGATTTGGCGCTGGCGTTGTTACTCGATGTGCAACAAGGTCTGCGCGATGACTTAAAGCTGCTAATTATGTCGGCTACGCTGGATAACGATCGCTTGCAGCAGATGCTGCCAGAAGCGCCCGTTGTTGTTTCCGAAGGGCGCTCGTATCCGGTGGAGCGCCGCTATTTGCCGTTGCCTGCACACCAACGCTTTGACGAAGCAGTAGCTGCCGCTACCGCCGAATTGCTGCGCCAGGAAACTGGGTCATTACTGTTATTTTTACCTGGTGTCGGAGAAATTCAGCGCGTGCAGGAGCAATTGGCGTCACGTATCGGCAGTGATGTGTTGCTCTGCCCGCTGTATGGCGCGTTGTCGCTGAACGATCAGCGAAAAGCTATCCTCCCTGCGCCGCAAGGAATGCGCAAAGTGGTGCTGGCGACCAACATCGCTGAAACCAGTCTAACCATCGAAGGTATCCGTCTGGTGGTGGATTGCGCCCAGGAAAGGGTAGCGCGCTTTGATCCGCGTACGGGTCTTACTCGGTTGATCACTCAGCGCGTTAGCCAGGCGTCGATGACCCAACGTGCCGGGCGCGCCGGGCGTCTGGAGCCAGGTATTTGCCTGCATTTAATCGCTAAAGAGCAGGCGGAACGCGCCGCAGCGCAAAGTGAACCGGAGATCTTACAAAGCGATCTCTCCGGTTTGTTGATGGAATTACTGCAATGGGGATGTAGCGATCCGGCACAGATGAACTGGCTGGATCACCCGCCAGCGGTGAATCTACAGGCGGCGAAACGTCTGTTACACATGTTGGGGGCGCTGGACGGTGAAAGGCTTAGTGCGCAAGGGCAAAAAATGGCGGCGCTGGGTAACGATCCGCGTTTAGCGGCAATGCTGGTGAGCGCGAAGAGTGACGATGAAGCGGCTACCGCCGCAAAAATTGCCGCCATACTCGAAGAACCGCCACGGATGGGGAATGGCGATCTTGGCGTGGCGTTCTCGCGTAATCAACCAGCCTGGCAGCAACGTAGTCAGCAACTGTTGAAACGCTTAAACGTTCGCGGCGGTGAGGAGGACAGTTCGCTTATTGCGCCGCTACTCACCCGAGCGTTTGCCGATCGTATTGCTCGTCGGCGTGGGCAAGATGGTCGCTATCAACTGGCGAACGGCATGGGGGCGATGCTGGATGCCGACGACGCGTTAAACCGCCACGAATGGCTGATCGCACCGTTATTATTGCAGGGCAGCGCCTCGCCGGATGCGCGGATTTTGCTGGCGCTGCCGGTCGATATTGATACGTTAGTAGAACGTTGCCCGCAACTGGTGCAGCAGTCTGACACTGTGGAGTGGGACGATGCTCAAGGCACGCTGAAAGCCTGGCGTCGGCTGCAAATTGGCCAGCTCACGGTAAAAGTGCAGCCACTAGCGAAACCTTCGGAAGAAGAATTACATCAGGCGATGCTTAACGGTATACGCGATAAAGGATTAAACGTCCTCAACTGGACGCCAGAAGCGGAACAGCTACGCCTGCGTTTACTGTGCGCTGCGAAGTGGTTACCAGAGTATGACTGGCCAGCGGTCGATGACGCGAGTTTATTGGCGACGCTTGAAACGTGGTTGTTGCCGCATATGAGCGGTGTACATTCGCTACGTGGCCTGAAATCAGTCGATATTTACCAGGCGCTGCATGGATTACTCGATTGGGGAATGCAGCAACGTCTGGTGAGTTCCCTGCCTGCGCATTACACTGTGCCGACGGGAAGTCGGATCGCCATTCGTTATCATGAAGATAACCCACCTGCGCTGGCAGTAAGAATGCAGGAGATGTTTGGCGAAGCCACCAATCCGACAATCGCCCAGGGGCGTGTGCCGCTGGTGCTGGAGTTGCTTTCACCCGCCCAAAGGCCGCTGCAAATCACCCGTGATTTGGGGGCCTTCTGGAAAGGGGCGTATCGTGAGGTGCAAAAGGAGATGAAAGGGCGTTATCCCAAACACGTCTGGCCGGACGACCCGGCGAATACCGCACCAACGCGGCGGACGAAAAAGTATTCGTAAGGTTGGTAAACGGGCATAGGGGCAATGTGCGCGCTGATGCCCTCACCCCGGCCCTCTCCCACAGGGAGAGGGAGAAAAGCATTTTGAGAGATATCTTCTTCTGTATTGCAACAGAAGAACAGAAAATCGGGCTTTTGCGCCTGAATATTGCGGAGAAAAAGCATGGCCGGGAATGACCGCGAGCCAATTGGACGCAAAGGGAAACCGACGCGTCCAGTCAAACAAAAGGTAAGCCGTCGTCGTTACGAAGACGACGATGATTACGACGATTATGATGACTATGAGGACGAAGAACCGATGCCGCGCAAAGGAAAGGGCAAAGGAAAAGGGCGTAAGCCTCGTGGCAAACGCGGCTGGTTATGGCTGCTGCTAAAACTGGCTATCGTTTTTGCCGTGCTGATCGCCATTTACGGCGTTTATCTCGATCAAAAAATTCGTAGCCGTATTGATGGCAAGGTCTGGCAGTTGCCAGCGGCGGTCTATGGCCGAATGGTTAACCTTGAACCAGATATGACCATCAGCAAGAACGAGATGGTGAAACTGCTGGAGGCGACTCAGTATCGTCAGGTGTCGAAGATGACCCGTCCTGGCGAATTTACCGTGCAGGCCAACAGCATTGAAATGATCCGCCGTCCGTTTGATTTCCCGGACAGTAAAGAAGGGCAGGTGCGTGCGCGTCTGACTTTTGATGGTGATCATCTGGCGACCATCGTCAATATGGAGAACAACCGTCAGTTCGGTTTCTTCCGTCTTGATCCGCGCCTGATCACCATGATCTCCTCACCAAATGGTGAGCAGCGTCTGTTTGTGCCGCGCAGTGGTTTCCCGGACTTGCTGGTAGATACCTTGCTGGCGACAGAAGACCGTCATTTCTACGAGCATGATGGCATCAGCCTCTACTCCATTGGACGTGCGGTGCTGGCGAACCTGACAGCCGGACGCACGGTGCAGGGGGCGAGTACACTGACGCAACAGTTAGTGAAAAACCTGTTCCTCTCCAGCGAACGTTCTTACTGGCGTAAAGCGAACGAAGCCTATATGGCGTTGATCATGGATGCACGTTACAGCAAAGATCGCATTCTTGAGCTGTATATGAACGAGGTGTATCTCGGTCAGAGCGGCGACAACGAAATTCGTGGCTTCCCGCTGGCGAGCCTGTACTACTTTGGTCGCCCGGTAGAAGAGTTGAGCCTTGACCAGCAGGCGCTGTTAGTTGGCATGGTGAAAGGCGCGTCGATCTACAACCCGTGGCGTAATCCGAAACTGGCGCTGGAGCGACGTAACCTGGTGCTGCGTTTGCTGCAACAACAGCAGATTATCGACGGCGAACTGTATGAAATGCTGAGTGCGCGACCGCTGGGCGTACAGCCACGCGGCGGAGTAATCTCTCCTCAGCCAGCCTTTATGCAGCTGGTGCGTCAGGAGTTGCAGGCGAAACTGGGCGATAAGGTGAAAGATCTCTCTGGTGTGAAGATCTTCACTACTTTTGACTCAGTGGCTCAGGATGCGGCAGAAAAAGCTGCCGTAGAAGGCATTCCTGCACTGAAGAAACAGCGTAAGTTGAGCGATCTGGAAACGGCGATTGTCGTCGTTGACCGCTTTAGTGGCGAAGTCCGTGCGATGGTCGGGGGGGCTGAACCGCAGTTCGCGGGCTACAACCGTGCGATGCAGGCGCGTCGTTCGATTGGTTCACTGGCAAAACCAGCGACTTACCTTACGGCGTTAAGCCAGCCGAAAATCTATCGCCTGAACACGTGGATTGCTGATGCGCCAATCGCGCTGCGTCAGCCGAACGGTCAGGTCTGGTCACCGCAGAACGATGATCGTCGCTATAGCGAAAGCGGCAGAGTGATGCTGGTGGATGCGTTGACCCGTTCGATGAACGTGCCGACGGTGAATCTGGGGATGGCGCTGGGGCTGCCTGCGGTTACGGATACCTGGATCAAACTGGGCGTGCCGAAAGACCAGTTGAATCCAGTTCCGGCAATGTTGCTGGGAGCGCTGAACTTAACGCCAATCGAAGTGGCGCAGGCGTTCCAGACTATCGCCAGCGGCGGTAACCGCGCGCCGCTTTCTGCGCTGCGTTCGGTAATCGCGGAAGATGGTAAGGTGCTGTATCAGAGCTTCCCGCAGGCGGAACGCGCAGTTCCGGCGCAGGCGGCGTATCTGACGCTGTGGACCATGCAGCAAGTGGTGCAACGTGGTACAGGGCGTCAGCTTGGGGCGAAATATCCAAATCTGCATCTGGCAGGGAAAACGGGGACTACCAACAACAACGTTGATACCTGGTTTGCGGGCATTGACGGCAGCACGGTGACTATCACCTGGGTCGGCCGCGATAACAACCAGCCGACTAAGCTGTACGGTGCCAGCGGGGCGATGTCGATTTACCAGCGTTATCTGGCTAATCAGACACCAACGCCGCTGAATCTTGTACCGCCGGAAGATATCGTGGATATGGGCGTGGATTACGATGGTAACTTTGTTTGCAGCGGTGGTATGCGTACTTTGCCGGTCTGGACCAGCGATCCGCAATCGCTGTGCCAGCAGAGTGAGGTACAGCAGCAGCCGTCAGGCAATCCATTTGATCAGTCTTCACAGCCGCAACAGCAACCTGCTCAACAGCAGCAGAAAGACAGCGACGGCGTGGCAGGCTGGATCAAGGATATGTTTGGTAGTAATTAACGTCTAAGCGTGACATACCGGATGGCGAGTAGCCATCCGGTAAAATAACATCCCTCCAAAAGCATTAACCCTTTCTTTTCATCTGGTTATTTATTGACCCTTTGGTTGGATCTCTGATGGGTACTGCTTGCTATCGTCTCGCCGTTTCGAATATTATTTTATCTTTATAATAATCATTCTCGTTTACATTATCATTCACTTTCATCAGAGATATACCAATGGCGCGTTCCAAAACTGCTCAGCCAAAACACTCGCTGCGTAAAATCGCAGTTGTAGTAGCCACAGCGGTTAGCGGCATGTCTGTTTATGCACAGGCAGCGGTTGAACCGAAAGAAGACACTATCACCGTTACCGCTGCACCTGCGCCGCAAGAAAGCGCATGGGGGCCGGCTGCAACTATTGCGGCGCGACAGTCCGCCACCGGCACCAAAACAGATACGCCGATTCAAAAAGTGCCACAGTCTATTTCTGTTGTGACCGCCGAAGAGATGGCGCTGCATCAGCCGAAGTCAGTTAAAGAGGCGCTTAGCTACACCCCTGGCGTTGCCGTGGGAACCCGTGGCGCATCCAACACTTACGATTACCTGATCATCCGTGGTTTCGCAGCTGACGGTCAAAGCCAGAACAACTATCTGAATGGCCTGAAGATGCAGGGCAACTTCTATAACGATGCGGTCATCGACCCGTATATGCTGGAGCGCGCTGAAATCATGCGTGGTCCGGTATCTGTGCTGTACGGAAAAAGCAGCCCTGGCGGCTTGCTGAATATGGTCAGCAAGCGCCCGACCACCGAACCGCTGAAAGAAATTCAGTTTAAAGCAGGGACTGATAGCCTGTTCCAGACCGGTTTTGATTTCAGCGATGCGCTGGATGATGATGGCGTTTACTCTTATCGTCTGACCGGACTTGCGCGCTCTGCCAATGCCCAGCAAAAGGGCGCGGAAGAGCAGCGTTATGCTATTGCTCCAGCGTTCACCTGGCGTCCGGACGATAAAACCAATTTCACCTTCCTTTCTTACTTCCAGAATGAACCGGAAACCGGTTATTACGGCTGGTTGCCGAAAGAAGGGACCGTCGATACGCTGCCAAACGGTAAGCGTCTGCCGACTGACTTTAACGAAGGGGCGAAGAACAACACCTATTCTCGTAATGAGAAGATGATTGGCTACAGCTTCGACCACGAATTTAACGACACCTTTACTGTGCGTCAGAACCTGCGCTTTGCTGAAAACAAAACCTCGCAAAACAGCGTTTATGGTTACGGCGTCTGCTCCGATCCGGCGAATGCTTACAGCCAGCAGTGTGCATCTTTAGCGCCAGCGGATAAAGGCCATTATCTGGCGCGTAAATACGTCGTTGATGATGAGAAGCTGCAAAACTTCTCTGTTGATACCCAGTTGCAAAGCAAATTCGCCACTGGCGATATCGACCACACCCTGCTGACCGGTGTCGACTTTATGCGTATGCGTAATGACATCAACGCCTGGTTTGGTTACGACGACTCTGTGCCACTGCTCGATCTGTACAATCCGGTGAATACCGATTTCGATTTCAATGCCAAAGATCCGGCAAACTCCGGCCCGTACCGCATTCTGAATAAGCAGAAGCAAACGGGTATTTACGTTCAGGATCAGGCGCAGTGGGATAAAGTGCTGGTCACTCTGGGCGGTCGTTACGACTGGGCGGATCAAGAATCTCTTAACCGCGTAGCGGGAACGACAGACAAGCGTGATGACAAACAGTTCACCTGGCGTGGTGGCGTTAACTACCTGTTTGATAACGGCGTAACACCGTACTTCAGCTATAGCGAATCGTTTGAACCTTCTTCACAGGTCGGGAAGGATGGTAATATTTTCGCACCGTCTAAAGGTAAGCAGTACGAAGTCGGCGTGAAATACGTACCGGAAGATCGCCCAATTGTGGTGACTGGCGCGCTGTATAATCTCACCAAAACCAACAACCTGATGGCGGATCCTGAGGGTTCCTTCTTCTCGGTTGAAGGTGGCGAGATCCGTGCGCGTGGCGTAGAGATCGAAGCAAAAGCGGCGCTGTCGGCGAGTGTTAACGTGGTCGGTTCTTATACCTATACCGACGCGGAATACACCACCGATACCACCTACAAAGGCAATACGCCTGCGCAGGTGCCAAAACACATGGCTTCTCTGTGGGCTGATTACACCTTCTTTGACGGTCCACTTTCAGGTCTGACGCTGGGTACTGGCGGTCGTTATACTGGCTCCAGCTACGGCGATCCGGCGAACTCCTTTAAAGTGGGAAGTTATACGGTCGTGGATGCGTTAGTGCGTTATGATCTGGCGCGAGTCGGTATGGCTGGCTCCAACGTAGCGCTGCATGTTAACAACCTGTTCGATCGTGAATACGTCGCCAGCTGCTTTAACACCTATGGCTGCTTCTGGGGCGCAGAACGTCAGGTCGTTGCAACCGCAACCTTCCGTTTCTAATTTTCTCTTTGGGGCACGGATTTCCGTGCCCGCTTCACAAGTTGGCTGTTATGCAGGAATACACGAATCATTCCGATACCACTTTTGCACTGCGTAATATCTCCTTTCGTGTGCCAGGGCGCACGCTTTTGCATCCGCTGTCGTTAACCTTTCCTGCCGGGAAAGTGACCGGTCTGATTGGTCACAACGGTTCTGGTAAATCCACTCTGCTCAAAATGCTTGGCCGTCATCAGCCACCGTCGGAAGGCGAAATCCTTCTTGATACCCAGCAGCTGGAAAGCTGGAGTAGCAAAGCATTCGCCCGCAAAGTGGCTTATTTGCCGCAGCAACTTCCTCCGGCAGAAGGGATGACCGTGCGTGAACTGGTGGCGATTGGTCGTTACCCGTGGCATGGTGCGCTGGGGCGCTTTGGCGCGGCAGATCGCGAAAAGGTCGAAGAGGCGATTTCGCTGGTTGGCTTAAAACCGCTGGCGCATCGGCTGGTCGATAGTCTCTCCGGCGGCGAGCGTCAGCGAGCGTGGATCGCCATGCTGGTGGCGCAGGACAGCCGTTGCCTGCTGCTGGATGAACCGACCTCGGCGCTGGATATCGCCCACCAGGTTGACGTGCTGGCGCTGGTGCATCGTTTAAGTCAGGAACGTGGTCTGACGGTCATTGCTGTGCTGCACGATATCAATATGGCGGCGCGCTATTGTGATTATCTGGTCGCCCTGCGCGGTGGTGAAATGATTGCTCAGGGAACGCCTGCGGAAATTATGCGCGGCGAAACCCTCGAAATGATTTATGGCATCCCGATGGGGATTTTGCCGCATCCGGCGGGTGCTGCACCTGTGAGTTTTGTTTATTGATGAGCGGTTTACCTCTTATTTCGCGCCGCCGACTGTTAACGGCGATGGCGCTTTCTCCGTTGCTATGGCAGATGAATACCGCCCGTGCGGCGGCTATTGATCCACATCGCGTTGTGGCGCTGGAGTGGTTGCCGGTGGAATTACTGCTGGCGCTCGGCATCGTACCTTACGGTGTGGCAGACACCATTAACTATCGCCTGTGGGTCAGCGAACCGCCATTGCCAGATTCGGTGATTGACGTTGGTTTGCGTACAGAACCTAACCTTGAACTGCTGACCGAAATGAAACCGTCGTTTATGGTCTGGTCGGCGGGATATGGCCCTTCGCCAGAAATGTTGGCACGCATTGCGCCGGGACGCGGATTTAACTTCAGCGACGGCAAACAGCCGCTGGCGATGGCGCGTAAATCGCTGACGGAAATGGCGGATTTACTTAATCTACAAAGCGCAGCAGAAACGCATTTAGCGCAATATGAAGACTTTATCCGCAGCATGAAACCCCGCTTTGTGAAGCGTGGAGCGCGCCCGTTATTGCTGACGTCGCTTCTCGATCCGCGCCATATGCTGGTCTTCGGTCCAAACAGCCTGTTCCAGGAAATTCTCGATGAATACGGCATTGTGAATGCCTGGCAGGGAGAAACCAATTTCTGGGGCAGTACTACCGTCAGTATCGATCGTCTGGCGGCGTATAAAGATGTTGATGTGCTCTGTTTTGATCACGACAACAGCAAAGACATGGATGCGCTAATGGCAACCCCGCTGTGGCAGGCCATGCCGTTTGTCCGCGCCGGACGCTTTCAGCGCGTACCCGCAGTCTGGTTTTATGGTGCGACGCTTTCGGCAATGCACTTTGTACGTATTCTGGATAACGCCATCGGAGGTAAAGCGTGAGTAAACGAATTGCGCTTTTCCCGGCGTTATTGCTGGCGCTGTTGGTGATTGTCGCTACGGCGTTGACCTGGATGAACTTTTCGCAGGCGCTGCCGCGTAGCCAATGGGCGCAGGCTGCCTGGTCGCCGGATATCGATGTCATCGAGCAGATGATTTTTCACTACAGCTTGCTGCCGCGTCTGGCGATTTCGCTACTGGTGGGCGCGGGCCTGGGGCTGGTGGGCGTGCTGTTTCAGCAAGTGCTGCGTAACCCGCTGGCGGAACCGACGACGTTGGGCGTTGCTACAGGCGCGCAACTGGGGATTACCGTCACGACGCTCTGGGCGATCCCCGGTGCGATGGCGAGCCAGTTTGCTGCGCTGGCGGGCGCTTGTGTCGTTGGCTTAATCGTTTTTGGCGTCGCGTGGGGGAAACGGCTTTCGCCGGTAACGCTGATCCTCGCGGGGCTGGTGGTGAGCCTTTATTGCGGGGCAATTAATCAGCTACTGGTTATCTTCCATCACGACCAGCTGCAAAGCATGTTCCTGTGGAGCACCGGAACGCTGACGCAAACCGACTGGGGCGGCGTTGAGCGTTTATGGCCGCAGCTGCTGGGCGGCGTGATGCTGACGTTACTGCTACTTCGCCCGTTAACCCTGATGGGGCTTGATGATGGCGTGGCGCGCAATCTGGGGCTGGCCTTGTCGCTGGCGCGTCTGGCGGCACTGTCGCTGGCGATTGTCATCAGTGCGTTGCTGGTGAACGCGGTGGGGATTATCGGCTTTATCGGCTTGTTCGCGCCGCTGCTGGCAAAAATGCTGGGCGCGCGGCGTCTGCTGCCGCGACTGATGCTGGCGTCGCTGATTGGGGCGCTGATCCTCTGGCTTTCCGATCAAATCATCCTCTGGCTGACTCGCGTGTGGATGGAAGTTTCTACCGGCTCGGTCACTGCGTTGATCGGTGCGCCGCTGCTGCTGTGGCTGCTGCCGCGTTTACGCAGCATTAGCGCGCCGGATATGAAGGTCAACGATCGTGTCGCGGCTGAACGCCAACACGTGCTGGCGTTTGCCCTCGCGGGCGGCGTGCTGCTGTTGATTGCTGTGGCGGTGGCGCTGTCGTTTGGTCGTGATGCGCACGGCTGGACGTGGGCGAGCGGGGCGTTGCTCGAGGATTTGATGCCCTGGCGCTGGCCGCGAATTATGGCGGCGTTGTTTGCGGGCGTCATGCTGGCGGTGGCGGGCTGTATTATTCAGCGGCTGACCGGAAACCCGATGGCAAGCCCAGAAGTGCTGGGGATAAGCTCTGGCGCGGCGTTTGGCGTGGTGTTGATGTTGTTTCTGGTACCGGGTAATGCCTTTGGCTGGCTGTTACCCGCGGGAAGTCTCGGCGCGGCGGTGACGCTGTTGATCATTATGATTGCCGCCGGACGCGGTGGATTTTCCCCACACCGCATGTTACTGGCGGGGATGGCGTTAAGCACCGCGTTCACCATGCTTTTGATGATGTTGCAGGCGAGCGGTGACCCGCGAATGGCGCAAGTGCTGACCTGGATTTCTGGTTCGACCTACAACGCGACCGATGCGCAGGTCTGGCGCACGGGGATTGTGATGGTGATTTTGCTGGCGATTACCCCGCTGTGCCGCCGCTGGCTGACCATTTTACCGCTGGGTGGTGATACCGCGCGGGCCGTGGGGATGGCGCTAACGCCGACGCGAATTGCATTGCTGATGCTAGCGGCTTGCCTTACGGCGACCGCGACAATGACCATTGGACCGTTGAGTTTTGTCGGTTTAATGGCACCGCATATTGCGCGGATGATGGGCTTTCGACGGACGATGCCACATATTGTGATTTCGGCGTTGGTGGGTGGGTTGCTGCTGGTGTTCGCTGACTGGTGTGGGCGGATGGTGCTGTTTCCGTTCCAGATCCCGGCGGGGCTGCTGTCGACCTTTATCGGCGCGCCATATTTTATCTATTTGCTGAGAAAGCAGAGCCGTTAATTTGCCCATATAACGGCGCTGAACCCCAGGTCGGATAGGGCGTTCACGCCGCATTCGACAAACAATGCCCGATGCGACGCTGGCGCGTCTTATCGGGCCTACAAACGGTCCTGAATTCCAGGTCGGATAAAGCGTTCACGTTGCATCCGACAAATAATGCCCGATGCGACGCTGACGCGTCTTATCGGGCCTACAAACGAAGGCGTTCACGCCGCATCCGGCAAACAATGTTGGATCACAACTTCGCAAACACCCGACGTGCAGCATCGATGGTGTTATTGATATCTTCCATGCTGTGCGCCACGGACATAAAGCCCGCTTCAAACGCTGACGGTGCCAGGTAAACACCTTCGTCCAGCATCATATGGAAGAAACGCTTGAAGCGCTCGACGTCACAGGACATCACATCCTGGTAGCATGTTACGGACTCGGCGTCGGTAAAGAAAATACCGAACATGCCGCCAACGTGGTTAACGACCAGCGGAATTCCCGCTTCTTCCGCCGCTTCCAGCAGACCTTCTGCCAGACGTGTTGTCAGCTCATTCAGTGTCTCGTGAACGCCCGGCTGCGCGACTTCATTCAGACAGGCGAAACCGGCGGCCATCGCAATCGGGTTACCGGAAAGCGTACCCGCCTGATACACCGGGCCAGTCGGAGCCAGCGCATCCATCACATCACGACGACCGCCGAAGGCACCTACCGGCATTCCGCCGCCGATGATTTTGCCCAGACAGGTGAGATCTGGCACCACGCCGTAATAATCCTGTGCGCCAGCTAGCGCCACGCGGAAGCCAGTCATTACTTCATCGATGATCAGCAACGCGCCAAATTCGTCGCACAGCGCGCGCAGACCTGGCAGGAACTCTGGCAGCGGTGGAACACAGTTCATATTGCCTGCCACCGGCTCGACGATAATACAGGCAATCTCTTGCGGGTACTGTTCGAACGCGGCGCGTACAGAGGCCAGATCGTTATAAGTACAAGTTAAGGTATGTTTAGCGAAATCCGCCGGAACGCCCGGTGAGTTTGGCTGCCCTAAAGTGAGCGCGCCAGAACCGGCTTTCACCAGCAGGCAGTCAGCGTGACCGTGGTAGCAACCTTCGAATTTAATGATCTTGTCACGGCCAGTAAAACCACGGGCCAGGCGGATGGCGCTCATTGTCGCTTCGGTGCCGGAGTTCACCATGCGCACCATATCCATCGTCGGCACCAGTTCGGTCACCAGTTGCGCCATTTTCACTTCCATTTCGGTCGGTGCACCAAAGCTCAGACCGCGCTCGGCGGCTTCAATCACTGCGTTACGGATCGCCGGATGATTATGGCCCAGCACCATCGGCCCCCAGGAACCGACATAATCTATATACGCTTTGCCATCAACATCATACAGATAAGCGCCGTCCGCTTTTTCGATAAACAGTGGAGTGCCGCCCACGCCAGTAAAGGCGCGAACAGGAGAGTTCACACCGCCAGGGATCAGCTCACGCGCTGCGCTGTAAAGATTTTCAGACTTACTCATGGAGGGGTTCCTGATTCGTAGAAAAAGTGAATGGCTGCTATTCTAGGTTATTCATAACAAGTTAAATACTCGTCAACAAGTTGCTTTTACTACTGCAACTTTGACTTCGTAGAGTATAAAAGTTTTGTGCATTTGAAACATTACGCTTTGCAAAGGATTTTCATTGAATGTGCGAGTAAAATGCCGTCATCTTATTTGTATGACCAATATGTGATCATTGGATGAAAACTGATACTCCCTCTTATGAAATACCGCAGGCTGCGCGTCTGCGACGCAGACAACTCATTCGCCAGCTTCTTGAGCGTGATAAAACGCCATTAGCTATTTTGTTTATGGCGGCGGTCGTCGGTACCCTTGTCGGGCTGGCAGCGGTTGCTTTTGACAAAGGTGTCGCCTGGTTGCAGAACCAACGAATGGGCGCGCTGGTACATACTGCCGATAATTACCCACTTCTGTTAACCGTTGCTTTTCTCTGTTCGGCAGCGCTGGCGATGTTCGGTTATTTCTTGGTGCGCAAATACGCGCCGGAAGCGGGTGGTTCGGGTATCCCGGAAATTGAAGGGGCGCTGGAAGATCAACGTCCCGTTCGCTGGTGGCGTGTATTGCCAGTGAAATTCTTTGGTGGTCTGGGGACGCTGGGCGGCGGTATGGTCCTGGGGCGCGAAGGGCCAACCGTGCAGATTGGCGGTAATATTGGCCGGATGGTGCTTGATATTTTCCGCATGAAAGGTGACGAAGCTCGCCATACGTTACTGGCAACCGGTGCGGCGGCGGGTCTGGCGGCGGCTTTTAATGCGCCGCTGGCGGGTATTCTTTTTATTATTGAAGAGATGCGTCCGCAGTTTCGCTATACGCTAATTTCGATTAAAGCGGTATTTATTGGCGTCATTATGTCGACCATTATGTACCGGGTATTTAACCACGAAGTTGCACTTATTGATGTCGGTAAACTTTCTGACGCCCCGCTCAATACGCTTTGGCTTTATCTGATCCTCGGTATTATTTTTGGTATCTTCGGCCCTATTTTTAATAAATGGGTGCTGGGGATGCAGGATTTGCTGCATCGCGTGCACGGCGGCAATATTACCAAATGGGTACTGATGGGCGGTGCGATTGGAGGTCTGTGTGGATTGCTGGGGTTTGTGGCACCAGCAACGTCGGGCGGCGGTTTTAACCTGATTCCTATCGCTACCGCGGGGAATTTCAGCATGGGAATGCTGGTGTTTATCTTCGTCGCGCGGGTCATTACCACCTTACTCTGCTTCTCTTCCGGCGCGCCGGGCGGTATTTTTGCCCCGATGCTGGCGCTGGGTACTGTGCTGGGAACCGCTTTCGGAATGGTTGCCGTTGAGCTGTTTCCGCAATATCACCTTGAGGCGGGGACGTTTGCTATTGCCGGAATGGGGGCATTACTGGCGGCATCTATTCGCGCGCCGTTAACGGGGATCATTCTGGTTCTGGAGATGACCGATAACTACCAGCTCATTTTGCCAATGATTATTACCGGTCTTGGCGCAACACTATTAGCGCAATTTACCGGCGGGAAACCGCTATACTCGGCGATTCTTGCGCGCACGCTGGCGAAACAGGAAGCGGAGCAACTGGCGCGAGCCAAGGCCGCACCAGCCAGCGAGAATACTTGAACGAAATACCAGGGTATTAGATAATGGCGATTATTATTGGGTTAGAATTTGCCCAATTGCCGATGTCGTTTGGAGCAAAATATGAGTGATGACGTAGCACTGCCGCTGGAGTTTACCGACGCAGCAGCCAACAAAGTTAAAAGCCTGATCGCTGACGAAGATAACCCGAATCTGAAATTACGCGTGTATATCACCGGTGGCGGTTGCAGCGGCTTCCAGTATGGTTTCACCTTTGATGATCAGGTGAACGAAGGCGATATGACCATCGAAAAACAGGGCGTTGGCCTGGTCGTTGACCCAATGAGCCTGCAATATCTGGTTGGTGGTTCCGTTGATTATACTGAAGGACTGGAAGGTTCGCGTTTCATCGTGACCAACCCGAACGCGAAAAGCACCTGTGGTTGCGGTTCTTCCTTCAGCATCTAATCTGCTGCTAATGTGCCGGATAAACTATCCGGCACATCTACTCTCTTTAACGCCCATTCTCATCCAGCGCAAACGTCGGCAGTTTAAGATGCCAACGGATAGCTGCCAGTCGAATCAATAGCGTTACCACCATCCCCATCATACTGGCCGTTTCTAACGGGACGGAAAACGTATAATAAGCCGTAGCGTGGACAATACCGCCGATAATACAGGCTGTTGCGTAGATTTCTGTACGTAAAATCATGGGGATTTCGCGCGCCAGTACATCGCGAATGATCCCGCCGCCAACGCCCGTAATAACACCCATACATACCGCAATCAATGGACCCGCATCCGCATTAAAGGCTTTGTTGACGCCAATGCCAACAAAGACTGCCAACCCAACAGCATCCAGCACCGGCAGCATCCATTTCGGCAAGCGTCTTGGCTGGCGTACCAGGACGATCGTCAGCATGCTGGTTACCATTGCAACGACCAGATCGGTGGGATCTTTCACCCAAAATACCGGACCGTGATCCAGCGCCATGTCGCGAATGGTTCCACCGCCTACCGCGGTAACCACGCCTAATACCAGGACGCCAAAAGGGTCCATACGCAATTTTCCGGCAAGTAAAACGCCGGAGATGGCAAATACCGCTGTGCCGACTATATCCAGCCAATAGACGAGCATTGTTCAATCCCCACTGAGCACCTGAAAAGGTCAGGCGCTAATCCACTTGTGAAAGCGCATTACAGAGTTGTTGTGCAGCGAGGATAATACGTGGGCTTGCACGTTCAAACCAGTCACTTGTGAGAGGAATAATGGGAATTTTGAGCTGTTCACCCCAGTATTGCTCGATTTTAGGAGTTTGGTCCGATCCGCCAGTGATGACAATAGCCTGTGGCGCGCGTGCTAATACCTGTTCGCGGCTAACCTGCGGCCAGGGAACATGGCTGTTTTTAAAGATGTTTTCTCCACCGCAAACTTCCAGTACCTGGTTCTGAATCGACTCTTTTCCGCTGGTGAACGGCGGATTAATGCCGAATTGTAAGAAAACACGTTTTTTAGGCTTATCGGCGAATTTAGCTTTGAGTTGCGCATACTGTTCCAGCAAGGTTTGCGCGGCTTTCTCGGCCTTGTCAGGTTGCGGGCTCCACGGGGCCAGTTGACGTAACGCATCGGCAATTTGTTCAATGCTTGTCGCATCGACCCACATCACTTTTATTCCCAGCGAAGCAAGCTGGTCAACTTGCCGCTCGGCGTTACCCCCGCGCCAGGCTACGACCAGATCGGGTTTTAGCGCCACAATACGTTCCAGATTCATCCCTTGCCAGGTGGAAACCTGCTCTATTTTTTGTGCTTCTGGCGGATAGTCGGAATAACTGCTGACCGCTACCGGCGTGATCCCGGCGGCAAATGCGAGTTCGGTGTTAGCGGGGGAAAGTGTGATGACACGCGGCGCGGCGTTGAGCCACAGTGGCGCAAGAAAAGACAGGGCGACCAGCGCCCTGAAGAGTGACTTAGCCATGAGCCAGTTTCTGCACCAGTGACTCAACCATCAGGCTGGACTGTTTGGCAGCAACGGCCAGGAACTCGTCGAAGCTAAGGTGAGACTGTTGATCGGCGACGTCAGAGATGGCGCGCACCACCACAAACGGGACGTTAAAATTGTGGCAAACGTGAGCGATAGCCGTCGCTTCCATTTCTACTGCAATGGCCTGCGGGAAATTGTGGCGGATTTTCGCCAGACCAACAGAGCCGTTGATGAAAGCGTCGCCGCTAACAATCAGGCCACGTACAGCGTTAAGATTCAGTTCGGCAATGCAGGACTCGGCGGCAGCGATCAGTTTATCGTCAGCTTTGAAGCCTGCAGGGCAGCCAGGCAGTTGACCGTATTCATAGCCAAACGCCGTGACATCCGCGTCGTGATAACGTGCTTCGTCCGAGACAACGATATCGCCCACTTTCAGCGTTGGCGCCAGGCCACCCGCGGAACCGGTGTTAATAATCACATCAGGCTTGCAGTGTTCCAGCAGCAGAGTTGCACCCAGCGCCGCTGCGACTTTACCAATGCCTGATTTCAGAAGCGCAACCTCGGTTCCGTTCAGTTGGCCGGTATACATTTCGCAACCGCCCAGGCTGATAGTTTGACGGTTTTCGATTTTGTCACGCAGCAGCGTAACTTCTTCTTCCATTGCACCAATGATGCCGATTTTCATAGATTTACTCGCGATAAGCTCGATTTGAAGGCATAGTTTATCATGCGCTTGAGGGGAAGCGTATTTCTCACGCGGGAGAGGACATGGCACAGATTGATTTCCGAAATAAAATAAACTGGCATCGTCGTTATCGTTCACCGCAGGGCGTTAAAACTGAACATGAGATCCTGCGGATCTTCGAGAGCGATCGCGGGCGTATTATCAACTCCCCGGCGATTCGCCGTCTGCAACAAAAGACCCAGGTCTTCCCACTTGAGCGCAATGCTGCCGTGCGCACGCGTCTTACCCATTCTATGGAAGTTCAGCAGGTGGGGCGTTATATCGCTAAAGAGATTTTAAGCCGCCTGAAAGAGCTTAAATTGCTGGAGGCTTACGGTCTGGACGAGTTGACCGGGCCGTTTGAAAGCATTGTCGAAATGTCGTGTCTGATGCATGACATAGGAAATCCGCCGTTTGGTCATTTTGGCGAGGCAGCTATTAATGACTGGTTCCGTCAGCGTTTGTACCCGGCGGATGCCGAAAGCCAGCCATTAACCGACGATCGCTGTAGCGTGGCGGCGTTGCGATTGAGGGAAGGGGAGGAGTCACTTAACGACCTGCGGCGAAAAATTCGTCAGGACTTATGTCATTTTGAAGGTAACGCACAGGGTATTCGTCTGGTGCATACATTGATGCGGATGAATCTTACCTGGGCTCAGGTCGGCGGTATTTTAAAATATACCCGTCCGGCGTGGTGGCGCGGCGAAACGCCCGAGACTCACGATTATTTAATGAAAAAGCCGGGCTACTACCTTTCTGAAGAATTCTATATTGCGCGTTTACGTAAAGAACTTAATTTAGCACTTTACAGTCGCTTCCCATTAACGTGGATTATGGAAGCTGCCGACGATATATCTTATTGTGTGGCTGACCTTGAAGATGCGGTAGAAAAAAGAATATTTACCGTTGAACAGCTTTATCATCATCTGCATGAAGCGTGGGGCCAGCATGAGAACGGTTCTCTGTTTGCGCAGGTGGTAGAAAATGCCTGGGAAAAGTCGCGCTCAAATAGCTTAAGTCGTAGCACGGAAGATCAGTTTTTTATGTATTTACGCGTAAATACCTTAAATAAACTGGTGCCGTATGCGGCACAACGATTTATTGATAACTTACCTGCAATTTTTGCCGGAACCTTTAATCATGCACTGTTAGAGGATGCCAGCGAATGTAGCCAGTTGCTGAAGTTATATAAAAATGTCGCTGTAAAACATGTGTTTAGCCATCCAGATGTCGAGCAGCTTGAATTGCAGGGCTACCGGGTGATTAGCGGTTTATTAGAGATATATCGACCGTTGTTAAACATGTCGTTATCAGACTTTACCGAACTTGTTGAAAAAGAACGTGTGAAACGTTTCCCTATTGAAACGCGTTTATTCCATAAGCTCTCAACGCGTCATCGGTTGGCCTATGTTGAGGCTGTCAGTAAATTATCGTCAGATTCACCTGAGTTCCCGCTATGGGAATATTATTACCGCTGCCGGCTGTTACAGGATTATATCAGCGGTATGACAGACCTTTATGCGTGGGATGAATACCGCCGTCTGATGGCCGTAGAACAATAACCAGGCTTTTGTAAAGACGGACAATAAATTTTTACTTTTTGCAGAAACTTTAGTTCGGAACTTCGCGCTATAAAACGAATCTGAAGAACACAGCAATTTTGCGTTATCTGTTAATCGAGACTGAAATACATGAAAAAAACCACATTAGCACTGAGTGCACTGGCTCTGAGTTTAGGTTTGGCGTTATCTCCGCTCTCTGCAACGGCGGCTGAGACTTCTTCAGCAACGACAGCCCAGCAGATGCCAAGCCTTGCACCGATGCTCGAAAAGGTGATGCCTTCAGTGGTCAGCATTAACGTAGAAGGTAGCACAACCGTTAATACGCCGCGTATGCCGCGTAATTTCCAGCAGTTCTTCGGTGATGATTCCCCGTTCTGCCAGGAAGGTTCTCCGTTCCAGAGCTCCCCGTTCTGTCAGGGTGGTGGACAAGGTGGTAACGGCGGTGGCCAGCAACAAAAATTCATGGCGCTGGGGTCTGGCGTCATCATTGATGCCGATAAAGGCTATGTCGTGACTAACAACCACGTTGTCGATAATGCGACGGTCATTAAAGTTCAACTGAGCGATGGCCGTAAGTTCGACGCGAAGATGGTCGGCAAAGATCCGCGCTCTGATATCGCGCTGATCCAGATCCAGAACCCGAAAAACCTGACCGCGATTAAGATGGCGGATTCCGATGCGCTGCGCGTGGGTGATTACACCGTCGCAATTGGTAACCCGTTTGGTCTGGGCGAGACGGTAACTTCCGGGATTGTCTCTGCGCTGGGGCGTAGCGGTTTGAACGCCGAAAACTACGAAAACTTCATCCAGACGGACGCAGCAATCAACCGGGGTAACTCCGGTGGTGCGCTAGTTAACCTAAACGGTGAACTGATCGGTATCAACACCGCGATCCTTGCACCGGATGGCGGTAACATCGGTATCGGTTTTGCTATCCCGAGCAACATGGTGAAAAACCTGACCTCGCAGATGGTGGAATACGGCCAGGTGAAACGCGGCGAGTTGGGCATTATGGGGACCGAGCTGAACTCTGAGCTGGCGAAAGCAATGAAAGTTGACGCCCAGCGTGGCGCTTTCGTAAGCCAGGTTCTGCCGAACTCTTCTGCTGCAAAAGCGGGTATTAAAGCGGGTGATGTGATCACCTCACTGAACGGTAAGCCGATCAGCAGCTTTGCCGCGCTGCGTGCTCAGGTGGGTACTATGCCGGTGGGCAGCAAACTGACCCTGGGCTTGCTGCGCGATGGTAAGCAGGTCAACGTGAATCTGGAACTGCAGCAGAGCAGCCAGAATCAAGTTGATTCCAGCTCTATCTTCAACGGCATTGAAGGCGCTGAAATGAGCAACAAAGGCAAAGATCAGGGCGTGGTCGTGAACAACGTGAAAACCGGTACTCCGGCTGCGCAGATTGGCCTGAAAAAAGGTGATGTGATTATTGGCGCGAACCAGCAGACAGTGAAAAACATCGCTGAACTGCGTAAAGTTCTCGACAGCAAGCCGTCAGTGCTGGCGCTGAACATTCAGCGCGGCGATAGCACCATCTACCTGTTAATGCAGTAATCTCCCTCAACCCCTTCCTGCAAACGGGAAGGGGTTCTCTTTTCAATTTGTGACCCCCTCCACAACTCCATATTTCTCCGTCGTCCTTTGTGCATTTGCACAATGCTGTGGGTTGCGTACTTCCTTATGCTAAACCGTGCACAACGGAGGGCTTATGGCTGGCTGGCATCTTGATACCAAAATGGCGCAGGATATCGTGGCGCGTACCATGCGCATCATCGATACCAATATCAACGTAATGGATGCTCGCGGGCGAATTATCGGCAGCGGCGATCGTGAGCGTATTGGTGAATTGCACGAAGGTGCATTACTGGTACTGTCGCAAGGGCGGGTGGTCGATATCGATGATGCGGTAGCGCGCCATCTGCACGGTGTACGTCAGGGGATTAACCTGCCGTTACGGCTGGAAGGCGAGATTGTCGGCGTTATCGGCCTGACCGGTGAACCGGAGCATTTGCGCAAATATGGTGAACTGGTCTGTATGACGGCGGAGATGATGCTGGAACAGTCGCGGTTGATGCACTTGCTGGCGCAGGATAGCCGACTGCGTGAAGAGTTAGTCATGCATCTGATTCAGGCTGAAGAAAATACACCAGCGTTAACCGAATGGGCGCAACGACTGGGTATCGATCTCAATCAACCCCGCGTGGTGGCCATTGTCGAGGTCGATAGCGGCCAGCTTGGCGTGGACAGCGCGATGGCGGAACTACAGCAACTGCAAAATGCACTCACCACGCCGGAACGCAATAATCTGGTGGCGATAGTCTCGCTAACCGAAATGGTAGTGCTGAAACCGGCGTTGAATACGTTTGGGCGCTGGGATGCTGAGGACCATCGTAAGCGAGTAGAGCAACTTATTACTCGTATGAAGGAGTACGGTCAGCTGCGTTTTCGCGTGTCACTGGGCAATTATTTTACCGGCGCAGGCAGTATTGCGCGTTCTTATCGTACGGCGAAAACAACGATGGTCGTGGGTAAACAGCGAATGCCGGAGAATCGCTGCTATTTTTATCAGGATCTGATGCTGCCAGTATTACTCGACAGTTTACGTGGCGACTGGCAAGCCAACGAACTGGCGCGTCCTCTGGCACGGCTAAAAGCGATGGATAATAATGGCTTGCTGCGGCGGACGCTGGCAGCGTGGTTTCGCCATAATGTGCAGCCGCTGGCAACGTCAAAGGCGCTGTTTATCCATCGCAATACTCTGGAGTATAGGCTTAATCGTATATCGGAACTGACCGGGCTGGATTTGGGCAATTTTGATGACAGGTTGCTGCTGTATGTTGCGTTGCAACTGGATGAAGAACGGTAGGAGCATGATAAATTAAAGCCGGGCGATACTTTACCCGGCCATACAGAATGGCATCAGTATTATTATTTACGCGTCAGTTTTTCCAGATCGGCTTCAATCTCGCTGATCTTATTGGTTACTACTGACTCCAGGTGACGTAAGTCGTCGAGGATCTTACGTTTAAGATCAACTTCGCTGCGGTCACGCTGGCAGATTTGATCAAGCTCATCAATGATATAACGCAGATTCGGGCTGATCTCCTGCACTTCTTTATAACCCTGACCCACACCATCGGCGACGACCGTTTTGCGCTGGCGCGGATATTTAAACTTCACGCTCTTAGCGAAAAACTCGCCTTTGTCTTTCTGAAAATAGATTTTCAGAATATCGTTGTTGGCTTCCTGCCGGAGGCTGTAACGATCAATTTCTTCAGGATTGGTAATACCCAGACTTTTCAGATTGTCGTACATAGCGTTACCTCAAAATGAGTCAGTAAATTGTGCTTATCTTAGCATTTGGCCTGGCCCGCCCGGCTCGACTGTGATCGCAGAAAGCCTTTTTTCCAGACTTCTATCATGGCGTAAAAATCAAAAAATTACCTGCTTTATTCTGGCGATATCATTCATGTTCTACACCAGTTCCAGCATTGTCACTTCCGGACGGCAGTTCAGACGCAAGCCATACAAACTTCCCACACCTCGAGTCGTGTAGATGTGTCGTTCGCCAAAAGCGTTTAACCCTGCGACATAGCGTTTATCTTTAACTGGCGCAAAAGGTTCGCCAACTAATGGCACGTGTAACTGACCGCCGTGAGTGTGACCACAAAGCATCAGATCCCACTTTTCATTACGCATGACTTCTTTGCTGTCGGGATTATGCGCCAACACCAGTCGTGGCAGATTGGCTTCGCTGGCGGGAGGCGGTTTGCATTGTCCGGCCCATAAATCACCAGTGCCTACCAGTTCGAATTGCCTGTTCGGCGTGGCGATCACGGTTGCCTGGTTAACCAACACCGTGATGCCCGCCGATTGCAACGCCTCGCCAATTAAGCGATTTTTCTCTGTACCAACAGGGCGATCGTGGTTGCCGAAGCAGGCAAACGTCGGCGCACATTCGGCAAGGGGGGAGAGTACGTCAGCAAACGCCGGAAAATTCAGCGGCATATCAAATAATACGTAATCGCCGCCCAGCAATATCAAATCGGGCTTTTGTGCTACGCCAAGAGCAATCGCGTCAGAAATCAGGCTTAGAGGAACAAAACGAGAGTAATGGAGATCTGCCAGAAAAAGGATTTTGAAAGGTGGAACGTTGTCTTTAAAAAAGGCGAGGCGGTGACGGATTAATTCAAGCCAGCCAGGTTCCCAGTAATGCATATAACCGAAACCTGAGCCCGCGGCTAACGTCGCGGCGGCAGCCTGCAAAAATCGTCGGCGTGAAATCATCGCTCATCCCTGCAAAAAAATCGGGCAGCGTCGTGCTGCCCGTGTGCATACTTTTAGTCGATGGTACGCAGCAGTTCGTTAATACCAACTTTACCGCGAGTTTTCGCGTCAACTTTCTTAACGATAACCGCACAGTAGAGGCTGTATTTGCCATCTTTCGACGGCAGGTTGCCGGATACCACCACAGAACCTGCCGGTACGCGACCGTAATGGATTTCGCCGGTTTCACGGTCGTAAATACGGGTGCTCTGACCGATGTATACGCCCATGGAAATGACGGAACCTTCTTCGACAATCACGCCCTCAACGACTTCAGAACGTGCGCCGATGAAGCAGTTATCTTCAATAATGGTCGGGTTAGCCTGCAACGGCTCCAGTACACCGCCGATGCCTACACCGCCAGACAGGTGGACGTTTTTACCAATCTGCGCACAGGAACCGACAGTGGCCCAGGTATCAACCATCGTACCTTCATCAACGTATGCGCCGATGTTGACGTAAGATGGCATCAGCACGGTATTACGGGCGATAAATGCGCCCTGACGCACTGCCGCTGGTGGCACTACGCGGAAGCCTTCTTTCTGGAAACGCGCTTCATCGTAGTTAGCGAATTTCATCGGCACTTTATCGAAGTAGCGGCTTTCTGCCCCTTCGATCACCTGATTATCATTAATACGGAAAGAGAGCAGCACCGCTTTTTTCAACCACTGATGCGTCACCCACTGACCGTCAATTTTTTCCGCTACACGCAGTGCGCCGGAATCCAGCAGGGCGATCACCTGATTTACCGCTTCGCGGGTAACGGTGTCTGCATTGGCTGGCGTGATCTCGGCACGGCGTTCAAAAGCGGTTTCAATAATGTTCTGTAACTGCTGCATTGTTAAACTCTTTTCATATCAGTAAACACATCACCCTTTATCGTTTGGATTGAGGGCCTCTGTCAACCGCTGATGCACTTCCTGCTGCAACTCGTTATTAAGTGCGCGCCGATCAGCGGTGGCGATTATGAATAAATCTTCTACTCGCTCGCCAATGGTTGTAATTCGAGCGCCATGAAGCGAAATTCCCAGATCGGCAAAAATTTTCCCAACTCGGGCCAGTAGTCCAGGTTGGTCGAGAGCGATCAGTTCGAGGAATGATTTTCGGTCGGTATGGGTAGGCAAAAACGTCACTTCGGTTTCAACAGTAAAGTGACGTAGTTTTGCCGGTTGACGACGCGGCTGTGGTGGCTGCCAGCTACTTTGCGTCAGTACCTGCTCAAGTCCAAAACGAATGACTTCATGGCGATCAGCGGACAGCGGGCTGCCATCTGGTTCCAGCACGATGAAGGTATCCATCGCCATACCGTCGCGAGTGGTGAAAATTTGTGCGTCGTGAACGCTTAAATTGCGGCGGTCTAATTCGGCACAGACGGCAGCAAACAGATAGGGGCGGTCCGGACTCCAGATAAATATCTCCGTTCCGCCGCGTGTGGCTTGCGGACTAAGCAATACCAGCGGCTTGCTTAAATCATGCTGTAATAAATGGCGCGCATGCCAGGCCAGTTGATTTGGGCTATGGCGGACAAAATAGTTGGCGCGACAACGTGACCAAATCTGGTGTAACGCCTCTTCGTCGATATTGTCCATGCGCAGCAGCGCCAGCGCCTGAAGCTGGTGATGGCGAACCCGTTCGCGCATATCCGGCGTGTTTTGCATCCCGCGTCGTAGCTGTTTTTCGGTGGCGAAATAGAGTTCGCGCAGCAGGCTTTGCTTCCAGCTATTCCATAGTGTTTCGTTGGTGGCGCAAATATCGGCCACTGTCAGGCATACCAGATAGCGCAGCCGGGTTTCCGTTTGCACTTCTTCGGCAAATTGCTTGATGACTTCCGGGTCCTGAATATCGCGGCGTTGGGCGGTGACCGACATCAGCAAGTGCTGGCGAACCAGCCAGGCTACCAGTTGCGTTTCGCGCGAGTTCAGCCCGTGGAGCTCGGCAAAATGCACTACGTCTTGTGCGCCGAGTATAGAGTGGTCGCCGCCGCGCCCTTTGGCGATATCGTGAAACAGTGCGGCGATAAAGATAAGCTCAGGTGACGGCAATCGCGGCCAGACATCCACACACAACGGATGGCGCTGGCGCGTTTCTTCACTGGCAAAACTCTCCAGTTTCAACATCACGCGAATAGTATGTTCATCCACCGTGTAGGCGTGGAACAGGTCAAACTGCATCTGCCCGACGATATGCGACCATTGCGGCATATAGGCACCGAGCACGCTATGGCGATGCATCGGTAACAGTCCACGACGCACCGAACCAGGGTGACGCAGAATGCTCAAAAATAGCTTTCGCGCTTGCGGAATATTGCACAGCGGTTGTTGCAGATGGCGACGGGCATGACGTAACTGGCGCAGCGTGGTGGAGTAAATGCCGGTGATCGCACTGTTGCGCACCATGGTATAGAACATGCGTAATATCGCTTCTGGTTGGCGCATAAACAGCGTTTCATCGCGCAGATCGATAAGCGTGCCGCGTAGCTGAAATTCATCGTCTATTGGTCGCGGTTTTTCGTCGGCAGGGAGGGCGAGGATAGCCTCGTCGAACAGTTGCAATAGCATATGGTTAAGTTCGCTAACGCGGCGCGTAACGCGAAAATAATCCTTCATCATCTGTTCGACTGGCTCGTTACCTTCACCACCGTAATTCAGACGCTGGGCAACGCTAAGCTGGCGATCAAATAACAGGCGATTATCGTAACGATTGACCACCAAATGCAGGGCGAAGCGAATTCGCCAGAGAATATGCAAACACTCATTTAGCTCTGCACGTTCCGCAGACGTTAAGAAGCTAAATCCGACCATTTCATCGAGTGATGTTGCGCCAAAATGGCGGCGGGCCACCCATTGCAGAGTGTGGATATCGCGCAAGCCGCCGGGGCTGCTTTTGATGTCTGGTTCAAGATTGTAGCTGGTGCCGTGGTAACGCTGGTGGCGCTGGTTTTGTTCTTCAACTTTCGCCGCGTAAAACTTATCGGACGGCCAGAATCCTTCGCTGAAAATATGCTTTTGCAGTTCGAGAAATAGCGCTACATCGCCAATTAACAAGCGGGATTCGATCAGGTTGGTTGCGACGGTTAAATCTGATAATCCTTCCAGTAAGCACTCTTCAAGCGTGCGCACGCTATGACCGACTTCCAGCTTCACATCCCAGAGCAGCGTTAACAGCTCGCCCACTTTTTGCGCCTGATCGTCCGGAAGTTTTTTACGGCTTAAGATCAGTAAATCGACGTCTGAAAGCGGATGCAGCTCGCCACGACCATAACCACCGACGGCAACCAGCGCCAGATCGGCGATCTGGCTGAATCCTGCTTCAATCCATAACCGTTGCAGGAGCTGGTCGATAAATTCAGTGCGGGCTTCAATCAATTGTTCAGCGGAGATCCCACTATCAAAGGCATCACCCAGCCAACGCTGGAAGATATCAATATGGGCTTTTATCCCACAGACAGTTAATTCATCACGGGGCCAGGCGCATGGATTTTGCGGTTGACCGGGCAGGGTGGGGAGAGCGGTATTTGCGTACTGTTCTGGAAGGGTATTCATCGTGCGCCACCCATAAGATTACATTATCACATTAAAAAAGCCGGCATTCGCCGGCTTCAGATTGTTGACAAAGTGCGCTTTGTTCATGCCGGATGCGGCGTGAACGCCTTATTCGGCCTACAACTCCTTGCAAATGGAGAAGGTAGGACGCATCAGGCATTTTTGCGTTTGTCTTCCTCTTATTCGTCGTGCGAGATTATCGCCGGGATGGTGTCATCCTTGCGTAACGTCAGAATTTCGCAGCCGTTATCAGTCACCACAATAGTATGCTCGTATTGTGCAGACAAGCTGCGATCTTTGGTTTTTACCGTCCAGCCATCTTTCATGGTGCGGATCTCTTTTTTACCCGCGTTGACCATTGGCTCGATAGTGAATGTCATCCCTGGTTTCAGCACGACGTTGGTTTCAGGGGAGTCATAGTGCAGCACCTGCGGTTCTTCATGGAAGCCGCGACCAATACCGTGCCCGCAATATTCACGAACGACAGAGAAGCCTTCTGCTTCGACAAATTTCTGAATCGCTGCACCGATTTCGCGCAGATTGATGCCTGGTTTCACCATACGCAGCGCCAGGTACAGGCTCTCTTGCGTGATGCGGCACAGGCGTTCGCCCATGATGGTCGGCTTACCGACGATAAACATTTTCGAGGTATCGCCGTGGAAACCATCCTTAATAACGGTGACATCGATGTTAACGATGTCGCCATCTTTCAGCAGCTTGGCATCGTCCGGAATACCGTGGCACACCACTTCATTAATAGAGATGCAAACAGATTTCGGATAACCATGATAGCCGAGGCAGGCAGAAACCGCGTGTTGTTCATTAACAATGTAATCATTACAGATGCGATCCAGCTCGCCGGTGCTGACGCCCGGTTTAACATACGGTTCGATCATCTCCAGCACTTCGGCAGCCAGGCGGCCAGCGACGCGCATTTTTTCGATATCTTCAGGGGTCTTGATTGAGATAGCCATTAATTCTGTCCATCAGCGTCGGTGATACCGACAATATATATGTAAGTGCTGTCAATGGTATCACACCCGGGCAAATTGAGAATCATTCTGAATTTCGCCAAACGTGCCACTGAACGTTTTCTATAATAGAAAATTCATCGTCTGGTGCTGTACACAGCGCCAACAATTATTGGTGTCCGCAACGTATTTGTGGTATAAAGCGCGCCGGACTTCCGATCCATTTCGTATACACAGACTGGACGGAAGCGACAATCTCACTTTGTGTAACAACACACACGTATCGGCACATATTCCGGGGTGCCCTTTGGGGTCGGTAATATGGGATACGTGGAGGCATAACCCCAACTTTTATATAGAGGTTTTAATCATGGCAACTGTTTCCATGCGCGACATGCTCAAGGCTGGTGTTCACTTCGGTCACCAGACCCGTTACTGGAACCCGAAAATGAAGCCGTTCATCTTCGGTGCGCGTAACAAAGTTCACATCATCAACCTTGAGAAAACTGTACCGATGTTCAACGAAGCTCTGGCTGAACTGAACAAGATTGCTTCTCGCAAAGGTAAAATCCTTTTCGTTGGTACTAAACGCGCTGCAAGCGAAGCGGTGAAAGACGCTGCTCTGAGCTGCGACCAGTTCTTCGTGAACCATCGCTGGCTGGGCGGTATGCTGACTAACTGGAAAACCGTTCGTCAGTCCATCAAACGTCTGAAAGACCTGGAAACTCAGTCTCAGGACGGTACTTTCGAAAAGCTGACCAAGAAAGAAGCGCTGATGCGCACTCGTGAGCTGGAGAAACTGGAAAACAGCCTGGGCGGTATCAAAGACATGGGCGGTCTGCCGGACGCTCTGTTTGTAATCGATGCTGACCACGAACACATTGCTATCAAAGAAGCAAACAACCTGGGTATTCCGGTATTTGCTATCGTTGATACCAACTCTGATCCGGACGGTGTTGACTTCGTTATCCCGGGTAACGACGACGCAATCCGTGCTGTGACCCTGTACCTGGGCGCTGTTGCTGCAACCGTACGTGAAGGCCGTTCTCAGGATCTGGCTTCCCAGGCGGAAGAAAGCTTCGTAGAAGCTGAGTAATAAGGCTTGATAACTCCCCCAAAATAGTTCGAGTTGCAGAAAGGCGGCAAGCTCGAGAATTCCCGGGAGCTTACATCAGTAAGTGACCGGGATGAGCGAGCGAAGACAACGCATCTACGGCGCGAAATATGAAGGGGGGAGAGCCCTTATAGACCAGGTAGTACACGTTTGGTTAGGGGGCCTGCATATGGCCCCCTTTTTCACTTTTATATCTGTGCGGTTTAACGCCGGGCAGATCACATCTCCGAGGATTTTAGAATGGCTGAAATTACCGCATCCCTGGTAAAAGAGCTGCGTGAGCGTACTGGCGCAGGCATGATGGATTGCAAAAAAGCACTGACTGAAGCTAACGGCGACATCGAGCTGGCAATCGAAAACATGCGTAAGTCCGGTGCTATTAAAGCAGCGAAAAAAGCAGGCAACGTTGCTGCTGACGGCGTGATCAAAACCAAAATCGACGGCAACTACGGCATCATTCTGGAAGTTAACTGCCAGACTGACTTCGTAGCGAAAGACGCTGGTTTCCAGGCGTTCGCAGACAAAGTTCTGGACGCAGCTGTAGCTGGCAAAATCACTGACGTTGAAGTTCTGAAAGCACAGTTCGAAGAAGAACGTGTTGCGCTGGTAGCGAAAATTGGTGAAAACATCAACATTCGCCGCGTTGCTGCACTGGAAGGCGACGTTCTGGGTTCTTATCAGCACGGTGCGCGTATTGGCGTTCTGGTTGCTGCTAAAGGCGCTGACGAAGAGCTGGTTAAACACATCGCTATGCACGTTGCTGCAAGCAAACCAGAATTCATCAAACCAGAAGACGTATCCGCTGAAGTGGTAGAGAAAGAATACCAGGTACAGCTGGACATCGCGATGCAGTCTGGTAAGCCGAAAGAAATCGCAGAGAAAATGGTTGAAGGCCGCATGAAGAAATTCACCGGCGAAGTTTCTCTGACCGGTCAGCCGTTCGTTATGGAACCGGCAAAAACTGTTGGTCAGCTGCTGAAAGAGCATAACGCTGAAGTGACTGGCTTCATCCGCTTCGAAGTAGGTGAAGGCATCGAGAAAGTTGAGACTGACTTTGCAGCAGAAGTTGCTGCGATGTCCAAGCAGTCTTAATTATCGAAAAGGAGCCGCCTGAGGGCGGCTTCTTTTTGCGCCCATCTTGTAAATTCAGCTAACCCTTATGGGGCTGCGCTGAAAAGCGACGTACAATGTCGCTGGTATTAATTCATTTCAATCGTTGACAGTCTCAGGAAAGAAACATGGCTACCAATGCAAAACCCGTCTATAAACGCATTCTGCTTAAGTTGAGTGGCGAAGCTCTGCAGGGCACGGAAGGCTTCGGTATTGATGCAAGCATACTGGATCGCATGGCTCAGGAAATTAAAGAGCTGGTTGAACTGGGTATTCAGGTTGGTGTGGTGATTGGTGGGGGTAACCTGTTCCGTGGCGCTGGTCTGGCGAAAGCGGGTATGAACCGCGTTGTGGGCGACCACATGGGGATGCTGGCTACCGTAATGAACGGCCTGGCAATGCGTGATGCACTGCACCGCGCCTATGTGAACGCTCGTCTGATGTCCGCTATTCCGTTGAATGGCGTGTGCGACAGTTACAGCTGGGCAGAAGCAATCAGCCTGTTGCGTAACAACCGTGTGGTGATCCTCTCCGCCGGTACGGGTAATCCATTCTTCACCACTGACTCCGCAGCTTGCCTGCGCGGTATCGAAATTGAAGCCGATGTGGTGCTGAAAGCGACCAAAGTTGATGGTGTGTTTACCGCTGATCCAGCAAAAGATCCAACTGCAACTATGTATGAGCAGCTGACTTACAGCGAAGTGCTGGAAAAAGAGCTGAAAGTCATGGACCTGGCGGCCTTTACGCTGGCTCGTGACCACAAATTACCGATTCGTGTTTTCAACATGAACAAACCGGGTGCACTGCGCCGTGTGGTAATGGGTGAAAAAGAAGGAACATTAATCACGGAATAATTCCCGTGATGGATAAATAAGGGTAAGATTCCGCATAAGTATCGCGGGGGCGTAAGTCTGGTTATAAGGCGTTATTGTTGCAGGCAGTCTGGTCACGGCCAGCGCGCAGCAACCGGAGCGTACATAAGTACGTGAGGATGGCGAGCACTGCCCGGGGCCAAAATGGCAAATAAAATAGCCTAATAATCCAGACAATTACCCGTAATATGTTTAATCAGGGCTATACTTAGCACACTTCCACTGTGTGTGACTGTCTGGTCTGACTGAGACAAGTTTTCAAGGATTCGTAACGTGATTAGCGATATCAGAAAAGATGCTGAAGTACGCATGGACAAATGCGTTGAAGCGTTCAAAACCCAAATCAGCAAAATACGCACGGGTCGTGCTTCTCCCAGCCTGCTGGATGGCATTGTCGTGGAATATTACGGCACGCCAACGCCGCTGCGTCAGCTGGCAAGCGTAACGGTAGAAGATTCCCGTACTCTGAAAATCAACGTGTTTGACCGTTCAATGTCTCCGGCCGTTGAAAAAGCGATTATGGCGTCCGATCTCGGCCTGAACCCGAACTCTGCGGGTAGCGACATTCGTGTTCCGCTGCCGCCGCTGACGGAAGAGCGTCGTAAAGATCTGACCAAAATCGTTCGTGGCGAAGCTGAACAGGCGCGTGTTGCAGTACGTAACGTGCGTCGTGATGCGAACGACAAAGTGAAAGCACTGTTGAAAGAAAAAGAGATCAGCGAAGACGACGATCGCCGTTCTCAGGACGATGTACAGAAACTGACTGATGCTGCAATCAAGAAAATTGAAGCGGCGCTGGCAGACAAAGAAGCAGAACTGATGCAGTTCTGATTTCTTGAACGACAAAAAACGCCGCTCAGTAGATCCTTGCGGATCGGCTGGCGGCGTTTTGCTTTTTATTCTGTCTCAACTCTGGATGTTTCATGAAGCAACTCACCATTCTGGGCTCGACCGGCTCGATTGGTTGCAGCACGCTGGACGTGGTGCGCCATAATCCCGAACACTTCCGCGTAGTTGCGCTGGTGGCAGGCAAAAATGTCACTCGCATGGTAGAACAGTGCCTGGAGTTCTCTCCCCGCTATGCCGTTATGGACGATGAAGCGAGTGCGAAACTTCTTAAAACGATGCTACAGCAACAGGGTAGCCGCACCGAAGTCTTAAGCGGGCAACAAGCTGCCTGCGATATGGCGGCGCTTGAAGATGTTGATCAGGTGATGGCGGCGATTGTGGGCGCTGCTGGCCTGTTACCTACCCTTGCCGCGATCCGCGCCGGTAAAACCATCCTGCTGGCAAACAAAGAATCACTGGTCACCTGCGGACGTCTGTTTATGGACGCAGTAAAGCAGAGTAAAGCACAGTTATTACCGGTCGATAGCGAACACAACGCCATTTTTCAGAGTTTACCGCAACCTATTCAGCATAATCTGGGATACGCTGACCTTGAGCAAAATGGCGTGGTGTCCATTTTACTTACCGGGTCTGGTGGCCCTTTCCGTGAGACGCCCTTGCGCGATTTGGCAACAATGACGCCCGATCAAGCATGCCGTCATCCGAACTGGTCGATGGGACGTAAAATTTCTGTCGATTCGGCTACCATGATGAACAAAGGTCTGGAATACATTGAAGCTCGCTGGTTGTTTAACGCCAGCGCCAGCCAGATGGAAGTGCTGATTCACCCGCAGTCAGTGATTCACTCGATGGTGCGTTATCAGGACGGCAGCGTTCTGGCGCAACTGGGCGAACCCGACATGCGTACGCCAATTGCCCACACCATGGCATGGCCGAATCGCGTGAACTCTGGCGTGAAGCCGCTCGATTTTTGCAAACTAAGTGCGTTGACATTTGCCGCACCAGATTATGAGCGTTATCCATGCCTGAAACTGGCGATGAAGGCGTTCGAACAGGGCCAGGCAGCGACGACCGCATTGAATGCTGCAAACGAAATCACTGTTGCAGCCTTTCTTGCGCAACAAATCCGCTTTACGGATATCGCCGCGTTGAATTTATCCGTGCTGGAAAAAATGGATATGCGCGAACCACAATGTGTGGACGATGTGTTGTCTGTTGATGCCAATGCGCGTGAGGTCGCCAGAAAAGAGGTGATGCGTCTCGCAAGCTGAGGATAATCCGGCTACAGAGAGTCGTGCTATTTGTTAGCGTAGGGCTTCAGTGATATAGTCTGCGCCATCTGATCGTCAGTAGTTGGCTTTGTAAGGTCAGATATGCCGTGGTTTTACACGGCTTTTTTTTGTATAGGCTTCAGTATTCCTGAGTACCGTAAACCCTATCAGGGAATAAAAAACGCGTGATGTTGTCTGCTACTCAACCACTTAGCGAAAAATTGCCAGCACATGGCTGTCGCCATGTTGCGATCATTATGGACGGCAATGGTCGCTGGGCAAAAAAGCAAGGGAAGATTCGTGCCTTTGGGCATAAAGCCGGGGCAAAATCCGTCCGCCGGGCTGTCTCTTTTGCGGCCAACAACGGTATTGAGGCGTTAACGCTGTATGCCTTTAGTAGTGAAAACTGGAACCGACCAGCGCAGGAAGTCAGTGCGTTAATGGAACTGTTTGTGTGGGCGCTTGATAGCGAAGTAAAAAGCCTGCACCGACATAACGTGCGTCTGCGTATTATTGGCGATACCAGTCGCTTTAACTCGCGTTTGCAAGAACGTATTCGTAAATCTGAAGCGTTAACTGCCGGGAATACCGGTCTGACGCTAAATATTGCGGCGAACTACGGTGGACGTTGGGATATTGCCCAGGGAGTCAGGCAACTGGCTGAAAAGGTGCAGCAAGGAAACCTGCAACCGGATCAGATAGATGAAGAGATGCTTAACCAGCATGTCTGTATGCATGAACTGGCCCCTGTAGATTTAGTAATTAGGACTGGGGGGGAGCATCGCATTAGTAACTTTTTGCTTTGGCAAATTGCCTATGCCGAACTTTACTTTACAGATGTTCTTTGGCCCGATTTCGATGAACAAGACTTTGAAGGGGCGTTAAATGCCTTTGCTAATCGTGAGCGTCGTTTCGGCGGCACCGAGCCCGGTGATGAAACAGCCTGATGGGGGTCGCTTTTGCTGAAGTATCGCCTGATATCTGCTTTTGTTTTAATACCCGTAGTCATCGCGGCGCTGTTTTTGTTGCCGCCGGTGGGGTTCGCCATTGTAACGCTGGTAGTTTGTATGCTGGCGGCGTGGGAATGGGGACAGCTTAGCGGTTTTACCACTCGCTCGCAGCGGGTATGGCTGGCGGTGCTGTGCGGGTTATTGCTGGCGCTGATGCTTTTTCTATTGCCGGAATATCATCGGAATATTCATCAACCACTGGTTGAAGTCTCACTTTGGGCTTCGCTTGGTTGGTGGGGTGTTGCGTTATTATTGGTGCTATTTTACCCCGGTTCGGCGGCAATCTGGCGCAACTCTAAAACGTTACGCATTATTTTCGGTGTATTAACCATTGTGCCTTTCTTTTGGGGCATGCTGACGTTACGTGCCTGGCACTATGACGAGAATCATTACAGTGGCGCGATATGGCTGCTCTATGTCATGATCCTTGTCTGGGGAGCTGACTCAGGGGCATATATGTTTGGCAAATTATTTGGCAAACATAAGCTGGCGCCGAAGGTTTCTCCGGGTAAAACCTGGCAAGGTTTTATTGGCGGACTCGCGACCGCAGCAGTAATCTCATGGGGTTATGGTATGTGGGCGAATCTCGACGTCGCACCCGTCACCTTACTCATTTGCTCCATTGTCGCAGCGTTAGCTTCTGTGCTCGGCGACTTAACTGAGAGCATGTTTAAGCGCGAAGCAGGAATTAAGGACAGCGGTCATTTAATTCCAGGACACGGTGGTATTTTAGATCGTATTGATAGCCTGACGGCTGCGGTGCCGGTCTTTGCTTGCCTGTTGTTGCTGGTATTCAGGACGCTTTAACGGAAGGTATTATGCTGAGTTTTCTCTGGGATTTGGCTTCGTTCATTGTTGCACTGGGTGTGCTTATCACCGTGCATGAATTTGGTCATTTCTGGGTTGCCCGGCGCTGTGGTGTTCGCGTTGAGCGTTTCTCAATAGGTTTTGGTAAGGCGCTCTGGCGCCGCACTGACAAACTCGGCACCGAATATGTCATCGCCCTGATCCCCCTGGGCGGTTATGTCAAAATGCTGGATGAACGCGCAGAACCGGTTGTTCCGGAACTTCGCCACCATGCCTTCAACAATAAAACTGTTGGCCAGCGTGCAGCGATAATCGCCGCAGGTCCGGTTGCAAACTTCATTTTTGCTATCTTTGCTTACTGGCTGGTTTTTATCATTGGTGTTCCCGGCGTTCGTCCTGTTGTTGGTGAAATATCAGCCAACTCGATTGCCGGACAAGCACAAATTGTACCTGGCACGGAACTAAAAGCTGTAGATGGTATCGAAACGCCTGATTGGGATGCCGTGCGCTTACAACTGGTTGACAAAATCGGCGACGAAAGCACCACCCTTACGGTGGCACCTTTTGGCAGCGATCAACGACGAGATGTAAAGCTTGATTTGCGAAACTGGGCGTTTGAGCCTGATAAGGAAGATCCGGTATCTTCTTTGGGAATTCGCCCTCGTGGTCCGCAAATTGAACCTGTACTGGAAAATGTGTCACCAAACTCAGCGGCAAGTAAGGCGGGTTTGCAAGCAGGCGACAGGATCGTTAAAGTCGATGGTCAGCCATTAACGCAATGGCTGACGTTTGTGATGCTTGTCCGGGATAACCCGGATAAACCATTAGCGTTAGATATCGAAAGACAGGGGAGTCCCTTGTCTTTGACATTAATCCCGGAGAGCAAACCGGGTAAGGGTAAAGCGATTGGTTTTGCCGGCATTGAGCCGAAAGTCATTCCTTTGCCAGATGAGTATAAAGTTGTACGCCAGTATGGACCGTTCAACGCCATCGTTGAGGCCACGGACAAAACGTGGCAATTGATGAAGCTGACGGTCAGTATGCTGGGAAAATTGATCACCGGTGATGTGAAACTGAACAACCTCAGTGGGCCGATCTCTATCGCCAAGGGGGCTGGGATGACAGCGGAACTCGGGGTTGTTTATTACCTGCCGTTCCTTGCGCTTATTAGCGTGAACTTAGGGATAATTAACCTGTTTCCGTTGCCCGTACTTGACGGGGGGCATCTGCTGTTCCTTGCGATCGAAAAGATCAAGGGCGGACCGGTATCCGAGCGGGTTCAAGACTTTTGTTATCGCATTGGCTCGATTCTGCTGGTGCTGTTAATGGGGCTTGCACTTTTCAATGATTTCTCTCGGTTATGAGAGTTAGTTAGGAAGAACGCATAATAACGATGGCGATGAAAAAGTTGCTCATAGCGTCGCTGCTGTTTAGCAGCGCCACCGTATACGGTGCTGAAGGGTTCGTAGTGAAAGACATTCATTTCGAAGGCCTTCAGCGTGTCGCCGTTGGTGCGGCCCTCCTCAGTATGCCGGTGCGCACAGGCGACACGGTTAATGATGAAGATATCAGTAATACCATTCGCGCTCTGTTTGCTACCGGCAACTTTGAGGATGTTCGCGTCCTTCGTGATGGTGATACCCTTCTGGTTCAGGTAAAAGAACGTCCGACCATTGCCAGCATCACTTTCTCCGGTAACAAATCGGTGAAAGATGACATGCTGAAGCAAAACCTCGAGGCTTCTGGCGTGCGAGTGGGGGAATCCCTCGATCGCACCACCATTGCCGATATCGAGAAAGGTTTGGAAGACTTCTACTACAGCGTCGGTAAATACAGCGCCAGCGTAAAAGCTGTCGTGACCCCACTGCCGCGTAACCGTGTTGACCTAAAACTGGTGTTCCAGGAAGGTGTGTCAGCTGAAATCCAGCAAATCAACATTGTTGGTAATCATGCTTTCACCACCGACGAACTGATCTCTCATTTCCAACTGCGTGACGAAGTGCCGTGGTGGAACGTGGTAGGCGATCGTAAATACCAGAAACAGAAACTGGCGGGCGACCTTGAAACCCTGCGCAGCTACTATCTGGATCGCGGTTATGCCCGTTTCAACATCGACTCTACCCAGGTCAGTCTGACTCCAGATAAAAAAGGTATCTACGTCACGGTAAACATCACCGAAGGCGATCAGTACAAACTCTCTGGCGTTGAAGTGAGCGGTAACCTTGCCGGGCACTCTGCGGAAATCGAACAGTTGACTAAGATCGAGCCGGGTGAGCTGTATAACGGCACCAAAGTGACCAAAATGGAAGATGACATTAAAAAACTTCTCGGTCGCTACGGTTATGCCTATCCGCGCGTGCAGTCGATGCCTGAAATCAACGACGCCGACAAAACCGTTAAATTACGTGTGAACGTTGATGCGGGTAACCGTTTCTACGTACGTAAGATCCGTTTTGAAGGTAACGACACCTCGAAAGATGCCGTCCTGCGCCGCGAAATGCGCCAGATGGAAGGTGCCTGGTTAGGCAGCGATCTGGTCGATCAGGGTAAAGAACGTCTGAATCGTCTGGGCTTCTTTGAAACGGTTGATACCGATACCCAACGTGTTCCGGGTAGCCCGGACCAGGTTGACGTGGTCTACAAGGTAAAAGAGCGCAACACCGGTAGCTTCAACTTTGGTATCGGTTACGGTACTGAAAGTGGTGTGAGCTTCCAGGCTGGCGTGCAGCAGGATAACTGGTTAGGTACCGGTTATGCTGTTGGTATCAACGGGACCAAAAACGATTACCAGACCTATGCTGAATTGTCGGTAACCAACCCGTACTTCACTGTAGATGGTGTAAGCCTTGGCGGTCGTGTCTTCTATAATGACTTCCAGGCAGATGACGCTGACCTGTCCGACTATACCAACAAGAGTTATGGTACAGACGTGACGTTGGGCTTCCCGATCAACGAATATAACTCGCTGCGTGCGGGTTTGGGTTATGTCCATAACTCCCTGTCCAACATGCAGCCGCAGGTTGCGATGTGGCGTTATCTCTACTCTATGGGTGAGCATCCAAACACCTCTGATCAGGATAACAGCTTCAAAACGGACGACTTCACGTTTAACTATGGTTGGACCTATAACAAGCTCGACCGTGGTTACTTCCCGACGGATGGTTCCCGTGTCAACCTGACCGGTAAAGTGACCATTCCGGGATCGGATAACGAATACTATAAAGTGACGTTAGACACGGCGACCTATGTGCCGATCGACGACGATCACAAATGGGTTGTTCTGGGTCGTACTCGTTGGGGCTACGGTGATGGTTTAGGCGGCAAAGAAATGCCGTTCTATGAAAACTTCTATGCAGGTGGTTCCAGCACCGTGCGTGGCTTCCAGTCCAATACCATCGGTCCGAAAGCGGTTTACTTCCCGCATCAGGCCAGTGATTATAATCCGGACTACGATTATGAATGTGCAACTCAGGACGGTGCAACCGACCTGTGTAAATCGGATGATGCAATCGGGGGGAACGCTATGGCGGTTGCCAGCCTGGAACTCATCACTCCGACGCCGTTCATTAGCGACAAGTATGCCAACTCGGTCCGTACCTCCTTCTTCTGGGATATGGGTACCGTTTGGGATACTAACTGGGATTCAAGTCAGTACTCTGGATATCCGGACTATAGTGATCCAAGCAATATCCGTATGTCTGCGGGTATCGCATTACAATGGATGTCCCCATTGGGGCCGTTGGTGTTCTCCTACGCCCAGCCGTTCAAAAAGTACGATGGAGACAAGGCTGAACAGTTCCAGTTTAACATTGGTAAAACCTGGTAAGTGTTCTCCACAAAGGAATGTAGTGGTAGTGTAGCGATGACTTTAGGCGATCTCGATAAGATCGCCGGGCCACGCAAAGAACTGCACCTTCCGGTGCAAATGGGATGGTAAGGAGTTTATTGTGAAAAAGTGGTTATTAGCGGCAGGTCTCGGTTTAGCACTGGCAACTTCTGCTCAGGCGGCTGACAAAATTGCAATCGTCAATATGGGCAGCCTGTTTCAGCAGGTAGCACAGAAAACCGGTGTTTCTAACACGCTGGAAAATGAGTTCAAAGGCCGTGCCAGCGAACTGCAGCGTATGGAAACTGATCTGCAAGCTAAAATGAAAAAGCTGCAGTCCATGAAAGCCGGCAGCGATCGCACTAAGCTGGAAAAAGACGTGATGGCTCAGCGCCAGACTTTTGCTCAGAAAGCGCAGGCTTTTGAGCAGGATCGTGCACGTCGTTCCAACGAAGAACGCGGTAAACTGGTTACTCGTATCCAGACTGCTGTGAAATCCGTTGCCAGCAGCCAGAGCATCGATCTGGTTGTTGACGCAAACGCCGTTGCTTACAACAGCAGCGATGTAAAAGACATCACTGCTGACGTACTGAAACAGGTTAAATAAGTAATGCCTTCAATTCGACTGGCTGATTTAGCGCAGCAGTTGGATGCAGAACTACACGGTGATGGCGATATCGTCATCACCGGCGTTGCGTCCATGCAATCTGCACAAACAGGTCACATCACGTTCATGGTTAACCCTAAATACCGTGAACATTTAGGCTTGTGCCAGGCGTCCGCGGTTGTCATGACTCAGGACGATCTCCCTTTCGCGAAAAGTGCCGCGCTGGTAGTGAAGAATCCCTACCTGACTTACGCGCGCATGGCGCAAATTTTAGATACCACGCCACAGCCCGCGCAAAACATTGCACCGAGTGCAGTGATCGACGCGACGGCGAAGCTGGGTAACAACGTATCAATTGGCGCTAACGCGGTGATTGAGTCCGGCGTTGAACTGGGCGATAACGTGGTTATCGGTGCCGGTTGCTTCGTTGGTAAAAACAGCAAAATCGGTGCAGGTTCGCGTCTTTGGGCGAACGTGACGATTTACCATGAGATCCAGATTGGTCAGAATTGCCTGATCCAATCCGGAACTGTGGTAGGCGCAGACGGATTTGGCTATGCCAACGATCGTGGTAACTGGGTGAAGATCCCGCAGATTGGTCGCGTAATTATTGGCGATCGCGTGGAGATCGGCGCATGTACCACCATCGATCGCGGTGCGCTGGACGACACCGTTATTGGCAATGGCGTGATCATTGATAACCAGTGCCAGATTGCACATAACGTCGTGATTGGCGACAATACGGCGGTTGCCGGTGGCGTCATTATGGCGGGCAGCCTGAAAATTGGTCGTTACTGCATGATCGGCGGTGCCAGCGTAATCAACGGGCATATGGAAATATGCGATAAAGTGACGGTTACGGGCATGGGTATGGTGATGCGTCCCATCACTGAACCAGGCGTCTATTCCTCAGGCATTCCGCTGCAACCCAACAAAGTCTGGCGCAAAACCGCTGCACTGGTGATGAACATTGATGACATGAGCAAGCGTCTGAAGTCGCTTGAGCGCAAGGTTAATCAACAAGACTAACGTTCCATCTTTTGTTCGCCAAACTTTACGGCCTGTCTCATTCTTACGATTGCGGCAGGCCGTGTTATTATTGTCGTTTCTTATATTTTGACAGGAAGAGTATCTTGACTACTAACACTCATACTCTGCAGATTGAAGAGATTTTAGAACTTCTGCCGCACCGTTTTCCGTTCTTACTGGTGGATCGCGTGCTGGATTTTGAAGAAGGTCGTTTTCTGCGCGCAGTAAAAAATGTCTCTGTCAATGAGCCATTCTTCCAGGGCCATTTCCCTGGAAAACCGATTTTCCCGGGTGTGCTGATTCTGGAAGCTATGGCACAGGCAACAGGTATTCTGGCGTTTAAAAGCGTAGGAAAACTGGAACCGGGTGAGCTGTACTACTTCGCCGGTATTGACGAAGCGCGCTTCAAGCGCCCGGTCGTGCCAGGCGATCAAATGATCATGGAAGTCACTTTCGAAAAAACGCGCCGCGGCCTGACCCGTTTTAAAGGGGTTGCTCTGGTCGACGGTAAAGTAGTTTGCGAAGCAACGATGATGTGTGCTCGTAGCCGGGAGGCCTGATACGTGATTGATAAATCCGCCTTTGTGCATCCAACTGCCATTGTGGAAGAGGGCGCGTCGATTGGCGCTAACGCCCACATTGGTCCTTTTTGTATCGTTGGACCCCATGTCGAAATTGGTGAGGGTACCGTACTGAAATCTCACGTTGTCGTGAATGGTCATACTAAAATTGGCCGCGACAATGAGATTTATCAGTTCGCCTCCATCGGTGAAGTTAACCAGGATCTGAAATATGCTGGCGAACCGACCCGCGTGGAAATCGGCGATCGTAACCGCATTCGCGAAAGCGTCACCATTCATCGTGGCACGGTCCAGGGCGGTGGATTGACGAAGGTGGGCAGCGACAACTTACTGATGATCAACGCGCACATTGCGCACGATTGTACGGTAGGTAACCGCTGCATTCTCGCCAACAACGCAACGCTGGCGGGTCACGTATCGGTAGACGACTTCGCGATCATCGGCGGCATGACCGCAGTCCATCAGTTCTGCATCATTGGTGCGCACGTGATGGTAGGCGGTTGCTCTGGTGTGGCGCAGGACGTCCCTCCTTATGTCATTGCGCAGGGTAACCATGCAACACCGTTCGGTGTCAATATCGAAGGGCTGAAGCGCCGCGGATTCAGCCGTGAGGCGATTACCGCTATCCGCAATGCGTATAAGCTGATTTATCGCAGCGGTAAAACGCTCGATGAAGTGAAACCGGAAATTGCTGAACTGGCGGAAACATATCCGGAAGTGAAAGCGTTTACCGATTTCTTTGCACGCTCAACGCGCGGTCTGATTCGTTAATGACTGAACAGCGTCCATTAACGATTGCCCTGGTCGCCGGAGAAACCTCCGGCGATATCCTGGGGGCCGGTTTAATCCGTGCTCTGAAAGAACGTGTGCCCAATGCCCGCTTTGTTGGTGTTGCCGGGCCACGAATGCAAGGCGAAGGTTGCGAAGCCTGGTACGAAATGGAAGAGCTGGCGGTGATGGGCATTGTTGAAGTGCTCGGGCGTCTGCGTCGCTTACTGCATATTCGTGCCGATCTGACAAAGCGTTTTGGCGAACTGAAGCCAGATGTTTTTGTCGGTATTGATGCGCCTGACTTCAATATTACCCTTGAAGGTAACCTTAAAAAGCAGGGTATCAAAACCATTCATTATGTCAGTCCGTCCGTCTGGGCGTGGCGACAGAAACGCGTTTTCAAAATAGGCAGAGCCACCGATCTGGTGCTCGCATTTCTGCCTTTCGAAAAAGCGTTTTATGACAAATATAACGTGCCGTGCCGTTTTATCGGTCACACCATGGCTGATGCCATGCCGTTAGATCCAGATAAAAACGCCGCGCGTGATGTGCTGGGGATCCCTCACGATGCCCACTGTCTGGCGCTGTTGCCGGGAAGTCGTGGCGCGGAAGTTGAGATGCTTAGCGCCGATTTCCTGAAAACTGCCCAGCTTTTGCGCCAGACGTACCCTGAGCTGGAGATCGTGGTGCCGCTGGTAAATGCCAAACGCCGTGAGCAGTTTGAACGCATCAAAGCTGAAGTCGCGCCAGACCTGTCGGTTCATATGCTGGATGGAATGGGCCGTGAGGCGATGGTCGCCAGCGATGCGGCGCTATTGGCATCGGGTACGGCTGCACTGGAGTGCATGCTGGCGAAATGCCCGATGGTGGTGGGGTATCGCATGAAGCCTTTCACCTTCTGGTTGGCGAAGCGGCTGGTGAAAACCGATTATGTCTCGCTGCCAAACCTGCTGGCGGGCAGAGAGTTAGTTAAAGAATTATTGCAGGAAGAGTGTGAGCCGCAAAAACTGGCTGAGTCGCTGTTACCGCTGTTGGCGAACGGGAAAACCAGCCACGCGATGCACGACACCTTCCGCGAGTTGCATCAGCAGATCCGCTGCAATGCCGATGAGCAGGCGGCACAAGCCGTTCTGGAGTTAGCACAATGATCGAATTTGTCTATCCGCACACGAATCTGGTTGCAGGTGTGGATGAAGTTGGGCGCGGGCCGTTGGTTGGCGCGGTCGTTACCGCTGCCGTGATCCTCGATCCGGCGCGCCCGATTGTCGGGTTGAATGATTCCAAAAAGCTAAGTGAAAAACGTCGTCTTACGCTCTGTGAAGAGATCAAAGAGAAAGCGTTAAGCTGGAGCCTGGGCCGTGCGGAACCTCATGAAATCGACGAACTGAATATTTTACACGCGACCATGCTGGCGATGCAGCGTGCCGTCGCTGGGCTGCATATTGCGCCGGAATATGTGTTGGTTGATGGTAACCGCTGCCCGAAATTACCGATGCCGTCGATGGCTGTAGTTAAAGGCGATAGCCGCGTACCGGAAATCAGTGCTGCGTCTATCCTGGCGAAAGTGACGCGCGACGCTGAAATGGCGGCGCTGGACATCGTTTATCCACAATATGGCTTTGCCCAACACAAAGGGTATCCAACCGCTTTTCATCTGGAAAAACTGGCTGAATATGGCGCGACTGAACATCATCGTCGCAGCTTTGGGCCTGTCAAACGCGCACTGGGACTTGCGTCCTGATTCTTGTGTCGAGATTAAGTAAACCGGAATCTGAAGATGTCTGAACCACGTTTCGTACACCTGCGGGTGCACAGCGACTACTCGATGATCGATGGCCTGGCCAAAACCGCGCCGCTGGTAAAAAAGGCGGCGGCGTTGGGTATGCCTGCGCTGGCGATCACCGATTTCACCAACCTTTGCGGTCTGGTGAAGTTCTACGGAGCGGGACATGGCGCAGGGATTAAGCCCATCGTCGGGGCGGATTTTAATGTCCAGTGCGACTTATTGGGTGATGAGTTAACCCACCTGACGGTGCTGGCGGCGAACAATACCGGCTATCAGAATCTGACGTTGCTGATCTCAAAAGCGTATCAGCGCGGTTACGGTGCCGCCGGACCGATCATCGATCGCGACTGGCTTATCGAATTAAACGAAGGGTTGATCCTTCTTTCCGGCGGGCGCATGGGCGACGTCGGACGCAGTCTTTTGCGTGGTAACAGCGCACTGGTGGACGAGTGTGTCGCGTTTTATGAAGAACACTTCCCGGATCGCTATTTTCTCGAACTGATTCGCACCGGCAGACCGGACGAAGAAAGCTATTTGCACGCGGCGGTGGAACTGGCGGAAGCGCGCGGTTTGCCCGTCGTGGCGACCAACGACGTGCGCTTTATCGACAGCAGCGACTTTGATGCACACGAAATCCGCGTCGCGATCCACGACGGCTTTACCCTCGACGATCCTAAACGCCCGCGTAACTATTCGCCGCAGCAATATATGCGTAGCGAAGAGGAGATGTGCGAGCTGTTTGCTGACATCCCCGAAGCCCTTGCCAACACCGTTGAGATCGCCAAACGTTGTAACGTGACTGTGCGTCTTGGTGAATACTTCCTGCCGCAGTTCCCGACCGGGGACATGAGTACTGAAGATTATCTGGTCAAGCGTGCAAAAGAGGGGCTGGAAGAGCGTCTGGCATTTTTATTCCCTGATGAAGAAGAACGTGTTAAGCGCCGCCCGGAATATGACGAGCGTCTGGAGACTGAACTTCAGGTTATCAACCAGATGGGCTTCCCGGGCTACTTCCTCATCGTTATGGAATTTATCCAGTGGTCGAAAGATAACGGCGTACCGGTAGGGCCGGGCCGTGGATCCGGTGCAGGGTCACTGGTGGCCTACGCGCTGAAAATCACCGACCTCGATCCGCTGGAATTTGACCTGCTGTTCGAACGTTTCCTTAACCCGGAACGTGTCTCCATGCCTGACTTTGACGTTGACTTCTGTATGGAGAAACGCGATCAGGTGATCGAACACGTGGCAGACATGTACGGTCGTGATGCGGTATCGCAGATCATCACCTTCGGTACGATGGCGGCGAAAGCGGTGATCCGCGACGTAGGCCGCGTGCTGGGGCATCCGTACGGCTTTGTCGACCGTATCTCGAAACTGATCCCGCCCGATCCGGGGATGACGCTGGCAAAAGCGTTTGAAGCTGAGCCACAGCTGCCGGAAATCTACGAAGCGGATGAAGAAGTTAAGGCGCTGATCGACATGGCGCGCAAACTGGAAGGGGTCACCCGTAACGCCGGTAAGCACGCCGGTGGGGTGGTTATCGCGCCGACAAAAATTACTGATTTTGCGCCACTTTATTGCGATGAAGAGGGCAAACATCCGGTCACCCAGTTTGATAAAAGCGACGTTGAATACGCCGGGTTGGTGAAGTTCGACTTCCTCGGCCTGCGTACGCTCACCATCATCAACTGGGCGCTGGAGATGATCAACAAGCGGCGAGCGAAGAATGGCGAGCCGCCGCTGGATATCGCCGCGATCCCGCTGGATGATAAGAAAAGCTTCGACATGCTGCAACGCTCGGAAACCACGGCGGTATTCCAGCTTGAATCGCGCGGCATGAAGGACCTGATCAAGCGTCTGCAACCTGACTGCTTCGAAGATATGATCGCACTGGTGGCACTGTTCCGCCCCGGCCCGTTGCAATCAGGGATGGTGGATAACTTTATCGACCGTAAACATGGTCGCGAAGAGATTTCCTACCCGGACGTGCAGTGGCAGCATGAAAGCCTGAAACCGGTACTGGAGCCAACCTACGGCATCATCCTGTATCAGGAACAGGTCATGCAGATTGCCCAGGTGCTCTCTGGTTATACCCTCGGTGGCGCGGATATGCTGCGTCGTGCGATGGGTAAGAAAAAGCCGGAAGAGATGGCTAAGCAGCGTTCTGTATTTGCTGAAGGTGCAGAAAAGAACGGGATCAACGCCGAACTGGCGATGAAAATCTTCGATCTGGTGGAGAAATTCGCCGGTTACGGATTTAACAAATCGCACTCTGCGGCCTATGCTTTGGTGTCATATCAAACGTTATGGCTGAAAGCGCACTATCCGGCGGAGTTTATGGCGGCGGTAATGACCGCCGATATGGACAATACCGAGAAGGTGGTGGGCCTGGTGGATGAGTGCTGGCGGATGGGGCTGAAAATCCTGCCACCAGATATAAACTCCGGTCTTTACCATTTCCACGTCAACGACGACGGCGAAATCGTGTATGGTATTGGCGCGATCAAAGGGGTAGGTGAAGGTCCGATTGAGGCCATCATCGAAGCCCGAAATAAAGGCGGCTATTTCCGCGAACTGTTTGATCTCTGCGCTCGTACCGACACCAAAAAGTTAAACCGGCGAGTGCTGGAAAAACTGATCATGTCCGGGGCGTTTGACCGTCTGGGTCCACACCGCGCGGCGCTGATGAACTCGCTGGGCGATGCGTTAAAAGCGGCAGATCAACACGCGAAAGCGGAAGCCATCGGTCAGGCCGATATGTTCGGCGTGCTGGCCGAAGAGCCGGAACAAATTGAACAATCCTACGCCAGCTGCCAGCCTTGGCCGGAGCAGGTGGTATTAGATGGGGAACGTGAAACGTTAGGTCTGTACCTGACGGGACATCCTATCAATCAGTATTTAAAAGAGATTGAGCGTTATGTCGGAGGCGTAAGGCTGAAAGACATGCACCCGACAGAACGTGGTAAAGTCACCACGGCTGCGGGGCTCGTTGTTGCCGCGCGGGTTATGGTCACCAAGCGCGGCAATCGTATCGGTATCTGCACGCTGGATGACCGTTCCGGGCGCCTGGAAGTGATGTTGTTTACAGACGCCCTGGATAAATACCAGCAATTGCTGGAAAAAGACCGCATACTTATCGTCAGCGGACAGGTCAGCTTTGATGACTTCAGCGGTGGGCTTAAAATGACCGCTCGCGAAGTGATGGATATTGACGAAGCCCGGGAAAAATATGCTCGCGGGCTTGCTATCTCGCTGACGGACAGGCAAATTGATGACCAGCTTTTAAACCGACTCCGTCAGTCTCTGGAACCCCACCGCTCTGGGACAATTCCAGTACATCTCTACTATCAGAGGGCGGATGCACGCGCGCGGTTGCGTTTTGGCGCGACGTGGCGTGTCTCTCCGAGCGATCGTTTGTTAAACGATCTCCGTGGCCTCATTGGTTCGGAGCAGGTGGAACTGGAGTTTGACTAATACAGGAATACTATGAGTCTGAATTTCCTTGATTTTGAACAGCCGATTGCAGAGCTGGAAGCGAAAATCGATTCTCTGACTGCGGTTAGCCGTCAGGACGAGAAACTGGATATTAACATCGATGAAGAAGTGCATCGTCTGCGTGAAAAAAGCGTAGAACTGACACGTAAAATCTTCGCCGATCTCGGCGCATGGCAGATTGCCCAACTGGCACGCCATCCACAGCGCCCTTATACCCTGGATTACGTTCGCCTGGCATTTGATGAATTTGACGAACTGGCTGGTGATCGTGCGTATGCAGATGACAAAGCTATCGTCGGTGGTATCGCACGTCTTGACGGTCGTCCGGTGATGATCATTGGCCATCAGAAAGGTCGTGAAACCAAAGAAAAAATTCGCCGTAACTTTGGTATGCCAGCACCAGAAGGTTACCGCAAAGCTCTGCGTCTGATGCAAATGGCTGAACGCTTTAAGATGCCAATCATCACCTTTATCGACACTCCTGGAGCTTATCCGGGCGTGGGCGCAGAAGAACGCGGTCAGTCTGAAGCCATCGCGCGCAACCTGCGTGAAATGTCTCGCCTTAGTGTACCGACTATTTGTACCGTTATCGGTGAAGGTGGTTCTGGCGGCGCGCTGGCGATTGGCGTGGGCGATAAAGTGAATATGCTGCAATACAGCACCTATTCCGTTATCTCGCCGGAAGGTTGTGCGTCCATTCTGTGGAAGAGCGCCGACAAAGCGCCGCTGGCGGCTGAAGCGATGGGTATCATCGCTCCGCGCCTGAAAGAACTGAAACTGATCGACTCCATCATCCCGGAACCGCTGGGTGGCGCTCACCGTAACCCGGAAGCGATGGCGGCGTCTTTGAAAGCGCAACTGCTGGCGGATCTGGCCGATCTCGACGTGTTAAGCACTGAAGATTTAAAAAATCGTCGTTATCAGCGCCTGATGAGCTACGGTTACGCGTAATTCGCAAAAGTTCTGAAAAAGGGTCACTTCGGTGGCCTTTTTTTCTATGTAGTTTATTTAGTCATATTATAAATTACATTTAGATAATCTTACTTTCGTTTTCTCCTGCCATAAAATTCTTGAACTCCTGTTGATAACTCCGATTTCGGAGGCATATACCAATATACACAGTGGTCAAAAATAATATAAATTTATCAATCTCATAGAATTTTTAAGGATAAAATATGAAAGCAATTTTAGGATTTGATCATCTTCTTATGCCGCGTGTTCTGGTGTTTTTTTACTGGCTGGCTATGGTGCTGACACTGATAGGCGGCGTCTTCTCCATATTTAGCGGAAACATTATTTTAGGGTTAGCTTATACCGTCATTGGTCTTATAAGCTGTCGTATGACTTTCGAATTAATTATGATAGCGTTTAAGAATAACGAATATTTGCGCCGCATTGCCGAGAGTGTTAGCAAGAATAGCGCAGAGTAATCTCCCGCAAAGCGCTTCACCAAACCGCATCTCAACCGCTATTACAGGCGTTTGAGATGTTGTTTTAAAGTCAGTGTAAATGTCTGATTCATCTTTCCTGTAATTTGTGCGTATTATCAATATATAGCGATGCACGTGCGTATCATATCAATGCAGGAGATTCTATGTTGGGGTTAAAACAGGTTCACCATATTGCGATTATTGCGACGGATTATGCGGTGAGCAAAGCTTTTTACTGCGACATTCTCGGCTTCACGTTGCAAAGCGAAGTCTATCGTGAAGCGCGAGATTCGTGGAAAGGGGATTTGGCACTTAACGGGCAGTACGTGATTGAGCTTTTCTCATTTCCGTTTCCGCCGCAACGACCCAGTCGACCGGAAGCCTGCGGCCTGCGCCATCTGGCTTTTAGCGTTGATGATATCGATACGGCAGTGGCGCACCTGGAAAGCAATAACGTGAAATGTGAAGCGATACGTGTCGATCCATACACGCAAAAACGCTTCACGTTCTTTAACGACCCTGACGGACTGCCGCTGGAACTGTATGAGCAGTAAGGCTTGTCATTACTGCATTTGCCCGGTAACGTGCCGGGCATCGCTACTGTAAAATCGCGCTATCATGACACTCACACTGAATACACAATTTCTCACCTCACGCCAGATTCTGGCGGCCTTTAGCGGCGGGCTTGACTCTACCGTTCTGCTGCATCAACTGGTGCAGTGGCGGGCGGAAAATCCGGGCGTCGCTTTGCGCGCTATCCATGTGCATCATGGGTTAAGTGCCAATGCTGATGCCTGGGTTACGCATTGCGAAAACATCTGCCAGCAGTGGCAGGTGCCGCTGGTGGTCGAGCGTGTGCAGCTTGCGCAAGAGGGGTTAGGCATTGAGGCCCAGGCGCGGCAGGCGCGTTATCAGGCATTTGCCCGCACCTTGTTACCTGGCGAAGTGCTGGTCACAGCGCAACATCTTGACGATCAATGTGAAACCTTTCTGCTGGCGCTAAAACGCGGAAGCGGCCCCGCCGGGCTTTCGGCTATGGGGGAAGTCTCGGAGTTTGCCGGAACGCGGCTTATCCGTCCGTTGCTCGCCCGTACGCGGGGAGAACTGGCGCAGTGGGCATTGGCGCATGGTTTACGCTGGATTGAAGACGAAAGTAATCAGGACGATTCCTACGATCGTAACTTCCTGCGCCTGCGCGTGGTGCCGTTATTGCAGCAGCGTTGGCCACATTTTGCCGAAGCGACGGCCCGAAGTGCCGCACTTTGCGCCGAACAAGAGAGCCTGCTGGATGAACTGCTGGCGGATGATTTAGCGCACTGCCAAACGCCGCAAAGGACGCTGCAGATTGCGCCAATGCTGGCGATGAGTGATGCCCGTCGCGCCGCGATTATCCGCCGCTGGCTGGCAGGGCTGAATGCCCCAATGCCTTCCCGCGACGCGCTGGGGCGGATCTGGCAGGAAGTGGCGCTGGCGCGGGAAGATGCTTCCCCCTGTTTACGTTTTGGCGCGTTTGAAATCCGCCGCTATCAGTCGCAATTGTGGTGGATTAAATCCATCGCCGGGCAAAGCGAAACCATTGTGCCGTGGCAGACGTGGCTACAACCGCTGGAATTACCGGCGGGGCTAGGCTGCGTGCAGCTTACTGCGGGCGGGGAAATTCGCCCTCCACGTGCAGACGAAGCGGTCAGCGTGCGTTTTAAAGCGCCAGGATTGCTGCATATTGTCGGGCGCAACGGCGGACGTAAGCTGAAGAAAATCTGGCAAGAGCTGGGCGTGCCGCCGTGGCTACGTGACACCACGCCACTGCTGTTTTATGGCGAAACGCTGATTGCGGCGGCAGGGGTATTTGTGACGCAAGAAGGTGTGGCTGAAGGTGAGAAGGGCGTAAGTTTTATCTGGCAGAAAACACTTAGTTAAGTGAAAGCCGGATAAGACGCTTCAAACGTCGCATCCGGCGAAAGTCAATCAGGACTCGCTCACCACCACCGTACCGATTTCCGGGTGGCTAAAGCTGGTAATTTTATCCAGACGTAGCTCGCGGGTTTCGCCAGCGGCCTCGACGACCAGATACTCCACATTTTTGCGGGAGACTAAATCGCTGGCCTTCGCCTGCAATTTTTCGCCATCTTTCAGCTCAAGTGTCAGCATTAAATGATGCTGGCAGGCGAGCTCAAGATTATCGTAATCATCACAATTGATTGGTTGATACGTATCATTCATTGACATAATCGCTCACCAGTAAGTTTGCCGCAGCGTATGCTGCTTTTTCCCTGACAGCCTCAGAAAGGGCGTCGTCGGCAGCCATTTCATTCAGCACTTTCAAAACGCAGCCCAGCGCGTCCGGAACGTATCCTAAGTCTCCGCTGGCGATTTCCGCGTACCGCTTGCGTATTAACTCACAATATTTTTCCACATGCCCTCCTGTCAGCACTCTGACTTAACCGTGGATGCAAGTCTAAGCCTACGAAGATAAACTCTGTTTCGCAAGGTGACTATACCACACTCATTTCTGCAATATCAGCGCCGCAACTGCACGTATTCCGTTACAATGGCCTCCTGATTCGAAAGGAGTTTTCTTATGGCGCTTAAAGCGACAATTTATAAAGCGACGGTTAATGTGGCCGATCTCGACCGCAACCAGTTTCTCGATGCCTCTCTGACGCTGGCGCGCCATCCTTCAGAAACCCAGGAGCGCATGATGCTGCGCCTGCTGGCGTGGCTGAAATATGCTGATGAACGTCTGCAATTTACCCGAGGTTTGTGTGCCGATGATGAGCCGGAAGCGTGGCTGCGTAACGATCACCTGGGCATTGATTTGTGGATTGAACTGGGGCTGCCGGATGAGCGACGGATTAAGAAAGCCTGCACCCAGGCCGCAGAAGTGGCGCTGTTTGCCTATAATAGTCGGGCGGCGCAAATCTGGTGGCAGCAAAATCAGAGCAAATGTGCGCAGTTTGCCAATCTTTCCGTCTGGTATCTGGACGACGAGCAGCTGGCGAAAGTGAGTGCCTTTGCCGATCGTACCATGACGCTGCAGGCAACGATTCAGGATGGCGTGATCTGGTTATCGGATGATAAGAATAATCTGGAAGTGAACTTAACCGCCTGGCAACAACCTTCATGATTGTGATTTCCCGACATGTTGCTATCCCCGATGACGAGCTTGAGATCACTGCTATTCGTGCACAGGGCGCGGGTGGGCAGCATGTCAATAAGACCTCAACGGCCATTCATCTGCGTTTTGACATTCGGGCGTCCAGCCTGCCAGAGTATTACAAAGAGCGCCTGCTCGCCGCCAGCCATCATTTAATCAGCAGCGATGGCGTGATTGTCATTAAGGCGCAGGAATACCGTAGTCAGGAGCTCAACCGCGAAGCGGCGCTGGCCCGGTTGGTGGCAGTGATTAAAGAATTAACAACAGAACAAAAAGCCCGACGACCCACGCGGCCCACCCGCGCATCAAAAGAGCGCAGGCTGGCATCGAAGGCACAAAAATCAAGCGTGAAGGCGATGCGCGGCAAAGTGCGCAGCGGTCGGGAGTAAAAAGAAGGAATGGATGGTGAGAAAAGCGATAGTGACAGCGATGGCTGTAATCAGCCTCTTTACTCTGATGGGATGTAACAATCGGGCCGAAGTCGATACGCTTTCTCCGGCGCAGGCTGCCGAACTGAAACCGATGCCGCAAAGTTGGCGCGGCGTGCTGCCGTGTGCCGATTGCGAAGGGATCGAAACCTCTCTGTTCCTCGAAAAAGATGGAACCTGGGTGATGAACGAACGCTATCTTGGCGCTCGTGAAGAGCCTTCATCCTTTGCCTCCTACGGTACATGGGCGCGAACTGCCGACAAGCTGGTATTAACCGACAGCAAAGGTGAAAAGTCATATTATCGAGCGAAAGGGGATGCACTGGAGATGCTCGATCGTGAAGGTAATCCCATTGAATCGCAGTTCAACTACACGCTGGAACCGGCAAAATCGAGCATGCCAATGACGCCGATGACCCTGCGTGGCATGTATTTCTATATGGCAGACGCAGCAACTTTTACTGATTGTGCGACCGGAAAACGATTCGTGGTGGCAAATAACGCAGAGCTGGAACGTGGCTATCTGGCGGCTCGCGGCAGCAGTGAAAAACCGGTGTTACTGTCAGTTGAAGGTCACTTTACGCTTGAGGCAAACCCTGATACCGGTGCGCCGACCAAAGTATTAGCGCCCGATACGGCGGGTAAATTTTACCCGAACAAGGATTGCGGCAGTTTGGGGCTGTAACCCGTCTTGAGACAGAAACAAACGAAAAAATGCCTGATGCGCTGCGCTTATCAGGCCTACAGCATATAATTCAATATTTTGAATTGGCACGATTTGTTGGCCGGATAAGGCGTTCACGCCGCATCCGGCATTTTGCACACGAGGCTGGCTTTTATCACTTGGTCAGCCCAACAAAGCGACCCGCCTTGATATAAATCCCAGGCTTCAGGTGCCCAACATACTGTAACTGCGTTTCTGGCTTAAACGCAGAGACATCACCAGTACGCATATGCATCAGATCGGCAGGGCTAATCCAACCTGACTGCGCCAGCGTAAGCGGATGCCCGGATTTGGCAAATGCATCAGTGACAAATTCCGAACAAAACCACGACTTTTTGCCTCCTTCGCCCACACTGCTTAACTGTGCTTTTGCCAGGCCGCTGACGCACTGTTGGCGAAAATCCTCGGAAAAAGGATTTAGTGAGCACATCTGGCGGGTCACCATAAATGGAATGAACTCGACAATGCCGCGATAGTTATACCCGCTATCTTTGATTTTATTGGCGAACGCGGTGATTTCTGTAGCTTGTTGCGGGGTAAGGTCCGGGACTCGTAAAACGAAAAGCTTATCACTGTGCTTCATCGCTTTTTTAAGGGAAACAATCTGGACGCCAGCGCCTGTCGCTTCTGCAACGTTATTATCACCCAGATAGATTGCAACGTGACTCACAGAGGAAGTGCTGAAAACGCGGATCCCAAATGAGGTTACCCCCAGGCTTGAGGAGAAAAGCAAATCGCCGGGTTTGAGATCTGGTTCCGTTATTTCTTTTATTGATTGTTCGGTGAAAGAGCTTTGATGCTGGAATTTAACTGCCCATGTTTTTGCCTCGGCATCCACCGCTGTGGCTGATGAACCCGGCTGGCTGATATCAACGGTACAGGCTGAAAGCAAAATAAAGCAGGGGAGAAGCAGGCGGTAGTGCGCCTTTGGTTTATCCATTTTATACAATCCATGTAAAAAAGGGTCCTGAAATTCAGGACCCTTTCTGGCATCAGCCTTTAATCTGTTTCACCAGATAATCGACGATGTCACCAGTCTTAATTAACTGTTTCTCGCCGTTACGACGATATTTATATTCGATATCGTCGTTGTCGAGGTTACGGTCGCCCAGCACAATAGTGTGCGGAATACCGATCAGTTCCATATCAGCAAACATCACGCCTGGACGCTCTTTGCGGTCATCCAGCAGCACTTCGATACCTTGTGCACGCAGTTCGCTGTACAGTTTCTCAGCAAGTTCTTGTACGCGGAAGGATTTGTGCATGTTCATCGGCAGAATCGCCACCTGGAACGGCGCGATAGCGTCAGGCCATACGATGCCGCGTTCGTCGTAGTTCTGCTCAATCGCCGCAGCTACCACACGCGTTACCCCGATACCGTAGCAACCCATCGTCAGGATTTGGTTACGGCCATCTTCACCCTGTACGGAGGCTTTCAGTGCTTCGGAGTACTTAGTACCCAGCTGGAAGATGTGACCGACTTCGATACCACGTTTGATCAGCAGCGTACCCTGACCATCCGGGCTTGGATCGCCAGCCACCACGTTGCGGATATCCGCAATTTCCGGGGTAGCGACATCGCGATCCCAGTTGATACCGAAGTAGTGTTTACCATCGATGTTAGCACCAGCAGCGAAATCACTCATCGCCGCAACGGTACGGTCAATCACTACCGGAATCGGCATGTTTACCGGACCCAGTGAACCCGGGCCGGCTTTAACCACGGCACGAATTTCTTCTTCAGTCGCAAAAGTCAGCGGGCTGGCAACCTGCGGCAGTTTTTCTGCTTTAACTTCGTTCAGTTCGTGGTCACCGCGCACCAGCAGCGCAACCAGCGGGAAGCTACTGCCTTCAACCGCTTTAACCAGCAGAGTCTTAACCGTTTTCTCAATCGGCAGATTGAACTGTTCAACCAGTTCCGCGATGGTTTTCGCGTTCGGCGTATCAACCAGCGTCATCTCCTGGGTAGCAGCAGCGCGCGGTTCTTTCGGCGCGATAGCTTCTGCCAGTTCAATGTTCGCTGCATAGTCAGAGGTGTCGGAGAAGACCACATCGTCTTCACCGCTCTGCGCCAGCACCTGGAATTCGTGAGAGGCGCTGCCGCCGATAGAACCGGTGTCGGCCTGTACGGCGCGGAAATCCAGCCCCATGCGGCTGAAGATTTTGCTGTAGGCCGCATACATTGCATCGTAGGTTTCCTGTAGGGATTCCTGAGAAGTATGGAAAGAGTAAGCATCTTTCATCAGGAATTCGCGGGAACGCATGACGCCGAAACGCGGACGCACTTCATCGCGGAACTTGGTCTGGATCTGATAGAAGTTCAGCGGCAGCTGTTTGTAAGAGCTAAGCTCGTTACGAATCAGGTCAGTGATAACTTCTTCATGAGTTGGGCCGAGTACGAACGGACGCTCGCCACGGTCAACAAAACGCAGCAGTTCCGGACCGTACTGTTCCCAACGACCACTCTCTTGCCACAAATCGGCTGGCTGAACCACCGGCATCGACACCTCGATCGCACCGGCGTTGTTCATCTCTTCACGCACGATGTTTTCGACTTTTTTCAGAACGCGCACGCCGGTCGGCAGCCAGGTATATAACCCGGAGGCCAGCTTGCGGATCATCCCGGCGCGCAGCATCAGCTGATGGCTGATCACCTCGGCGTCGGCTGGTGTCTCCTTGAGAGTGGAGAGCAGGTATTGGCTAGTACGCATGTTGTTACGGTTCCAGTTGGAAGGTAGAACAGGCTCAAGGCGAGCCTGGGACAAAAAAAGTGATTTAGTTTACCAGTGCAAAAGAAATGTCAAAAGAGAAGGGCGTGAATTTAACGCGGTTCCAGCGCAAAGACTTCAAAACCTGCGTCGGTGACGCGCCAGCGAACGTTAAAATCATGCAGCCAGACGGCATAGGTTTTGCCCGTTTCCTCACCTTTACGATAGGCCGGGCGCGGGTCCTGCGCCAGTACTTCGCGGATAAACAGCGTTAACTGCGGATAACGCTTCTCCAGTGTCAAAAGCTGCTTTTCGACCTCTGCGGTAAAGCTCACCGCCATTTCTGCCGCTGGCGCATTTTGCGCATAGCTGGCGCTGGCATCGGGAAGCGATTCGGCAAAGGGGAGATACGGTTTGATATCCACCACTGGCGTCCCATCGACCAGATCCAGACTGCCAAGCTTCAGAATCACGCTGTCTTTATGGCAAACAACCTCTTTCAGCTCTACCAGCGACATACCAATCGGATTAGGACGGAAAGTAGAGCGTGTGGCGAAAACGCCCATTCTGGCATTACCACCAAGACGAGGCGGACGCACAGTTGGGCGCCAGCCGCCTTCCATCGTTTGATGAAAGACGAAAAGGATCCATAAATGGCTGAACGCTTCCAGGCCGCGCACGGCGTCGGCCTGGTTGTAGGGAGCAATGAGATGCAGTTCGCCGTTGGCGCTTTTTACCAGACCTGGCTGGCGCGGAACGGCGAATTTTTCTTTATAGGGCGAGCGAATAACGCCTATTTGCTCGAACTGGAAACTGCTCATTTCGCCGTAATGTTAAGCGCAGAACCGATACATACAGCCTGACGATAGCAGCCTGGCGTACCGCTGGTGACTTCGCAGCTATGCAGTAATACCGCATTGGCTTTCATTTTAGAGGCGTTGATTTGCATCCGCTTACGCGCGGTTGGAATGCTTGGCGGAGAGTCCTGATTAGAGGCCTGGCAAGAGTCGCCACTGACTTCACCGAGATCGCGGAACGGTTTGCCGACTAATTCTTCTGCATTGGTATAAATTCGGACCGGTGTGGCGCGCGGCGCTTTCGGTTTTGCTGGCTCCGCTTTCGGCTGGGGTGCAGTGCTTTGAACGGGTTCGACAGGGGATCTGCTTAACATGGAACAGCCGCTTAGCATGAGTGCTACTAAACAGATCGGTAAAGCACGCATAGTATTTCCTCAATGTATGATCAAAACGTCAATATTGAATCAGGAGCTTGTAAAAATGACAAGACGGGCAAGCGCCCGTCCTGAATGATATTACAAATTGTGGAAACAGCCTAAAAATTACCAGCCTTTAACAGCGCCGCCGTTAAACACTTTGTTTGCTGCTTCGTAAACTTCGTCAGACTGATAGGCCTGGACGAATTTCTTCACGTTCTCTGCGTCTTTGTTATCTTCACGCGTCACGATCAGGTTTACGTACGGGGAGTCTTTATCTTCGACAAAGATACCGTCTTTCGCTGGAGTCAGGCCAATCTGGCTGGCATAGGTGGTATTGATAACTGCCAGAGCGATTTGCGCGTCGTCCAGAGAGCGAGGCAGCTGCGGTGCTTCCAGCTCAACAATTTTCAGATTTTTGGGGTTCTCAACAACATCAAGAACGGTCGGCAGCAGGCCAACGCCATCTTTCAGTTTGATCAAGCCCACTTTTTGCAGCAGCAGCAGTGAACGACCAAGGTTAGTTGGGTCGTTTGGCACGGCAACCTGCGAACCATCCTGCAGTTCATCCAGTGATTTGATTTTCTTGGAGTAACCAGCAATCGGATAAACAAAAGTGTTGCCTACTGCGACCAGTTTGTAGCCACGATCTTTCAGTTGCTGATCAAGATACGGTTTGTGCTGGAAGGCGTTGGCGTCGATATCGCCTTTGCTCAATGCTTCGTTTGGCAGAACATAGTCGTTGAAGGTTACCAGCTCAACGTCCAGGCCATATTTGTCTTTCGCAACTTTCTGCGCGACTTCTGCAACCTGTTGTTCGGCACCAACAATCACGCCGACTTTAATGTGGTTTGGATCTTTTTCATCCTGACCGCAGCCTACCAGTGCCAGTGATCCAATCAGGGCTCCCACTGCCGCAAAGGTTTTGAATTTGAACGCCATACCTTATTCCTTCTTCAATTATTTATGTTGTGTTGAACGTTACTTGCGAGTGACAGCCCGGACGATGCGGTCGCCTGCGAACTGAATTAAATAAACCAGAATGACCAGCAATACCAGTACCGTGTTCATGACAGTCGCGTTATAGCCGATGTAACCATATTGATAGCCAATCTGACCCAACCCACCGGCACCGACTGCACCACCCATCGCGGAATAACCGACCAGGGTAATCAGGGTAATAGTTGCCGCATTTACCAGACCTGGCAACGCTTCCGGTAACAGCACTTTGCGCACGATCTGCATTGGCGTGGCACCCATTGCGCGGGAAGCTTCAATTAATCCGGTTGGGATCTCCAGCAGGGCGTTCTCGACCATACGGGCAATAAACGGTGCTGCACCAACGGTTAACGGAACAATCGCTGCCTGCAAACCAATCGATGTACCGACAATAACGCGGGTAAATGGAATCATCCATACCAGCAAGATAATGAACGGGATGGAACGGAAAATGTTCACAATCGCAGAAACGGTACGATACAGTTTCGCGTTAGCAATAATTTGCCCCGGACGCGTGACATAAAGCAGAACGCCAACCGGCAGACCAATCACAAACCCAAAAAAACCGGATACGAAGGTCATTGCCAGCGTTTCCCATACGCCACGAACCATCAGCCACATCATCGGCTCAGACATAACCCAGTACCTCTACTTTTACATGGTGTTCCTGCAGCCAGGCAATGGCGGCTTGCGTATCTTGTTGTGTGCCGTGCATTTCAGTCAGCATGATGCCGAACTTAACGCCACCGGCGTAATCCATCTGCGCGCTAATAATGTTGTTATTAACGTTGAAACGACGCGCGGTTTCGGAGAGCAGTGGGGCATCGACCGACTGACCGGTAAACTCCAGACGCAGCATAGGCACGCAGTCAGTGAACGGCTCCGCTTGCAGACGTTCCTGGTAATCTTCCGGGATATCCAGATGCAGAGTCGACTGAATAAATTTTTGCGCCAGCGGCGTTTTCGGATGCGAGAACACTTCACTTACCTTGTCCTGCTCGATCAGTTCGCCATTGCTGATGACCGCCACGCAATCACAAATGCGCTTCACAACGTCCATTTCGTGGGTGATCAACAGAATCGTCAAACCCAGACGGCGGTTGATATCTTTCAGCAGTTCGAGAATAGAACGTGTCGTTGCCGGGTCCAGCGCGCTGGTGGCTTCATCACACAGCAATACTTTGGGATTGCTGGCTAATGCACGGGCAATCGCCACACGCTGTTTCTGCCCACCGGAAAGGTTCGACGGATAGCTATCATGCTTATCACCAAGACCAACCAATGACAGCAATTCCGTCACGCGACGTTTGATCTCGTCTTTCGGCGTATTGTCCAGCTCCAGCGGCAGAGCCACGTTGCCAAAAACAGTACGCGAAGAGAGCAGGTTAAAATGCTGGAAAATCATACCAATCTGGCGGCGAGCTTTAGTCAACTCAGATTCTGACAGCGTGGTCAGCTCCTGGCCATCGACCAGCACGCTACCCTCGGTTGGGCGCTCCAGCAGGTTTACACAACGTATAAGCGTACTCTTACCCGCGCCTGAGGCACCGATAACGCCATAAATTTGTCCAGCTGGCACATGCAGGCTGACGTTGTTCAACGCCTGGATGGTGCGGGTGCCCTGGTGGAACACTTTGGTGATATTCGAAAGTTTTATCATTGATTATTTATTATCGTCATTAAGTTAGTCGTGGCATTTCGAATGCCTGGAACGGGCAACGCCGTCAATGAAATGGATGTTAAGGCATCCAGACGTCTAAATCAATCAGGTTTATGCGAAGAGCACTTTCTTGCTGGTCGAAACATGCGATACTAGCGTCACATGCCTTATTAAGGAGCTATAAAAGGTGGCGAAGAGCGTACCCGCAATTTTTCTTGACCGTGATGGCACCATTAATGTCGATCACGGCTATGTCCATGAGATCGACAACTTTGAATTTATCGACGGTGTTATTGACGCCATGCGCGAGCTAAAAAAAATGGGCTTCGCGCTGGTGGTAGTAACCAACCAGTCTGGCATTGCTCGCGGTAAATTTACTGAAGCACAGTTTGAAACGCTGACCGAGTGGATGGACTGGTCGCTGGCGGACCGCGATGTTGATCTGGATGGCATCTATTATTGCCCGCATCATCCGCAGGGTAGTGTTGAAGAGTTTCGCCAGGTCTGCGACTGCCGCAAACCACATCCGGGGATGCTTTTGTCGGCACGCGATTATTTGCATATTGATATGGCCGCTTCTTATATGGTGGGCGATAAATTAGAAGATATGCAGGCAGCGGCTGCGGCGAACGTGGGAACAAAAGTGCTGGTGCGTACGGGTAAACCTATTACCCCTGAAGCAGAAACGGCGGCGGATTGGGTGTTAAATAGCCTGGCAGACCTGCCGCAAGCGATAAAAAAGCAGCAAAAATCGGTGTAATGACTAAAAGATGAGCGGTTGAAATAAAAATGCATTTTTCCGCTTGTCTTCCTGAGCTGACTCCCTATAATGCGCCTCCATCGACACGGCAGATGTGAATCACTTCACACAA